>CAZYNZ010000001.1:0-57546 GCA_964648545.1 uncultured Candidatus Saccharibacteria bacterium
CCGGATTTTATAAACCAGCTTTTGGCGGGGGGTTTGGCTGGCAGAGAAAGGGCAGATTTAGAGGAAAAATTGAAGAAGCCAGAGGAGGGGGGCCTGGCGGCTACTGCGTTTGTCCGAAATGCGGTTATAAAATTCCTCACCAGCCCGGTATTCCCTGTTCCCAGCTTTTGTGTCCGAAGTGTAAAATTAACTTAGTCAGAGAATAATATGGCAAGACCATTAAAACCAAGAAGAGTATTGTTTGACCCGGACGTGGTCTATTTTAAACCAAGAGCCGTGCCCTTATCTTTGTTGGAAGAGGTTGATTTAAGCATGGATGAATTGGAGGCGCTGCGACTTTGCGATCTGAAAAATCTGGAACAAAGGGAAGCTGCAAAGAAAATGAAAGTTTCCCAGAGCACTCTCCAGAGAATTTTGACTTCGGCTAGGAAAAAAGTTACCCTAGCCTTGATAGAGGGAAAGGCCATAAAAATCAGAAAGACATAAAAAGGTCGAATTATTTTCATTTAAAAATTTAAGAATATGCCAAATAAAAATATATCGGAAGAAACTCAGTGGTTTTTAAAAACTCTCCAGACATTGCAAGATGATTTTGCCGAGAGCGTTGGCGCTCAGATTGTGACGACGGATAAAAACGGGGATTTAGTAACAAAAATGAGCGGTCAAATGAAAGTTTGCAGCGATTTTATTCAAAAGACGGAGAAAGGGAAGAAGGGGTGCACAGATACTTATCATACTGCCCTTGGCTTGGTAAAAACTATGAAGGAGGCGGCCTTTATGGATTGTTTCGCTGGCTACGCTTCTTTATGGGTGCCAATTAAGGTTAACGGCGAAATTGTGGGTTCGATTACCGGCTGCGGAGGAAGATTTGACAGAGGAGAAAACAGAGAAGAGTTGGAGAAAAAATTTACAAAATTAGCCAATGATTTGGGAGCTGAGGCGAGCGAAGAATATTTGAAAGAGGCAATTGATAAAGTAAAGGTAGTGACAGAGGAAGAAATGAAAAAAAGAGCCGTGAGGCTGGCTAAATTAGTGGGAATCTTGGTGGAAGAAACCGCGTTGAAGGAGGTTTTCGCTTAATAGGACAATCCCAAGAATAGGATTCCAAAAATCGCCAAGAAGGCGGTTTTTTGGTAGGATAGAGGACGCGTTAATCGTTGAAATAAAGAGAATATTTTTATTGTAGTAATAAAATGAAGCAAGAAAAGCCTCAGCAATCAGATGAAGAAGTGGCCGGTTTGGTTCAGGCAGGCGATGTTGATTTATTCGGCGTCTTGATTCATCGCTACGAGGAAAAGATAAAGAGATATGCAAGAAAATTCCTCTCAAATTACGAAGACGTAAGAGACGTCGTTCAGGACATATTCTTGAAGGTATACGAGAACATCAGAAGTTTCGACACAAATAGAAAGTTTTCGACCTGGCTGTATCGCATCGCACACAATGAATTAGTCAACAGGCTCAAAAAAAGAAGGATGATTTTACCTTTGTTTGATTTGGATACTTTCCTTCCTTTTGTCCTTCATGATAATACGCTCCGAGAGGACATAGACCGTCAGGACGTAAAGAAAATGATTGACGCATGTCTCAATGGGTTGGATGCGAAATACCGTGAACCCATCATCCTTTATTACCTGGAAGAGTTGAGTTACAGGGAAATTGCCGATGTGATGCAGATTCCGATTTCAACCGTGGGGATAAGGATAAAAAGAGCGAAAGATAAAATGAAGACTGTTTTTAAAAAATTAGGATACGGTCATGGAAAATAACCAGCAAAAAAACAACATTATAGACAAGGTGCTCACCAAAATAAAGAAGGGCGACGTTAAGATGAAGCCCAAAGTGTATTTTGTTTTAAAGACGATTCTAAGCATCGTCGGCGTTCTCGTCGTCGGAGCCTTTGCCGTATTTTTAATCAGTTTTATCGGTTTTCACTTGCGGGCCAGCGGAGTGGGATACCTGCCACATTTCGGTTTTCTCGGATTCGGGGCTTATTTGAGATTGCTGCCCTGGTTTTTAATTATTGCAAGCGTACTCTTGATCGTTCTTTTGGAAATACTTGCCAAGCATTTCGCTTTCGTTTATCGCCGGCCGATCTTTTATTCCTTGTTGGCTATTATTGTATTCGCTCTTGTGGGAGGTCTTATTATAGATAAAACTCCTTTTCATTCCAGTCTTTTTTTCCAGGCCCGACAGGGAGAATTGCCTTTCGCAGGACCCATTTATCGTGATTTCGGCATGCCTGAGTTTAGAGACGTGCACAGAGGGGCTGTTTCCCAGACAACGGAAACAGGTTTTATTATGGAAACCAGCCGGGGCGATCAGTTAACCGTAATAGTTAATCCCGAAACTCGAGTAAAGTTTAAAGCGCAGATAGAAAGCGGGGACACGGTGGTGGTTTTCGGGAAGGAAGAAGGGGGTAGGATTACTGCCATCGGCGTGAGCAAGATTGACGACGACCTCAGGCTTTCTCCTTCCATGCGTTCACCTTTATCACCACCGGACCGCCTGCCGAGAAGTTTTAAGTAACTCCTTCTGAAATAAAAAAGATATATGGTTGTATTAATAATTAGAAAGGTCGGGAAACAAACGATGAAAAAACATGAAAAAGATTTTAATTTATAGCATAACGGCGGTTGCGGTTTTCGGTATTTGCGGCATAGGAATAGCCAGCGTTAAGGCCGAAAGCGGCAGCTTGGATTACCCGCCAATCATTGAAAAATTTGCCGAGAGGTTCAATCTCAATCTTGACGAGGTAAAGGCCTTTTTCGACGAAATGCGCCAGGAAAGAGGACAAGAAATGCAGACGAGATTGGGAGAAAGGCCGGCTTTCAAAGAGCTGACCGACGAGCAAAAAGAAGCACTTGCAGCCAAACGGGAAGAATTGCGCGAGGAATATGATACGTTAAAAGGTCTTTCTCTGGAGGAAAGACAGGCTAAAATGGAAGAAAAAAGAGAAGAAACCAAAGCCTGGGCTGAAGAAAACGGAATTGGATTCGGTTTCTTGAATTGTTTTGGCGGTAAATTCGGTAAGGGTTTCAGAGGGGGATTCGGACGTTAAGGCGCCGACGGAACGGAGACCTGAGATTTTTTTAATATAGCAACATCTATGTTCAATAAAATATTCGAGTCGATAGTCCGACACAAAATCATGACTCTCATGGTGATTTTTATAATTTCCCTGGGAACATATTTCATTCATCAGAATCTGGCCAAAGATGACGGTCAGGTAAAATACCTTACGGAGGCAGTCCAGAAAGGAACGATCGTTATTTCGGTTTCCGGTTCCGGTCAGGTCGCCTCCTTGGACCAGGTAGACGTCAAATCAAAGGTTGCCGGCGACATTATTTACGTTGGCGCGGACAAGGGCGAGGAGATAAAAAAAGGAGCTCTTCTTGTTCGTTTGGATACGAGCGATGCTCAGGAAGCAATAGAGGAGGCGGAAGAAAGCTTTAGGCAGGCGCAGCTGAGTTTGGATAAGATGGAGGGCATGGCGACTGACGAGGGTACGATAAGGGGCACTAAAGAAAAAGCGGTAGATAACCTCAATAAAGCCTATACCGACGGTTTCACTACGGTCGCTAATGCCTTTCTTGATTTTCCGACGGTAATGAGCGGTTTGCAGGACATATTGTTGGGCTATAATCTTTCAAATAATCAATGGAATATAGATTATTATACAAGCAGTGCGCGGGCGTACGATGAAAAAGTTTTCCAATACAGGGATGACGCATACGAGAAATACCAAATTGTACGCGAAAAATACGACCAGAACTTCCAAGATTACAAATCCACAGGTAGGTTTCCGGATAATGCGATAATAGAGTCACTGATAGGGGAAACATACGAGACGACGAAAGACATGTCGGAAGCTATAAAAAGCGTTATCAACTTGATTCAGTTTTACCAGGACAAACTCATAGAGCGAAATCTCAGGGTGCAATCTCTTTCCGACACTCATCTGGCCAGTCTCAGCGGTTATACGAGTAAAACGAACAGCTATCTTTCCAGCTTCTATTCCAGCATGAACAGTATTCAGACTTACAGAGAAGCCGTGATAAACGCTAATTTCGACATAGAGGATCAGAAAACCAAGGTGGCGAAAGCGGAAAAAGCCTTGGCTGATGCAAAAGAAAAGTTGGCAGACTATTCCATTTATTCTCCTTTTTACGGGGTCGTGGCTTCCGTGAACACAGAAAAGGGCGATTCAATTTCGGCCAGTACGGTTTTATTTAGCCTTATCACCCAGCAGAAAATAGCTGAAATCTCTCTCAATGAAGTTGATGCGGCCGATGTAAAAGTCGGGCAAAAGGTGACTCTTACTTTCGATGCCTTGCCCGATTTGACCGTAGCCGGGAAGGTTTTCGATGTCGATGCTTTGGGGCAGGTTTCCCAGGGCGTAGTCAGCTACGGAGTGAAAATTTCTTTTGATGCCCAGAAAGAGAACATTAAGCCCGGCATGAGCGTTACGGCGGACATTATTACCGATTCAAAACAGGATGTTTTGTTGGTTTCCAACGGTGCGATTAAATCCCAGGGAGCTTCTTCTTATATTGAACTGGTGGAAATTTCGGATGACATGAAAGAGAAATTATTAGCTAACGTTTCGGGAATGGTTTTGCCTAGTTCTCCGAAAGCGCAGGTTGTTGAAATCGGATTGTCGAACGATCTTTACACAGAGATCGTCAACGGCCTCAACGAAGGCGATATTATCGTTACTTCAACAATTAATCCGAGTACAAACCAGACTACCCAAACTGGAAACAGCCAAAGCTTTCAAATACCGGGAATAAGCAGTGGAGGAGGAAGCCAGATGAGGGTTTTTAGCAGGTAAATAAATTAAGATGCTCGAAGTTAAAGATGTTACCAAGGTTTATAAATCCGGCGGGGTTGAAAACGAAGTTCTGAAAGGAATTTCTTTTTCTATCGCTGACGGCGAGTTCGTGGCCATTATTGGACCTTCGGGTTCTGGTAAATCAACCCTGATGCATATTTTGGGATGTTTGGACAACCCAAGCGGCGGTCAGTATTTCTTTGAGGGCAAGGATGTTTCCAAACTCTCCGACGACGAACTGGCCGATATCAGAAAAAAGAAAATCGGTTTCGTCTTTCAGTCTTTCAATCTTTTGCCGCGGACGACGGTCTTAAGGAACGTCGTGTTACCCTTACGTTATGCCAACATTCCCAAAAGCGAGCGGGAAGAAATTGCCAAGAGTTGTCTTTTGGGCGCGGGTTTGGAGGAAAAACATTTTTTTCATCTTTCAAATCAGCTTTCAGGAGGAGAAATGCAGAGAGTGGCCATTGCCAGGGCTCTGGTAAACAGCCCTTCTATTATCTTGGCAGATGAGCCGACGGGTAATCTCGACAGCAAGACCGGAGAGCTTGTCATGGAAACTTTCCGCGAGCTGAACGAACAGGGACGAACGATTATTCTAATCACTCACGAAAAATATATAGCCGATAACGCCAAAAGGAAAATTTCCATTAAAGACGGAGAAATCATAGAAGACATAGTTAACCATAATTAACTTATGCTTATAGCCGATTTATTTGAAGAAACATATATGGCGATTTCTGCCAATAAAACCAGGTCGGGCCTGACTATTTTGGGTATCGTTATAGGAATAGGTTCGGTCATCGCCATGATTTCAATAGGCC
Organism: uncultured Candidatus Saccharibacteria bacterium; assembly: GCA_964648545.1. GTDB lineage: Bacteria > Patescibacteriota > Minisyncoccia > Minisyncoccales > RBG-13-42-11 > CAZYNZ01. The sequence goes on from CAZYNZ010000001.1 coordinate 5,659, forward strand.
AAGGAGCAACGGGATCCATTGAATCGAATATCCAGTCCATGGGCGCGAATTTGATCACGGTGTCTCCGGGATTCCAGAGAACTTTTTCCCAGGTTTCAAACAGCAGGGGTTCGGCCCAGACGCTGACGATAGCGGATGCGGAAGCCATAGCTCAAGGGGTTTCTTCGGTCCAGGCAGTGGCTCCCGAACTTTCCCTTCGCTACCAGGTTGTTGTTAAAGGCCAGAATACCAATACCCAGATTGTAGGCACCATCCCTTCCTATTTTGAGGTGAGGAACATTGGAATAGGGCAGGGTTCTTCTCTTTCCGATCAAAATATCAGCGGTCAGTCCAAGGTAGCGGTCTTGGGTAGTACGGTTCGGGACGATTTATTCGCCACGGGAACGAATCCCGTGGGTCAAACAATAAGGATCAACGGTATTAATTTTAAAGTCATAGGCGTAACCGAAGCTAAAGGGGGAACGGGTTTCGGCAGCCAGGATGACATGATTTTCATTCCCATTACCACGGCTCAGAGGTTTTTAGCCGGGAGCGATTATGTTTCAAGCATAAACGTTCAGGCCGAAAGCTCCCAGATGATGACACAAGTACAGGCGGGAATCACGAGTTTGCTTTTACAGCGGCACAATATCGCAGATCCCCAGCTGGCCGATTTCAGCGTTTTTAATCAGCAGGATCTTATTGGGGCCGCCTCCTCTATAACAAATACCATGACCATTCTTTTGGCGGCAATCGCCGGAATCTCGCTTATCGTCGGGGGTATCGGCATCATGAATATGATGATGACGACAGTAACCGAAAGAACCAGGGAGATCGGACTGAGAAAGGCCATCGGCGCAAAAAGATTGGATATAAATCTGCAGTTCCTGGCCGAAGCGGTAATGCTTACTTTTCTCGGGGGAATTTTCGGAATAGTTCTTGGGTGGGCATTGGCTTTTACCATAACCTTCTTTAGTGGCATGGCCACACAGATTTCCTTGCTTTCAATCGTTTTGGCTTTTAGCGTTTCCGCAATTATCGGCATTGCCTTCGGTTATTGGCCGGCCCAAAAGGCAGCAAAACTTAATCCTATCGAAGCATTGAGATATGAATAAAAAAATATTACCAATAATCATTGCTGTAATTTTAGTGATTGGTGGGGGAGGATTTTTTTGGGGGATGAAATACGGAGAAAGCAAAAACGCTCCGGGCAATTTCTCCAGGCAGAATTTTCAGAACTTATCCGCAGAGGAACGTCAGCAACTCTTTCAGGGAAATGCGGGGGTAACTATTCAGCGGGGCATGGGTGCGGGTTCGCTTTACGGCGAAGTGGTGTCTTTGGACGAGCAAAGTTTGACTCTCAAAACTCCGGACGGCGGTTCAAAGATTGTATTTTTTTCTACGTCTACCACGGTATCAGAAATGGCTCAGGGCTCTAAGGATGATATAGAAATCGGCAAACAGATAATTATCGGCGGCGATGAGAATTCCGATGGAAGTTATACTGCCAGAACGATTCAGATTTCTTCGCGTTAATCGAGTTTTTCTTTTTAACCTGCAGAGAATCGCCAAGCCGGCGATTTTTTGCTAATATGAATTAAAGGTCTTATGCATAAAAAACAACAGACAAAAAAATGGGAATAGGATGGCGAAATCGAAAAAGGCTTAACAAAAAAGCAAAAAAAAGAAAAAGGGGTAAAAAACAATGATGTATTGACAGGGGGAGAAATGCGGAATAGTTCCTTTAATTTTTGATATATGTTATCATAAAAGCAGTAAAGAGAGGTTTAATGCCTTATCCAAGGTTCATGGCAACATGAAAATCAGAGAAAGCAAAAACCTCAGATATGACAAGGTCCCCTGGAGAGGACCTAGTGACGGTTATGAAAGATTCAACCCTGAAAAATGCCTTCTCGAAAGTTTTGATAGAGTGGATGACAAGATAATCATGTTTTTTAAAAACGGAAGCCAGGCGATAATAAAAGCGATAAATATTGAAGGCGGGAGAGAGATCGACGTAATCGAAAATAAACTGAACGATTTTGTGGAAAAGAATTACGAAGAAATCTTAGACACTCGCATCTAAAATTTTACATGCAAAAATTAATTTCGATTAGTTTTTTTTTAATTTTTCTTCTATTTTCATTGCCGGTTTTTGCTCAAGATAATGTTGAGATAACTTTCTTTTACAGCCAGACCTGTCCGCATTGCGTGGCCGAAGAAGAATTTTTGAAAGATTTACAGGACAGGTATCCTGAAATTAAAATCAACCAGTACGAGGCGATCTATAGTCAGCAAAATCAAGAACTTTTGAAAGATTTCTACCGGGAATATAGCGTGCCCAAAAATCTCCAGGGATTGGTGCCGGCCACCTTTACTCCCGAAAAGTATTTTGTCGGTTTCAGTCAGGAAATTGCCGAAGAACTGGAAAGTTGTCTGGAGAAATGTTTGAGGCCGGATAAAGGAGACGTCTCCCTTATTAATACATCTATAATAGAAAGAAACATTAAAATTCCTTTTTTGGGGGAGATAAAAGTAAGCAGCCTTTCTTTCCCCGTAATGGCGGCTGCTCTTGGGGTTCTGGACGGTTTTAACGTTTGTTCATTAGGAGCCTTAATATTGATTCTCAGCCTGGTTTTGGCCCTCAATTCAAAGAAAAAAATACTGCTTTTCGGGGGAGTTTTTATCCTGACTACGGCCGTTGTTTACGGACTTTTGATCGTTTTCTGGTACAAACTGTTTGAATTCATAGCCTCTTATTTGAAGATTATGGAAGTTTTAATAGGAACGCTTGGTTTGGCGGGAGGGGCGTATTTTTTAAAGCAGTTCATCGATCTAAGGAAAAAAGGGCCGACTTGCGAATCGGAAGTCGGCGGAAACATAGTTTCGAAATTCTCAAGCAAATTGCAAAATCTTCTGAAAGATCCTTCCGTTTCGAGCCTATTTCTTTTAATCGGTGCAATTTTTTCTTTTGCTTTTATTATAACCGTCGTGGAGTTTCCCTGTTCGGCAGTGGTGCCCGTGGCATTCGCCGCCGTTCTGGCGGAAGCGGGATTGTCGACGTTTCACTATCTTTTCTATATTGCCATTTTCGTCGCATTCTATTTATTGGATGAAATAATCGTTTTTCTCGTTACTTTATTCACCAGCCGGATTTGGTTGAGTTCGCCGAAGTTCCTGAAATGGATAATTTTAGCGGAGGCGATCATTTTATTATCCCTCGGAATCTATTATCTGTCTGGAATTTTGGGATGAGACGTGTAGAATAAAAAAGGAGATGAAAACAATAAATAAAACAATTGAATTTCAGACGAAGGGACAGTTTGATTTTATTGATTTCACCGACCAGGTGAAAAATTTCATTAAAGAAAGTGAAATTGAAGACGGGCTCGTCAACATCCAGATTTTGCACACTTCTTCATCTTTAATAGTCAACGAGAACGAACCTTTGCTGATAGAAGATTTTAAAAATAATTTGCGGAAAACCGCACCGCAGGATTTAAATTATCAACACGATGATTTAACAAAAAGAACGGTTAATGTTTGTCCGGCAGAATGCATCAACGGGCATTCCCACTGCCAGGCTATTCATTTGTTGGTTTCAGTCACCCTGAATTTAATCGGCAAAGAATTACAGTTGGGTCAATGGCAAAGAATTTTTTTTGTCGAACTTGACCGGCCAAGAAAAAGAAAGGTCCAGATCCAAATTTTAGGAGAACGATGAAATAAATTTCATCTTCCACTTCGTCCCGTTATCGCGGGACTTAGCGATTAACAAATAATATGTCTTATAAAGTAAATAAAGAAAAGTGCATCGGTTGCGGACTTTGCGTTATCGACTGTCCGGGGGGTACGGAAATGGACAAAGACGGTAAAGCCAAGGTGATAGGTCAGGAAAAATTGGAAAAATGCGGAGGAGAAAAGATCTGTCCCTACGGAGCGATAGAAAAGCAAGGGGAAAAATAGGGGTGTGGATAAACTATTGTTTTAAGAGGGTTTGACAAGGTTTGACCCTCCTTTTTTTTCAAGATAGAATGTAATAATCTATGCTGAAGATGAGGATAAAATTCTCATCGATTATTTTTCTCATGATAGTGAGAAGAAAGTGAAGAAGAGAAAATCTCTTCGCCTATTTTTCTCTAGATATGACTACAAATAAAATTACAAAAATCAAAAAAAGGGACGGGACGATTGTAGAATTTGACCAAGATAAAATCACCAAAGCCATTTTCAAGGCGATTACCGCCACCGATCAGGGTGACGGTATCCGGTCAAAGAAACTCTCCGAGAAAGTAATCCAAATTCTGAACAGAAGATTCAAGAAAGACGAAATTCCGGAAGTGGAACAAATCCAGGACATAGTTGAGGAAGTTTTAATTCTGGAAGGATTGGTTGATACGGCCAAGGCCTACATACTTTACAGAGAGCAGAGAAGAAGAATCAGGGAGGCGGTAACGATTTCCGAGGAGACGGTTGAAAGAATGGACCAGTACTTGGAAAAACTGGACTGGGAGGTTCAGGAAAATGCCAACATGGCTTTTTCCCTGCAGGGATTGAATCATTATGCCGTATCGCAAATCATAAAAAAATATTGGCTCAACAAAATTTATCCCCAGGAAGTAAGAGAGGCCAATGAGTCCGGAGATTTTCACGTGCACAACTTGGATACCCTGGGCCCTTACTGTGCCGGCTGGGATCTGTATGATTTATTGCTGAAAGGTTTCGGCGGAGTTCCGGGAAAAGTTGAAACGAAACCCGCGAAACACTTCCGCGCAATTCTGGGACAGGCAGTAAATTTTCTTTATACGCTGCAAGGAGAAGTGGCGGGAGCAGTCGCTTTTTCAAACTTTGACACATTACTCGCTCCTTTTATCCGTTACGATAATTTAAATTACCAGCAGACAAAACAGGCCCTGCAGGAATTCATGTTCAACATGTCCGTGCCCACCAGGGTCGGTTTCCAAAATCCTTTCAGCAACATAACTTTGGATTTGAGGCCCTCCCCGGTTTTCGCCAAGCAGCCCGTCATCATCGGCGGCAAACCGCAGAATGAAACCTATGGGGAGTTCGAGGAGGAGATGAAAATTTTCAACAAAGCTCTGTACGAAGTGATGGTGGAAGGCGACGCCAAGCAGAGAGTATTCACTTTTCCCATTCCGACAATCAACATTACCAAGGATTTTCCGTGGGACGATCCTAATTTCGATCATATTTTCGAGGCTTCTGCCAAATACGGCATAAATTACTTTGCCAATTACATAAATTCCGATATGAATCCTGACGATGTAAGGAGTATGTGCTGCAGATTGAGATTAGACTTGAAAGATCTCTATAATCGAGGCGGCGGGGGATTATTCGGATCGGGAAGCAAGACCGGAAGCATCGGAGTGATAACCATAAACTTGCCCAGAATCGGTTATCTTTCCAAAACCAAGAGAGACTTTCTTGAAAGATTGGGCAGAATGATGGATTTGGCCAAAGAAAGCCTGGAAATCAAGAGAAAGACGATTGAGAATTTCATTTCCAAGGGCCTTTATCCTTATTCCCGTTTTTATTTGGCGGATATCAAAAAGGCCAGGGGAGGGTACTATGCCAATCATTTCGCCACCATTGGGCTCGTCGGCATGAACGAGGCCATTATGAATTTTCTCGGAGAAAACATTGCTTCCAGAAGGGGAAGAGTTTTTGCTTTGGAAGTTTTGGATTTTATGAGAAAGAAGCTGGTGAAATACCAGGAGGAAACCGGAAATATTTACAACCTGGAGGCCACGCCGGCCGAGTCCACCGCTTACCGATTGGCTCTGAAAGACAGAGAACTGTATCCTGACATTGTGGCTGCCGGCACAAAGAAAATTCCTTACTACACGAACAGCACCCAGCTGCCGGTAAACTATACCAATGATATCTTTGAAGCCTTGAAACTTCAGGATGAGATTCAGTGCAAGTATAACGGCGGAACGGTCCTGCATTTATTTGCCGGCGAAAGGATTTCCAACACAGATACGCTTAAAAATTTGATCAAAAAGGTTTTCGAGAACTTTCATTTGCCCTACGTTACCTTTACGCCCACTTTTTCAATTTGTCCGGTTCACGGTTACGTCGCCGGAGAACATTTTTATTGTCCCCAATGCACGATAAAACAGCCGTGCGAAGTCTACTCCAGAATCGTCGGATACCTGAGGCCGGTCCAGCAGTGGAACGAAGGCAAGCAGGAAGAATTCAAAGACAGAAAAGAATTTAAAATGCCAAAATTAGTGGCTGGTGCAAAATGATAGAAATCGGAGGTTTGGAAAAATCAACTCTTATCGATTACCCTGGCCGCATCGCGGCCACTGTTTTTCTCATGGGATGCAATTTTCGCTGCCCTTTCTGCTATAGTTCGGAATTGGTTCTGCCGGAGAAGATATTGAAGCAGCCCAGAATTCCAGAGAAAGTTTTTTTTGATTTTTTGAAAGAAAGGCAGGGATTGCTTGATGGAATTGTGATTTGCGGGGGAGAGCCCACGCTCCAGAAGGATTTGCCCGGCTTTATAAAGAAAATAAAAGATTTGGGATATCTGGTGAAGCTCGACACCAACGGCTCAAACCCCGAGATGTTGAAACGGTTAATGGGGCAAGGATTGATTGATTACGTGGCCATGGACGTAAAATCCTGCAAGGAAAAATACGATTTGGCTGCGGGAGTCAAGGTTGATATCAAAAAGATTGAAGAAAGCATTGAAACATTGAAACAAGGGAAGACAGATTACGAGTTCAGGACAACAGTGGTTCCTATCGTGCACACCAAGGAAGATATTTTATCCCTTGCCAAGTGGCTGGGCCCGGCGAAAAAATATTATTTGCAGAATTTCAGGGGCGAAAAGACCATTGACCCCAAGTTTGAGAATGTCAAACCCTACCCTAAAGATTTTTTACTGGAGATTCAAAAAGAAATTTCTCCATTTTTTGAGATTTGCCAGGTGAGGGGGTAAAATTTTCGGTAGTCAAAGAGATTCATCTCTTTTCCACTCGTTCGCCTCGGGCGAACTCGCCCTTGACTTAAATTTATGCTTAATTTAAGCTGAATTAAGCTGTGCAAAACCAAAGGTCGGTGATGAAAATTTAATTTCAAAAGTTTTTAAATACTATGGAAGGTTACTGCGTAAAATGCAAAGCAAAAAGAGAAATACAAAACTCCAAGGAAGTAGCAATGAAGGGAAAAGGTGGAGTTAAGAGAAGGGCAATGACCGGAACTTGTCCCAAGTGCGGAACCAAGATGTTCAGAATTCTGGGAAAGGCCTAATCTGAAAAACACAACAAGAAAACCGCTGGAACGGCGGTTTTTTTGTGTGTAGAATGGAATAATGCAAGAGAGGAAACCCGCCCTTTTTATTTTGGCAATTTTGTTCGGGTTTAATATTTTCGTCTGGAGCGTTCTTTGTGATTTCAATAAATCTGATTTTCTGGAAGTCACCTTTTTCGACGTGGGGCAGGGAGACGCCGCATTTATAGAAACCGGAGGCTCTCGCCAGGTTCTTATCGACGGCGGATCCGATTCCCTTATCCTGGAAAAACTGGGCAAGGAGATGCCTTTCTGGGACAGGACGATCGATTTGATTATCCTGACTCATCCCGAACACGATCACATGGCAGGACTTCTCGAGGTCTTAAAAAGATACGAAGTTGAAAACATTTTATGGACCGGAGCGGTCAGGGATACTGCCGAATTCCGGGAATGGGAGAAATTGATAAAAGAGGAGAATGCCAATATAATAATTGCCCGAAGTCTGCTGAGAGTCGGCTTCAACAATTCATATATAGATGTTCTATATCCCTTCGAAGATTTAGAGGGGCAGGAAACTAAAAATGCAAACAACACTTCGATAGTTGCCAGATTGGTTTTCGGCGAAAAATCATTTTTATTTACCGGCGACATAGAAAAATCGGCGGAGAGAAAATTGCTTGAAAGCGGGGCAGAGGTTGATTCGGACGTTTTAAAGGTCGCTCACCACGGAAGCAAAACTTCTTCTATCCCGGAGTTTATCGAAAAAGTTTCTCCGGAAATTGCCGTAATTTCCTCGGGCAAGGATAACAGTTTTGGCCATCCGCACCCCGAAACTTTGGAAACTTTGTCAAAGTGTGGTATAAATGTTTTGAGAACGGACGAATCGGGCGATATAAAAATAGTATGCAATTCCCAGTCTTTAAAACTAAAATAAAAAAAATAAAGAAAAAGTTCGATTTAAACAACCCCAAAGAAAGAAGGGAATATTTTTATTTGAAGGCGGGAAGGGAGATAGAGAAGCTGAAGAATTATTTCAAAAAAGGAAACAGTTTCGTGGCTTATCTGCTGGGCAAGAAGAATTCGGGAAAGGGGACTTACTCCAAAATGTTTGCCGAGATAGTCGACCCCAAAAGGATAGAGCACTTTTCCATAGGCGACATGATCAGAGAGATAGACAAGGAATTGAAAGACAGGATAAAGCGAAAAGAATTGATTGAGTTTTTAAAGAGCAATTACCGCGGTTGGTATTCCGTTGAAAAATTAATCTCTCTTCTGGAAAAACGGAGTACCAAAGTTCTCTTGCCGACCGAGTTGATCTTGGTTTTGGTAAAAAGAGAAATCGCCAAAAGGAAAAAGAAAACCATTTTTATCGACGGCTTCCCGCGGGATTTGGATCAGATTTCCTATTCTTTGTTTTTCAGGGATTTGATCGGCTACAGGGAAGATCCCGACATTTTTGTCCTGATAGACGTGCCCGAGTCGGTGATAGACGAGAGAATAAAATCCAGAGTGGTTTGTCCGCTTTGCCAAACCTCGAGAAATCTGAGATTACTGCCGACTTCCAAGGTGGGGCACGATCAGAAAAAGAAAGAGTTTTATTTACTGTGCGACAATCCTCAGTGCAGGGAAGTAAAACTCATGCCCAAGGAAGGGGATTCCCTGGGCATCAAACCCATCAAAGACAGGCTGAAGAAAGACGGAAAGCTGATAGCGGAAGCATTTTCTCTCCAGGGCATTCCCAAGGTTCTTTTAAGGAATTCGGTCCCCAAGAAGCTGGCAAAGGAATATGTTGATGATTATGAGATTACGCCGGAATATTATTACCAGTGGTCGGAGAAGGATAAAAAGGCAGTTATCAAAGAAAAACCCTGGATTGCGACGGATGACGAAGGGAAACCCTCATACAGTCTATTGCCTCCGCCGGTGGTTGTTTCTCTCATAAAACAGATAGTAAAAGTGCTTGGATTATAAGCGATGAGGGTTTAACCCTCATCTTTATCTTCCTTCGTTAGATGTTGTTGACATCCTTTCTCGGTCGGATTTATAATGAAATTGGCTCCGTACTTTCTAGTTAAATCTGGTACAAAAGTTCTTTAGGGGAGTCTGACATGATTCTTGACCCTTGGGTCGAGACTGGGATTCCCACCTGGAATTTTTTCCGATAAAATCTCTAGAAAGAATATACGGAGCCACCAAAAAACCTCACATTCGTGAGATTTTTTGTTATTTGTCGGGGTGCCGGGAGTTGAACCCGGGTTGCTACCACCCCAAGGTAGTATCCTACCGTTAGACTACACCCCGTATTCTATTTTCTTTTGCTTGAGGCTTTAATACATTTGGCGCAAGCCAGAACTCTTTTTCCCGAAGGCAATCTCATCCATTGGAGATTGGGATATTTTCTTGTCTTTACAGTGGGATTGTATTTTCCTCGAAGTTTTCTCAACTTCCAAACCATTCTGGATCCTTTGCCGCATATTTCACATTGTTTAGCCATATGGAACTATGCTATCATAAAAACATGTTAATTACAATATTTACCCTCGTCGTTTTATTTTTTTCAATCGTCATCCACGAAATAGCCCACGGAAGCGTGGCTTTGCATTTAGGAGACCCTACTGCGAAGGATGCGGGGCGCCTGAGCCTCAATCCTTTAAAACATATTGATCCGGTCGGAACGATTCTGCTGCCTTTGCTTTTGCTTTTCGCCACCCAGGGCCATGGTCCCATCATCGGCTGGGCCAAGCCCGTTCCGGTCAATCCTTTTAATTTCCGCGACCGTAAGTGGGGAACTTTGAAAGTTTCGATCGCCGGTCCTCTGACCAACTTTTTGCTGGCTTTGATTTTCGGTTTGATAATCAGATTTGTTCCCTTACCTGAGCCGGCTTCCATCCTTTTCGGCATAATCGTCATTTATAACTTTGCCTGGGGCGTATTTAACCTGATTCCCATTCCGCCTTTTGACGGTTCTCACATTCTTTTTACTTTTTTGGGCGACCGTTTCCTGAAGCTTAAGATGTTTTTAAGCCAATACGGCCTTTTTATTCTTATTTTCTTTATTTTCTTCGGCGGACTAAGATTCGTTTTTACGGCCGCCTATCTTCTTTTTTACCTGGTTTCGGGCCACGTATTCGCTTTTTGAGGTGAAGACGATTTTATCAGATGATGAGAATTTTGTTCTCATCTTCGACCTGTGTTTTTATTTAAATAAAAACTTGGTCCGTTGACGTAATTTTCAATATATGTTAATTTAAGATTTAGTTATGTGTCCGACTATTCGTCAATTAATTAAAAAAGGAAGGAAGAAGGGAAAAAAGAAGGACAAGACGCCTGCCCTGACTTTTGGTTTTAACGTTTTGAAAAACAGACCGAAAGATTCTTTTTCGCCTTTCAAGAGGGGAGTCTGTCTGAAAGTTTTCACCACCACTCCAAAAAAACCAAACTCGGCACTGAGAAAAGTGGCCCGTGTTCGATTGACCAACGGCATGGAAGTAACCGCTTACATTCCGGGAGAGGGACACAATCTTCAGGAGCACGCCATAGTCCTGATAAGAGGAGGCAGGGTGAAGGATTTGCCGGGAGTAAGATACCACATCGTCAGAGGCATTCTGGACACGGGAGGCGTGGAAGGAAGAAAACAGCAAAGATCGAAATACGGGACAAAGAGAGAAAAATAAACCCATTCAATGAATTTTTAATTCATTTCAATTTTCAATATGAGTAGAAAAAAAACAGCAAAAAGAGAAATTTATCCCGATTCAATTTACAACAGCGTTATCGTTGCCAAGCTTATCAATCATATAATGAAGGGGGGCAAAAAAACTATTGCCGTAAAGATTGTTTACAAAACTCTGGAAATTATCAAGGAGAAGACAAAAAAAGAACCTTTGGAAATTTTTGAGCAGGCGATCAAAAACGCCACCCCTCTTTTGGAAGTGAAATCGAAAAGAGTCGGAGGCGCCACCTATCAGGTTCCGAGAGAAGTGAAAGAGGAAAGAGGGGTAACTTTGGCCATGAGGTGGATAATCGCCGCAGCTAAATCCAAGAAAGGAAAGCCGATGAGGGAGAAGCTAGCCGAGGAGCTGATGATGGCTGCCAAAAACGAAGGTTCGGCCGTGAAAAAAAGGGAAGACACGCACAGAATGGCGGAGGCCAACAGGGCATTCGCGCATTTTGCCTGGTAAAGATTTATGCCTAGGGCTTATCCAATAGAAAGAGTAAGAGATATAGGAATTATTGCGCACATAGACGCCGGTAAAACTACAGTATCCGAGCGTATTTTGTTTTACACCGGAATCTCCCACAAGATCGGAGAGGTCCACAACGGCCAGGCGATTATGGACTGGATGGTCCAGGAAAGGGAAAGGGGAATCACCATCACTTCGGCCGCCACCACTTGTTTTTGGGTTCCTCATCAGAAGCCGAGAGGGAAAGAGAACGAGTACAAAATCAACATTATCGATACTCCGGGACACATTGACTTTACCGTCGAGGTCCAGAGGTCTTTGAGGGTTCTGGACGGCGCGGTCGTGGTGTTTGACGGAGTAGCCGGAGTGGAGCCCCAGTCGGAAACCGTCTGGCACCAGGCGGACAAGTTCAAGGTTCCCAGAATTTGTTTCATAAATAAATTGGACAGGATGGGGGCCAGTTTTGAAAAAAGCATAGAATCCATTTGGAAAAAGTTGTCTCTCCAAGCAGTAGCTCTTCAGCTGCCCATAGGCCTGGAGGAAAAACTTGAAGGAGTCATTGATTTATTGGAAATGAAAACGGTGAAGTTCGAAGGCGACTTCGGCCAGATTTTAAAATCGGAAGAAATTCCCCAGGACTTGCTGCAATCAGCCAAGGAGTGGAGAGAGAAGCTGGTGGAAAAAATCGTGGCGGAAGACGAAGAGTTAACGGAGAAATATCTGGGGGGAGAGGAGATTGCGGTCGAAGATTTGAGAAAAGTACTGAGAACAGCCACCATCAATTGCAAATTAATCCCGGTTTTCTGCGGTTCTGCCCTGAAAAACAAGGGAGTCCAGCCCATGCTTGATGCGGTCGTGGATTATCTTCCCAACCCCGTGGAATTGCCCGCGGTAAAGGGAATCGATCCCAAAACAGGGGAAGAAATAGAAAGGCATCCCTCGGATTCAGAACCATTTTCAGCCTTGGCTTTTAAAATCGCGACTGATCCTTATGTCGGAACTTTGACTTATTTTAGGGTTTATTCGGGCAGTCTTAAGAAAGGTTCTTACGCTCTGAATACCACAACCGGAGAAAGAGAAAGAATCGGAAGAATTCTAAGAATGCACGCCAACGACCGGGAAGAAGTGGAAGAAATTTTCTGCGGGGACATCGGAGCCACCGTGGGACTAAAAAACACTTCCACCGGGCATACTTTGTGCGATGAGGCCAATCCCATTGTTCTGGAAAAGATTGTTTTCCCCGAGCCCGTTATTTCAATCAGGATTGAACCCAAGACCAAGGCGGACCAGGAAAAAATGGGAACCGCTTTAAGAAGGCTGATGGACGAAGATCCGACCTTCAGAGTGAAAGGAGACATGGAAACGGGAGAGACCATTATTTCCGGAATGGGGGAATTGCATTTGGATATCATCGCCGACAGGTTGAGAAGGGAGTTTAAAGTGGAAGCCAATGTCGGAAGGCCGCAGGTGGCTTACAAGGAAACAATCAAAGAAGAAGCTGAGGCCGAAGGAAAATACATCAGGCAGTCTGGAGGAAGAGGACAGTACGGCCACGTGTTCTTGAGAGTGGAACCCAAGGAAAGAGGAAAAGGCTTTGAATTCTTGAATGAAATCAAGGGGGGAATAATTCCTCAGGAATTCATTCCCGCCGTTGAAAAAGGGATCAAAGAGGCCATGGATAAAGGCGTGGTTGCCGGCTATCCCATGGTTGATTTGTCCTGCGCTCTTTACGATGGTTCTTTCCACGAAGTTGACTCTTCAGAGGTTGCATTTAAGATTGCAGGAAGTATGGCTTTTCAGGCGGCAGCCAAAAGAGCAAAAGCAATAGTCCTGGAGCCCATAATGAAAATGGAAGTAGTGATTCCGGAAGAATTTTTTGGGGACATAATCGGAGATCTAGCGGCCAGAAGAGGGAAGATCGAAGAGACGAGCGACAGATTGCAAATGAAGGTGATTGATGCTAAAGTACCTTTAGCGGAAATGTTCGGTTATGCCACTTCTATCAGGTCCTTGACCGAAGGCCGAGGAACGTTTACTATGGAATTTGACAAATACGAAGAGGTTCCCGGCAACATCGCCCAGGAGATATCCGATGGCAAAAGAAGGTAATCCACAATTGACACTTTTTCAGAAATAAGTATAATCTTATTATGATAATTTAAACATAAAAAGGTCACGCAAAATCTTAATCAACAAATAAAAAAATAATAAATAAAATAAATAAATAACATGGCAGAAAAAGCAAAATTCGTCAGGGGGAAACCCCATCTTAATATCGGTTCCATCGGTCACGTTGACCATGGTAAAACCACATTAACCGCTGCCGTCTTGCACGTCCAGAAACTAAAAGGTTTGGCGGCATCGGAAAAGAGCGTGGATCAGATTGATTCCGCTCCGGAAGAAAAAGCACGTGGGCTAACCATCAATGTTACGCACGTTGAGTTTGAATCGGACAAAAGACACTACGCCTGGATTGATTGCCCGGGTCACGCCGACTATATCAAGAACATGATTACTGGTGCCGCCCAGATGGATGGCGCCGTTTTGGTCGTTTCAGCTCCGGACGGACCCATGCCTCAAACCAGAGAACACATTCTTCTGGCAAGGCAGGTAGGATTGCCCTCATTGGTCGTCTTTTTGAACAAGTGCGATGCGGTTGACGACCCGGAGATCATTAACTTGGTTGAGTCTGAAGTCAGGGAATTACTGAAGAAATATCAGTTCCCCGGAGACACGACTCCCATAATCAGGGGTTCCGCTCTGAAAGCGCTTGAAGCCAAGTCGCCGGATGACGAGGTGGCCAAACCCATCGTTGAATTGATTAAGGCCGTAGATGATTTTATTCCCGAGCCGGCCAGAGAAGTGGATAAGCCCTTCTTGATGGCGATTGAAGACGTTTTTTCCATTGCCGGTCGAGGCACGGTGGCCACTGGAAGAATCGAAAGGGGAGAGGTTCACTCGAACGACGACGTGGAATTGGTGGGGATTAAACCTACAAGCAAGACGACCGTCGTCAGCATCGAGATGTTCAACAAGATTCTGGATGATGGAAAAGCCGGAGACAACGTTGGAGTTCTCCTGAGAGGTCTTAAAAAGGAAGACGTTGAAAGAGGCCAGGTGTTGGCCAAGCCCGCTTCCATTACTCCTCACACCGAATTCGATGGAGAGGTTTACGTTTTGTCCAAGGAAGAAGGCGGAAGACACACGCCCTTCTTTACCGGCTACAAACCTCAGTTCTATTTCCGAACGACTGATGTCACCGGAGACGTAACCCTGCCCGAAGGAACGGAAATGGTTATGCCCGGAGATACAGTGACCGTGAAAGTTAAATTAATCGCTCCCATTGCCATGGAAGAAAAACAGAGATTCGCCATCAGGGAAGGCGGAAAAACCGTAGGAGCGGGGGTGATTACAAAGATTGATAAATAGTTTTTAAACAAAATTAAGAACAAGAATGGCTGTTAAGAAAAAAACTGCTGCAGTTGAAGAGGAAGTAAGGCCTAAGATCAGAATAAAGCTTAGGGCTTACGATCATAAAGTGATAGACAATTCTGCGCGTCAGATTGTAGAAGTTGCTTTAAGGTATGGTGCCGAAGTTGCGGGCCCCGTTCCTTTGCCTACCGAGACCCACAAATATACGGTCAACAGGTCCAGCTTCGTTCACAAAGACGCCAGAGAGCAGTTTGAAATGAGGACGCACAAAAGACTGATAGACATTCTCAATCCCAACCAGAGAGTGATTGACGCTTTGACTAATCTGAATTTGCCCGCCGGAGTAGACATCGAATTAAAGATGTAGTCTAAAGAAACATGACAAAATTACCGTTAATTTTTTAAAAACTATTTATTTTAATAGCCGTAGGTCGTGATAAACCGGGCTATTGCTCGGTTTTAAATTATATGAGATTCATATTGGGAACAAAAGTGAAGATGTCGCAGATTTTCGACGATAAGGGAAACATCGTTCCTTTAACTTTGATACAGGCCGGTCCCTGTAAGGTTTTGCAGATAAAGACAGCGGAGAAGGATAAGTATGATGCCGTAGAGTTGGGATTCGTCAAAAAAACTAAAAAAGTGAAAAAAAGCGAGAAGGGGAAAGAATATAGATACAAGAGGGAATTCAAGAACGGCGATAATTTGAAAGTGGGAGACGAGATCGACGTTTCCGTATTTCAGGAAGGAGACAAGGTGAAAATTTCCGGAACTTCCAAGGGAAAAGGTTTCCAGGGCGGAGTCAAAAAATGGGGATTTTCCGGCCGTGGCGCCAGCCACGGAGTAAAACACGAACACCGTACTCTGGGCTCAACCGGCACTAGTTTTCCCGAAAGAGTAATCAAGGGAAGGAAAATGCCCGGCCGCATGGGAAGCCAGAGAATCAGCGTGAAGAACCTGAAGGTAGTGAAAATCGATAAAGAAAACAATATCTTGGCGGTCAAAGGAGCCGTTCCCGGAAGAAGAGGTATTTTATTGGAAATAAGTTCACTATGAAATACGTTGTTCACAATCAGGAAGGGAAAGAAACAGGCACTACTTTGTTGCCAAAGGAGATTTTTGAAATAAAGATGAGTCCCGATCTGGTCCACCAGGTTGTTTTTTCCCAAATGGCAAACCGCAGGCAGATTATAGCCCATACTAAAGACAGGAGTGAGGTCAGGGGCGGAGGCAGAAAACCCTGGAGGCAGAAAGGAACGGGCAGGGCCAGGCACGGTTCCATACGCTCTCCCTTATGGAAAGGCGGCGGGGTTACTTTCGGACCGACTAAAGAAAGAGTTTTTAAGAGAAAAATCAACAAAAAAATGAAGAGGCAGGCCCTGTTTATGGTTTTATCCGCCAAGGCCAAAAATAATTTGCTTTTGATATTTGATTTCGATTTCAAACAGATTCCCGCAAAAACAAAACAAATGGCTGAAATTTTGAAAAAACTTCCCTTGAAAGGATCGGCATTAATTGCGTTGCCCAAAAGTGACGCAAATTTCATTAAAGTTACGAAAAACATTCCCAAGGTTGAAACGATTGAGGCCAGGAATTTGAACGTTTTGGACATATTGTCGTTCAAACATTTGATACTGCCAAAAGAATCAATAAAAGTGTTAAAAGACAATTTCGGTTATTAAAAATGAAGGGAAGATGAAAATAAAGTTTTCATCGCCCCGCCCTTAAAACATGGCTTTAAAAGATATTTTTAAAAAAAAGAAGAAACCCAAGGCGGCAGAAAAGAAAACAGTGAAGGAGCCGAAAGTGGAGAAGGAACCGAAAAATAAGCCGGAAGTTTCTGCGGTTCCTAAAATAAAAAAAGAAGGAAAAAAAATCGGCAGGTCCTGGCAGGTTTTGCGTTCGCCCCATGTCACTGAAAAGGCGAGTGCCTTGGCCGGGAAGAACGATTACGTTTTCAAGGTTTTCAACAGGACGAATAAGAAAGAAGTGAAGGCAGCCGTTGAAAACGTCTTCGGCGTAGACGTTTTGGGTGTTAAGATAATAAATGTACCCGGGAAAAAGAGAAGACTGGGAAAGATAAAAGGTAAGAGGCCCGGATACAAAAAAGCGGTTGTCAGGGTAAAAGAAGGACAGAAAATTGAAATACTGCCCAGATAATCATGAAAAAACAAAAGATAATCACAAAAAAGAATCCGGAAAAGAAATTGATTGTTTTCTTCAAGAAAAGAGCGGGCCGCGCAAGATCGGGCAGAATCACCGTAAGGCATCAAGGCGGAGGAGCGAGAAGGCTTTACAGGATTGTGGATTTCGGTCAGGAGAAATTGGGTATTCCGGCCAAGTTGATAGCCGTTGAATACGATCCCAACAGGACGTCTTTCATCGGCCTGTTCGAGTACCAGGGCGGGGAAAAAAGATACCGTCTTTTGCCTCAAGGTTTGAAAGTCGGGGACGCCGTTCTGTGCGCGGACGAAACTCCCATCAAGGTCGGAAACAGGACAAAATTGAAGAATGTTCCGGTCGGAAGCCAGGTTTACAATGTAGAGATTGAGCCGGGCAAGGGAGGAAGGTTAATGAGGGGAGCGGGAACCTCGGCCAAGATTCTGGCCCAGGAAGGGGGATTCGTGCATTTGGTTTTTTCCTCTTCCGAGATAAAGAAAGTTTCCGGAGAATGTTTTGCTTCAATCGGCCAGGTCTCTTTTCCCGAACATAAGTTCATCAATCTCGGAAAAGCAGGCAGGGCGCGATTGCTGGGCAGAAGGCCGGCAGTCAGAGGAACGGCAATGAATCCCGTTGACCATCCTCACGGAGGAGGCGAGGGAAGGACGGGCATCGGGTTGAAGTATCCGAAGACCCCTTGGGGAAAGCCGGCTTTGGGAGTTAAAACCAGAAAGAAAAAATGGACGGATAAATTCATAATTCAAAGGAGAAAGAAAAAGAAGGGGCGAAGATAAATCTAAAAAAATATGGCAAGAAGTCTGAAAAAAGGTCCCTATGTGGACGAAAAATTATTAAAAAAGATTAAGAACCTTAAACCGGGAGGCGGAGAGGTTATAAAAACATGGAAAAGATCCTGCGTTATTTCTCCCGAAATGCTGGGTTTTACCTTTGGTGTTCACAACGGACGGGAGTTCGTGAGCGTCAGGGTGACGGAAAACATGGTCGGTCATAAACTGGGCGAGTTTTCCCCGACCACAAAATTTTCCAGACACGGAGGTAGGATGCAGAGAGAAATAGAGGCAAAAGCCGTTGAAAAGGAATCAGAGAAGGTGGAAGCGGTAAAGGAACCGAAAAAATAAAATATGAAAATCACTGCAAAACTAAAACATTTGAGAATTTCTGCCAGGAAGGTAAGATTGGTCGTAGATTTAATCAGGGGCAAGAAGGTTGAAGAAGCCAAAACGATTTTGAATTTCACAATAAAAAGAGGAAGCTTGCCCGTTCTGAAACTTTTAAACCAGGCAGTAGCCAACGCCAAGAATAATTTTCAGCTTGATCCGGTAAATCTTTTTGTGGCCGAGATCAAAGTGGATGACGGCCCGAAATTGAAAAGATGGCGGGCAAGAGCGAGAGGCCAGGCCTATGAAATCCAGAAAAAGACTTCTCATATTTCCCTGGTCTTGGACGAGATAGTGAAGGAAAAGAGAAAAAGAAAGAAGGTGAAAGAGGCGGCAGTTCCGGAAACAGAAACCCTGGAAAAGGCGGAGGTAAAAGAAAAAACGGAAAAGAAAGAAAAGCCCAAATACAAATCCGAGGTTGGAGTCAAAAAACCGAGAATTGGGAAAGGAATTACAAAAATATTCAGACGTAAAGCGTTTTAAACAATATGGCTCACAAAGTCCATCCAAAATCATACAGGCTGAGAGATTTGAACGATTGGGATTCCCGCTGGTTTAACGATAAAAAATTAGCCCAAAATCTTGAGGAAGATTTTAAAATCAGGGAAGTGGTCATGAAAAAAATAGGAAAGATGGCGCTGGCAAAAATTGAAATTGAAAGATTCTCCGGAAAAATAAATTTAATTATTTCCAGCGCGAGACCCGGTCTTATTATCGGCAGAGGAGGAGAGGGAATCGAGAACTTGAAAAGAGAACTGGAAAAGAAAGTTTTCAAAGTCTCCCCGAAAAGGGATTTGAAGCTTGAAATCAAGGAGATAAAAGACCCTTGGACTTCCGCCGCCCTGGCGGGCCAGTGGATAGCCGGGCAGATCGAAAGAAGAATGCCCCATCGTCGGGTTATAAAACAGACCATGGAAAAAATCATGGCTTCCAAATCTAATAAGGGGGCCAGGATCGAGATGACGGGCAGGCTTGGCGGAACCGAAATTGCGAGGAGAGAATGGCTGCAGAAGGGCAATTTGCCCCGCCAGACCCTGAGAGCGGACATAGATTTTGCGCAAGAAAGAGCGTTCTGTACTTACGGAACGATCGGAATCAAGGTCTGGATTTACAAAGGGGAGAAATTCGATTAACCTATACCACGATGTCGATTTTAATGCCCAAAAAAGTGAAACACAGAAAGTGGAGAAAGGGGGTGTCAAAGGGAATATCTGACCGGGGAACGGAAATATCTTTCGGTTCCTACGGACTCATGGCTTTGGAATCTTGCCGCATTACCGCAAGACAGATCGAAGCGTCCAGAAGGGCCATCCTCAGATATTTAAAAAAGGGAGGAAAGGTCTGGGTGAGGATTTTTCCCGACAAGCCCATTACCCAAAAAGGAGTCGAGGTTCCCATGGGTGGAGGAAAGGGCTCCGTTGATCATTACGCTTTTCCCGTAAAGCCCGGCAGAATTATCTTTGAACTGGACGGATTGAAGGAAGACGTCGCCAGAGACGCATTTAATAAAGCGGCGGACAAATTACCCATTAAAACGAAATTTATTATAAGATGAAGTTAGCTGAATTGCGCCGAAAATCGAAAGACGAATTGAAAAAGATTTTACAGGACGACAGAGAAAAACTGAGGCAGCTGAGGTTTGATTTGTCGGCCGGAAAGGTGAAGAACGTCAGGGAAATACGCCACATAAAAAAAGAAATAGCCCAAGTTTTAACTTTATTAGTCAAAGAGCAATAATATGTCCAAACGTCAGTTACAAGGAAAAATTATATCGGACAAAATGCAAAAGACCATCGTAGTTCAGGTGGAAAGGATAAAAGAGCACCCGAAATACAAAAGAAGGTATAAATTTCACAAAAAATACAAAGCCCATGTCGAAGATGGGGAATATAAGATTGGAGACAGGGTGGTGATCGAGGAATGCAGGCCGATCAGCAGGGAAAAAAGGTGGAAGGTGATCAAAAAAGTTTAAAAACATGATTCAATTAAGAACAATGTTAAACGTCGCAGATAACAGCGGTGCCAAGCTCATCCAGTGTTTTAAGGTTTTAGGCGGAACCAGGCGCAGATACGCACAGATAGGGGACGTTATCGTGGCGACGGTGAAAGATGCGGAGCCAAGAAGAATAGTCAAAAAACATGAAGTTGTCAGGGCGGTGGTAATCAGGCAGAAAAAGAATTTCCGCAGAAAGGATGGTAGCTATATTTCTTTTGACGACAACGCGGCCGTTATCCTGGAGGCTAAAACCAAGGAGCCAAAAGGAGGAAGAATCATGGGCCCGGTTCCCAGAGAAATAAAGGAAAAAGGTTTTGAGAAAATAGCCACTTTGGCGGCAGAAATAATATAATGAAAATCAAGAAAAACGATACGGTTTTAATAATTTCCGGAAAGGACAAGGGTAAACAGGGCAAGGTGCTGGACGCTTTTCCCAAAGAAGGCAGGATTATGGTTGAGGGGATTAATTTGAGGAAGAAACACCAGCGGCCGAAAAAAAGCGGGGAAAAGGGCCAGATTGTGACGATGCCGGGTCCCGTCAACGTTTCCAACGTTAAAATAATCTGCCCCGGCTGTAAAAAGCCGACACGAGTTGGCTATAAGGTTGAAGAAAAAAGAAAAACAAGAATTTGCAAAAAGTGCAAACAGGAAATTTAATACTCAAATGTTTATTCGTTTTATAGAAAAATTTAATACCGAAGCTGTTCCAGGAATGATCAAGAAATTCGGCTATAAGTCCAGAATGGCGGTTCCTAGAATCGAGAAAGTGGTGGTTAACACGGGATTCGGCAGGCAGGTTGCCGGGAAAAGTACCGAGGAGCAGAAAAAGATTTCCGATTCCATCCTGGAAGACCTGACCGTAATTTGCGGGCAGAAAGGCATTAAAACCTTGGCCAAAAAGTCCATAGCCAGTTTTAAAGTCAGGGAAAAAATGCCTCTGGGGGCCAAGGTAACTCTGAGGGGGAAAAAGATGATAGATTTTCTGGAGAGGCTGATACATTTGGTTCTGCCCAGAACCAGGGATTTCAAGGGTATTGATCTCAAATCGGTCGATAAGAAGGGCAATCTGACTTTGGCCATAAAAGAGCATATTGCTTTCCCGGAAATACTTCCCGAGAGAGCCAAGAATATTTTCGGTCTGGAAGTAACTGTGGCCACCAGCGCTAAAAGCAAAGAAGAAGGACTGGAACTGTTCAGACTGATGGGTTTTCCGATGAAGAATCAATAAATTCGATTCATTTTAATGGCTACAAAAGCGCAAATCGCAAAATCGCAGAGAAAACCAAAATACAAAAGTCGAGTCGTTCGGCGCTGTTTCCGTTGCGGCAGGAAGAGAGCATACATGAGAAAATTCGGCTTGTGCAGAATCTGCTTCAGGGAAATGGCTAACCTAGGTTTGATACCGGGAGTTAAGAAATCATCGTGGTAAAAATATGGATGTAATTTCCGACATGTTAAACAGAATAAGAAACGGCCAAGCCGCGGGAAAGCCCACGGTGGAGATTCCTTTTTCCAATTTGAGATACGAAATTTCCCAGATATTGCTTAAAAAGGGTTTTATCGAAGGAGTCGAGAAAAAAGGAAAAAAGAGCAAAAAAACTTTCGAAGTGACCTTGAAATATCAGGATAAGATGCCGGTAATCATCGGGCTAAAGAGAATTTCAAAGCCGGGCCAAAGGATTTATTTCGACTACCGAAAAATAAGAAAGGTAAAGGGCGGATACGGCACGGCCATAGTCTCCACTTCCAAAGGTCTCATGACGGACAAAGAGGTCAAGAAACAGAAAATAGGAGGAGAAATACTTTTTGAAATTTGGTAAACACATATGTCCAGAGTAGGAAAAAAACCAATTTTAATAACGGAAGGCGTTGAAGTGAAAGTTGAAAAAGGGAATGTTTCAGTGAAAGGACCAAAAGGCGAGTTGTCCAGACAAGTGCGGCCCGAGGTTAAGGTTGAGATTGAAGGCGGGCAGATCAAAGTTTCTCCGGCCAAGGAGACTAAAGAAACCAGCGCTTTCTGGGGATTGACCCAGGCGCTCATTTCCAACATGGTCGAGGGGGTGACCAAGGGTTTTGAGAAAAAACTTGAAATTCAGGGAATAGGTTTCCGGGCGGAAGTGACGGAAGAAGGATTGGTTTTGCACGTTGGTTTTTCTCATCCGGTGAATATGAAAATTCCCGAAGGTATCAAGATTACAGTGGAAAAGAATATCGTTACCATTTCCGGAATCGATAAAGAATTGGTGGGGCAAGTCGCCGCCAACATCAGGAAGGTGAAAAAACCGGAACCCTATAAAGGAAAGGGAATACGTTATCTGGGAGAACAGGTAAGAAGGAAAGTCGGCAAAAAGGTTGTAGGCACTACCGGCGGCGGAAAATAAAAACCTTAATTTTATGCTAAAGAAACAGGAAAACAGAAAAAAGCGTCACAAAAGGATTAGGGCAAAGATTGCAGGCGTGGCCGCACGTCCCCGGCTCTGCGTTTTCAGGTCGGCTAACCATATCTATGCCCAGCTGATAGACGATGAAAAAGGAAAGGTTCTTTTTTCGGTGAACGATTCGTCTCCCAGTTCCAAGGTCAAAGGTCAAAAAGGAAAAATAGAAAGAGCAAAAGAAGTGGGAAGATTGATCGCCCGCAAAGCGGTTGAAAAGAAAATAGATAAAGTGATTTTTGACAGGGGGGGATACAAATACCACGGCAGGATAAAAGCCCTGGCCGAAGGGGCAAGAGAAGAAGGATTAAAATTTTAAATCATTATGCAAAGAGGATTTTCAAGAAGAAAACCATTCGAAAGGCCAAAAGACGAGTTTGAATCAAAACTCCTCGATTTGGCGCGGGTAACCAGGGTGGCTGCCGGCGGTCGCAGGTTTCGTTTCAGAGCGGTGATGGTTGTCGGAGATAAAAAAGGGAAAGTGGGCGTAGGCGTGGCCAAGGGTTTGGACGTGGCTCAGGCAGTGGAAAAAGCCACGAGGCTGGCCAAGAAAAACCTGATTGTCGTTCCCATGGTGGAAGACACCGTTCCCCACGAGATTTCAGCCAAGTTCGGAGCGGCAGAGGTTCTCATAAAACCCCAGAGAAAAGGAAGAGGCCTGGTGGCCGGAGGTACGGTCAGGGTTATTGCCAATCTGGCGGGAATCAAAAACATTTCTTCCAAGATTTTGGGCAGAACCGGCAATAAATTGAACAACGCTTTGGCGACCATTAAGGCTTTTAAAAAATTGAAAATAAAAACCGAAAAATAAATATGCAACTGCACGAGATAAGACCAATTCACAAGCTGAAAAAGAAAAAAAGAGTGGGAAGAGGCGGGAAAAAAGGCTCTTCTTCGGGCAAAGGGATGAGGGGCCAGAAATCCAGATCGGGCAGGAGGATGAGGCCGGTGATCCGGGACGTCATCAAAAGATATCCCAAATTGAGAGGATACAGATTTAAGCCCCAGAAGTTCGGTTTGAGGTTAAAGGCGATTACGGTCAACCTGGAAACGTTGGAGAAGAAGTTCGCGGCGGAGGAGCAGGTTAGCCCAAAAACGTTGTTGGAGAAGAGAATAATTAGTAAAATAAAAGGGGTCATACCCAATATTAAGATTTTAGGCAAGGGCGAAATTACAAAACCCTTAATTTTTGAAAATTGCCGCGTTTCGGAGTCGGCAAAAAAGAAAATTGAAAAAGCCAAGGGTACGATAAAATAAA
Organism: uncultured Candidatus Saccharibacteria bacterium; assembly: GCA_964648545.1. GTDB lineage: Bacteria > Patescibacteriota > Minisyncoccia > Minisyncoccales > RBG-13-42-11 > CAZYNZ01. The sequence continues at coordinate 29,541 of CAZYNZ010000001.1, forward strand.
AACTCAGCACATGAATTGGTTAAACAAAGTCATCCAGATTTTTAAAATAAAGGATTTGAGATACAAGATTCTTTTTGTTTTGGGCGTTTTCGGGGTTTTTCGGCTGATGGCCAACATTCCCATTCCCGGCTTCAGCGCGGAAAGAATGCGGGAATTTTTCGAGAATAATCAGCTTTTCGGCCTTTTGAACATGTTTACTGGGGGCGCTTTGGACAACCTTTCCATCGTTATGCTTGGATTGGGTCCTTACATTACCGCCGTCATCATCATGCAGCTGCTGACGATGATTTTTCCCCAGTTGGAGAGAATGTACAAGGAAGAAGGAGAACAGGGCAGGCAGAAGTTCAACCAGTACGGAAGGATAGCCGCGGTTCCCCTGGCTTTTCTTCAGGGATACGCCATGCTGAGCCTTCTGCAGCGGCAGCAGATAATCGAGTCGCTCTCGCCCAATTTAATCTTGATTTCCCTGCTGACGATTACCGCCGGCACCATGCTTTTGATGTGGCTGGGAGAACTGATCACGGAGAAGGGAATCGGCAACGGGGTGTCGTTGTTGATTTTCGCGGGCATCATTGCCGATTTTCCCAACAACATAAGACAAATGCTGATAACCTGGGATCCCTCGCAAATCCCCTCGTACTTGCTTTTTTTCGGCATGGCTCTTTTGATCATTGCCGGAGTGGTTTTGATAAACGAAGGAAGAAGGAATATCCCGGTGTCCTATGCCAAGAGAGTCAGGGGCACCAAGGTTTACGGCGGAGTTTCCACCTTTTTGCCTTTAAACATCAACCCTGCCGGCGTAATACCGATTATCTTTGCCTTGTCAATCATGCTTTTTCCCGGGATGATCGCCAATTTCATGGGCGGCATGGGAGGAACTGTAGGAAACATAGCCCAGAGCATAGGCAACGCTTTTCAGAATCCCTGGATTTACGGCATTCTGTATTTTCTTCTGGTAGTGATATTCACTTACTTTTATACCGCCGTTACCTTCGATCCCAAGGCTATTTCAAGTAATCTTCAGAAAATGGGCGGTTTCGTTCCGGGAATCAGGCCCGGGGAATCGACAGCCAGCTTTATGTATTACATTTTGAACCGGGTATTGTTGATCGGCGCATTGTTTCTGGGCGCCATTGCCATCATGCCCTCGGTCATCGGAGGAATAACCGGAGTTCAGGTTTTTACATTTTTGATCGGAGGCACTGCTTTGCTGATCGTAGTTTCCGTCGTTCTGGAAACCATGAGGCAGATCAAGGCCCAGTTGGAAATGAGAGAATACGAAACTTTTTAAAATGGCTAAAAAAAACAATCGCTTAATCATTCTGCTTTTCGGCAAATCCGGAGCGGGGAAGGGGACTCAGGCTGATTTATTGGTGGAGAAGATGGGGCTGGAATACATCGGCAGCGGAGATTTGCTAAGGGCGAGGAAAAATAAGGCAGACTTTACCGGAAAGAAAATTGCCGAAGTCATGCAGAAGGGAGGATTGATTCCCACGCCCGTGATTTTCAAATTATGGGTTGATAAAGTGGACAATCTCAAAGGCAAAAAGAATTTGAAAGGTTTTATCATAGACGGCAGCCCCAGGAAGATTTTCGAGGCCTATTTAATGGACGAGCTTCTGGAGTGGTACGAATGGAAAGAGAATCTGAGGCTGGTTTTGATACACATATCCGACAGGGAGGCGATATGGCGACTGACCAAAAGAAGGCAATGCACAAAGTGCAAGGAGATTATTCCTTTTGTCGGCGAATTCAGAAAGATTAAAAAATGTCCGAAATGCGGAGGAAAACTGGTAAAGCGGAGCGACGATACCTTAGCCGCCGTAAAAAACAGATTGAAATGGTTCAAGACTGACGTTCAGCCGATAATCAATTACTACCGCAGAACGGGCAGGCTGCTCAAGATAAACGGAGAACAATCAATAGAAAACGTCTTTAAGGACGTGCTCAAGGCTCTAAAGTAGCGTACTCAATGATTACAATCAAGACTCCGGAGGAGATCAGAATAATAGCGAAAGGCGGGAAGATTCTGGCCAGCATAATGAAAAAACTGGAAAAGAAAGTAAGGCCGGGGATAACCACCAAGGAACTAGACGAGCTCGCAGAGGAGCTCATTTTTAAATCCGGAGGAAAATGTTCTTTTAAGGGATACCAGGGATTTCCTGGTTGCCTTTGCACTTCAATTAATGAAGAAATAGTTCATGCTGTTCCTTCCGACAGGGTTCTGAAAGAAGGGGATATTATTTCTTTGGATATTGGAATGAAATATAAGGGTTTTCATACCGACATGGCCAGAACTTTGCCAGTGGGCAGAGTGGGAAAAGGGGTCCCGGAATTGATAAAAGTTACGAAAGAGGCTTTAAAAATAGGAATCGGAGAGACAAAGCCGGGCAACACTTTCGGCGACATCGGAAATGCAATCCAGAAATACGTTGAATCAAAGGGTTTCGGGGTAATCCGCGAACTCTGCGGCCATGGGATAGGAAAGGAAATCCACGAGGATCCCCAGATTTTAAATTACGGCAGGAAGGGCACGGGACCGGAAGTGAAAGAAGGCATGGTTTTATGTCTGGAACCCATGGTGGCCGTGGGAGACTGGGCCATAGCGAGGAGTGGAGACGGCGGCTTTAAAACAAAAGACGGATCTTTATCCTGCCATTTCGAAGACACTATTGCCGTAACGAAAAATGGAGCAAAAGTTTTAACTGTGATAAAATAGATTAATGCATTTATCTTTAGTCATACCCGCTTACAACGAGGAAAAAAGACTGCCCAAAACCCTGACCGAGATTGACGGATATCTGAGGACAAAGGATTATGATTACGAGATTTTGGTGGTGAATGACGGGTCTAAGGACAAAACCGTTGAGATTGTGAATAATCTGATTCCCGGCATCAAAAATCTTAGGGTGACCGGTTATAACAGGAATCAGGGCAAAGGATATGCCGTAAGGTTCGGGATGATGGAGGCCAAAGGCGATTTCAGGTTGTTTAGCGATGCCGATAATTCCACCTCCGTGGACCAGGTTGAAAGAATGTGGCCCGAATTTGAGAAAGGAGCGGATATTGTCATCGGTTCGAGAGACGTCAAAGGAGCCATTCTGGATCCGCCCCAGCCCTGGATGCGCCATATGCTTCTGGGGGAAGGGTTTAAATTGTTCCGTAAACTGGTGGTTGATCTCTGGAAGATAGAGGACACACAGTGTGGCTTTAAATGTTTTACCAAAGAGGCTGCTGAGAACATTTTCCCCAGATGCAGGATTTCGCGTTTCGCCTTTGATCCGGAAATTCTGATAATCGGGAAACGGATGGGTTATAAAATAAAGGAAATTCCGGTCTATTGGAAAAACGATTTGGAGAGCAAGGTTAAATTAAAAAGCATATTCAAAATAGCCTTGGATTTGTTCGTAATCAGGCTAAATTCATTCAGAGGAGTTTATGGAAAAGAGAAAAAAATCTAACTTAAAGTTTCCTTCAGAACTGAGGTTCGATTTAATAAGCAAGGACTGGGTGGTTATCGCTACGGGCAGAGCCAGAAGGCCGGAAACTTTTAAAAAGGAAAAGAGGAAAATCGAGGAGGTGCCGAAAGAGCAATGTCCTTTCTGCAATTTGAAGAACCAGGAAAAACCGGTTCTGGTTTTCAATAAAGGGAAAAAGATGCCGCTTTTAGGCAGGCTTCCTAGGGAATGGACCACGGTCGTTCTGCCCAACAAATACCCGGCTTTCATTCCTTATCACAAGCTGGAAGAAAAGCAGGAAGGCAAGTTTTACCAGAAAATGAATGCAGCCGGTTTCCACGAGGTGGTGGTGACGCGCGACCACGTGAAATCTTTGGGGCGGTTCAAGCTGGAAGAGGTAAAGGAGCTGTTCGACGTTTACCAGCAAAGATACCTTGACCTGATGGGCGAGAAGTTCGTCAACCACGTTTCCATTTTTCACAATCACGGATATGAGGCCGGGGCATCGGTGGGCCATCCTCATTCTCAAATCATCACTACTCCCTTGATCGACGTCGACTTGAAAAGGGCGCTTTCAAATTCGGAGAGTTATTTTAAAAACACGGAAAAGTGTATTTACTGCGAAATGAATAAATGGGAAATGAGGGTAAGAAAGAGAGTTATTTTCGAGAATAAAGAATTTCTGGTCGTTTCTCCCTTCGCCGCAAAGTCCGCCTTCCAGGTCATCGTTTCTCCCAAAAAGCACCTGTCTTATTTTGAAAGAGCCACGGACAATGAAAAATGGCAGTTGTCGGAGGCTTTTCTGGCGGCCATTTCCAAGATTTACAAAGGCTTGGGAGACCCCGCCTATAACTTTTATCTGCATACCGCTCCGTGCGACGGAAAAGAATATCCTTATTACCACTGGCACTGGACCATTCTGCCCAAAACCTCGACCTGGGCGGGATTTGAACTTGGGTCGAGAATGGAAATTTCCACCGTGGAGCCGGAAAAAGCCGCGGAATATTTAAGAAGACAATGAATCTAAAAATTCATCTCCAGTTTCGTTTTAATAAATTAAAACTTGCCAAACAATGAAACCAATTATTATAGCAAATTGGAAAATGAATCCTGTAAGCTTAGCTGAGGCTAAGAAGAATTTTGAGATTATTAAAAGGGGAGTGAGGCGCGTGAAGAAAGTAGAGGCTGTGATTTGCGCACCTTTTATTTTTTTATCGGCCTTGAAACCGACAAATTATCTAAAACTAGGGGCTCAAGATTGTTTTTTTGGAGAGAAGGGTCCTTTCACTGGTGAGATTTCGCCCAGGCAGCTTAAAAACTTGGGAGTAGAATATGTAATCTTAGGACATTCTGAGAGGAGGAGATATTTAGATGAGTCGATAGAATTAGTGAATCAAAAGATAAAAGCTGCTTTAGAGACTGGGCTTAAGGTTGTTTTTTGCGTTGGCAGCGACGCAAAAAAACCCAGTAAGGAAATTAAATATCAATTAGAAAGGGGATTAAAGGGGATAAAAAAATCAGATTTAGACAGATTAGTTTTTGTTTACGAACCTATTTGGGCTATAAGCACAAGTAAGAATAAGGTTATCGCCACTCCTCATGAGGCATTAAAAGGCGGCCTTTATATGAAAAACGTTTTAGAAAAGATATTTGATAAAGAAACGGCCAAAAAAGCCAAGATTATTTATGGCGGCAGCGTAGACAGTAAAAATATAGGAGGTTTCATTGAGGAAGGAAAAATGGCTGGTGGTTTACCGGGAGCTGCTTCTCTGGATCCTTATGAATTTGTTAGGATAGTCAAAAGAGTTGATTCTATTAACAAAATCTGATAAGTTAAGATATTATGGAAAAGATTTTAAACGGTTATTTTTTTAATCCGACAAAAGGGAACGTAAAGACCGAGAGAGTGGCCGATGAGCTGATCAGATACATCTCCGACAGGCCGGAGAAGTTTTATGACATTATCGTCGGTTGCGATTCCTCCTCGGAAGAAGAGCCCCATTTTCCCCTGGCAGTGGTCGTTTTGAGAGTGGGGGAAGGGGGCAGATTTTTTCTCAAGAAGATAGCTTATAAGGGAAGAAAATTTTACAACTACAAACAGCGAATTCTGGAGGAGGTTTTTCTTTCCTGCCAGATGGCGCTGTATCTGAAAGAGAACTTCGAAAAGAAGATGCAAAACAAAAACTTTCGTTATCAATTCCGCTACATTCATGCCGACGTCGGAGAGAACGGCAAGACAAAAGACATGATAAAAGAGGTGACAGGCTTGATTAAAGGAAACGGCTTCGAGCCGAAGATAAAACCAGAATCTTTTGTCGCCTCCACGGTGGCTGACAGGTTCTCCTAATTCAAAATGACCTCAAACGAACTAAGGGAAAAGTTTCTTAATTTCTTTAGGGAAAAGAAACACGCCGTCATCCCGTCCGCTTCTCTGATTCCCGAGAATGACCCGACGGTTCTTTTCACTACCGCGGGAATGCATCCCTTGGTGCCTTTTTTATTAGGAGAGAAACATCCTGCCGGCAATAGGCTTGCTAACGTCCAGATCTGCATTAGGACGGACGATATAGACGAGGTTGGCGACGAAGTCCACCATACTTTTTTTGAAATGCTGGGAAACTGGTCTCTGGGAGATTATTTCAAAGAGGAGGCCATAAAGTTAAGCTTTGAGTTTTTGACCGATAAGAAGTGGCTCGGCATTAGAAAGGAAAAACTGGCCATCTCTATCTTTGAAGGGGACCAAGACGCTCCGAGAGACGAGGAATCCGGAAAAATCTGGCTGAGTTTGGGCGTTCCCGAGGAAAGAATAAAAGGCCTTCCCAAGAAAGAGAACTGGTGGGGACCGGCCGGGGAAACCGGGCCCTGCGGTCCGGATACGGAGATGTTTTACTGGACAGGGAAAGAATCCGCTCCCAAAGAATTTGATCCTCAAGATAAAAGATGGGTGGAAATATGGAATGATGTCTTCATGGAGTATTTTAAGAACATGGATAGCCGTTACGAGCCTCTCTCCCAGAAAAACGTTGACACTGGCATGGGACTGGAAAGGATGCTCTCTTCCATCAACGGTTTGGCGGACGACTACAGGACGGACGTATTTTGGCCTATTCTTCGGGAACTGGAAAAGGCATCCGGCGTGAAATACGAGGAAAAGAAAAAAGAATTCCGCATCATCGCCGACCACGTTAAAGCCGCCACGTTCATTATCGGCGACGAAAACGGAGTGGAACCTTCCAATTTGGGACAAGGTTATGTTGTGCGGCGCCTTATCAGAAGGGCAATTCGCTACGGTAAAGTTCTCAATTTGCCCAAATATTTTTTAATATCGCTGATCCAAAAAGTCATAGGGATTTACGGTGACAGTTATCCTTATCTCAAAAGAAAGGAAAATGACATTGCGACGATCGTTCAAAAAGAAGAGGAAAAATTTGAAAAGACTCTGGAAGAAGGGCTGAAACAATTTGAAAAAGGACTGGACGCTTTCGAACTGTATACGACTTATGGTTTTCCTCTGGAACTGACAATGGAACTGGCGAAGGAAAAAGGGAGGACTATTGACGTGACAGAATTCAACGAGAAATTCAAAAAACACCAGGAACTTTCCCGTACGGCTTCAGCTGGCATGTTCAAAGGCGGGCTGGCGGACACGGGAAAGCAGGCGGTAAAATATCATACCGCCACTCATTTGCTTTTGGCCGCCCTGAGGCAGATTTTAGGTCCAAACGTTTATCAAAAGGGCAGCAATATTAATGCCGAGAGGTTGCGGTTCGATTTTTCTCATCCTCAAAAAATGACTCAGGAACAAATTAAAAAGGTGGAAGACATAGTCAATCAAAAAATCAAGGAGGATTTACCGGTAATATGCGAGGAAATGAGTTTGGAAAAGGCGAAAGAAAAGGGAGCGACAGGTGTTTTCGAGGAAAAATACGGTGAAAAAGTAAAAGTTTACGGCATCGGTGAGTTTTCAAAAGAGATTTGCGGTGGTCCCCACGTGGAACGCACCTCGGAGTTGGGAGAATTCAAGATTTTGAAAGAAGAATCGTCTAGCTCCGGGGTAAGGAGGATCAGAGCTGTTTTAAAATAGACAAAAAATCGTTATAATAAAATATGATGCGTAAAAAGATAGTTGACATTTTACCGCCCAAAAGTTTCGAGGAAAAGGAACTGAAAGAAATTTCCGAAGAGGTGGAAGTTAAAGTTCGGCCGCAAAGAATTAAGATCACGGCTCCCGTTCCTCCGCTTAGAAAAGTACTGATTGCTATTTCCGGGCTTTTGTTTCTAGCTGCAGTTTTTTGTTTTTTTACCTTGTCCAAGGCGAAGGTGGAAATCTGGCCGGAAACGGAAACGCTTAATTTGACCAGCAAACTGACGATTGACAGCGCGGCGGATGAGTATAATTTCGTCGCCAAAATCATTCAAGGACAGGTTTTCGAAAAGGAGAAGCTTGTCAGCGAGAATTTTCCCGCAACCGGCACTTTTTTGAAAGAAGAGAAGGCCAAGGGAACTGTCAGGCTTTACAACGAATATTCGACCTCTCCCCAGATTTTAATGGCGACCACCCGTTTCGTTTCGGCTGCAGGATTACTGTTCCGTACTCCCGTGAGAGTTACGATTCCCGGAGGAACCATGGATAAGGGAAAACTCGTTCCCGGAGAGATTGACGTCGAAGTGGTGGCCGATCAGGCTGGTCCCGACTATAACATAGGGCCTACGACCTTTTCAATTCCAGGGTTTGCGGGCAGCGACAGGTATACCAAGTTCTACGCCAAGTCGTTTGAAGCGATGAAGGGCGGCTCTAAAGAAGGCGGCAGCCGGGTGACGGAAGAAGATTTGACCAAAGCTAAGAACAGCGTTATGCAATCGGCCAAAGCAGAATGCGAGAAGCTTCTGAAAGAAGAACTCGGTGCGGGAGAGTATTCCGCAGGATATTCTTTTTTGGAAAACGCCTTGCAGACGGAAATCGTTGAAACTTTTTCCAAGACTTTAGCGGGAGACGAGGCGGAAAGTTTCAATTATCAGGCCAAGGCCAAGTCAAAAACTTTAATCTTCAAACAAGAGGATTTCGAAAACTTCGGCAAGGATTTCATTTTTTCGCAGCTGGCAGAAGGCAAAGATTTTTATGAAGACAGTCTGGAGATAAAAAGCGAGCCGGAGACGATAAACCTAGATTCGGGCAAAATAATTCTTTCTATGGGGATTTCCGGGAAGACTTATGTGGAGATAGACGTCTCCAACCTTAAACAGGCGCTCAGGGATAAATCATTGCTGGAAAGTAAGATTTTTCTGGAAAATCAGCCTTATATTACCAAGGCGAAAGTCGAACTTTGGCCTTTCTGGGTGAGGAAGGTGCCCGAGAACTTGGACAAGATTAACTTCCAGCTGAGAATTGACTAAAATAGAGAATTCTGGTATATTTAAAAAGTTACGCAGGATATAAGATATAAATGGCAAATCAAAAATTAAGACAATCAGGCCAGGTTATCGAGGCCTTGCCCAGTACCAATTTCAAAGTGAAACTTGATGACGGCAGAGAAATCCTCTGTCATTTGGCAGGGAAGCTTAGGGTCTACCGGATTAAGATTCTGCCGGGAGACAGGGTCACGGTTGAACTTACTCCGTACGATGAGAAAAGAGGCAGGATTGTCTACAGAGAAAAATAAAAACTAGATGAAAGTAAAACCATCGGTCAAGAAAATTTGTAAGAGTTGCAAGATTGTAAAAAGAGAAGGCAGGATTTACGTAATTTGTAAGAAAAACCCTAAGCACAAGCAAAGACAAGGGTAATTTTATTTATGGCAAGAATTGCCGGGATTAACATTCCCGATCAAAAACAAATACAATTCGCTCTGACCTACATTTACGGGATAGGACGGTCTTTGAGCAGAAAAATCTTGGAAACAGCCAAGATTTCTCCCAACAAAAAAGCTTCGGAATTAACCGCCCAGGAAATCGCCACACTGAAAGACATCATCGAGAAAAACCATAAGATAGAAGGGGAGTTGAAAAGACAGGTGATGATGAACATCAAAAGACTGAAAGACATCGGCACTTGGCGGGGAATGAGGCACGTAAAAGGCTTGCCCGTCAGGGGACAGAGAACTAAAACCAACACCAGAACAATCAGGGGGAACGTAAGGAAAACCGTGGGTTCCGGAAGGAAGCCTGCGGCTACCCCAACCTAATAGATAATTAATTATGGGAAAAAAACGCATTATCCAACAAACTGAAGAGGAATTATTGAAAGAAGGAGAAAGCGTGGATGCAAAGGTGAAAAAGGAAGTCCAAGTCGGCTCTCAAAAGATAAAAGAGGGCAAAGTTTTTATTTCTTCAAGTTATAACAACACTATCATCACCCTTTCCGACCTTAAGGGAAACGTTTTGGCTTGGAGAACGGCAGGTTCCGTAGGGTTTAAGGGAACGAAAAAAGCCACTCCTTTCGCCGCTTCGAAAGTCGCCGAGGCCATAGCCCAGATGGCAGAGAAGTTGGGGATTGAGAAAATGGAAGTGGAAGTAAAAGGCATAGGTTCAGGCCGGGAATCAGCCATCAGATCGTTGGCTGCCCGGGGGATAGAAATATTGTCCATAAAAGACACGACTCCCATACCTCACAACGGCGGCCGTTCACCCAAAGTAAGAAGAGTGTAATTTTTATGATAAATTCAAAGTGTAAAATTTGCAGGAGAGCAGGAACTAAACTTTTTTTGAAAGGCGAAAAATGTTTGTCGCCTAAATGCCCCATTATCAGAAAACCATATGCCCCCGGTAAAAAAGGAAAAAAAAGACCTCGTCCTCTTTCCGAATACGGCAAGGAATTAAGGGAAAAACAAAAACTGAAAAACTGGTATAATTTACAAGAGCGTCAGTTTCGCAATTATGTAATAGCGGCCTTGGAGGCCAGGAAAAAAGTGGAAGATACCGCCGCCTTTCTCATCGAACTTCTGGAAAGCCGGCTGGACAACGTGGTTTTCAAATTGGGGTTTGCTAATTCCAGAGCCAAGGCCAGGCAAATGGTTTCTCACGGTCATTTTCTGGTGAACGACCGGCCGATAGACGTACCGAGTTATAAGGTGAAAATCGGCGACAAAATAAGTTTAAAGCCTGTATCTGTCAAGAAAAACGCTTTCCGCAATCTGGCAGCTGCTTTAAAAAAATATACTCCTCCTTCTTGGCTCAAACTCGACGCCGAGAAATTAGAGGGAAAGGTCCAAAAATTACCAACTTTAGAAGAATCTGCCCCTCCGGCAGAAATCGCATCCATCTTCGAGTTTTATTCGAAGTAATATTTCAATAAAAACTTATGATCAACTTACCCAATCAGCCAAAAGTCGTGAAAAAAGAAGGAGAGAATGAAGTCGTCTTTGAAATAGAGCCTCTTTACCCCGGTTACGGCGTAACCGTGGCTAATAGCTTAAGAAGGGTCCTGCTTTCTTCTTTAGAAGGAGCGGCCGCGACGCAGGTAAAAATTAAAGGCGTTTCCCACGAGTTTTCGACGATTCCAGGCGTGCTGGAAGACGTGATTCAGCTTTCCTTGAACTTAAAACAGCTGAGATTCCGGGTTTTTACTGACGAACCCCAGAAAGCGACCCTTAAAGTAAAGGGAGAAAAAGAAATAAAAGGTTCGGATTTCGATCTGTCCAGTCAGGTTGAATTGATAAACAAGAATTGCCATATTGCCACTCTTACTTCCAAATCCTCCGAAATGGAAATGGAGATCAGAATCGAAAAGGGAATAGGTTTTTCTTCGGCGGAAACGAAAAGGAAGGAAAAACTGGAGATGGGAGCAATACAGCTTGACGCCATCTTTTCCCCGGTCAGAAAAGTGAGTTTCAAGGTTGAAAACATGAGGGTCGGAGAAAGAACGGACTACGACAGAGTGTTTTTGACCCTTAAGACCGACGGGACGATACCTCCCGAAACGGCTCTTTTTCAGGCTTCGGAAATTCTGGAGAATCATTTTTCTTCTTTCGTTCAGAGTCTGCAGCCGAAAGAAAAGCCTCAGCCCAAACCCGTAGAGAAAAAAGAAAGGAAAAAAGCAGCGCCTAAGAAAAAAACAACAAAAGTAAAACATGAGGAAACGAAAAAAAGGAAGAAAACTTAGCAGGAAAAAAGATCAGAGAGTAGCTCTTCTCAAGGGTCTGTCCCGCGCTTTGATATTGAAAGAAAAAATTAAAACGACCGAAGCCAAGGCCAAGGAGTTGAAGAATTTTATCGAAAAGCAGGTCAGCCTGGGGAAGAAAGCAGACGTACTTCACGCCAGACGACTTCTGGCAAAAAACTTTTCCCCGAAAGTGGTTAAAAAAATGGTCGAGGAGATTGCTCCGAGATACAAGACGAGATCCGGCGGATATACCAGAATCATTAAACTGGGTCCCCGCAAATCCAACGGAGCCAAAATGGCCCAGATCGAATTTATTAAGTAACAAGGCGATGAGAACCATAAAGAGAGAAACCCACACAATCGACGCAACCGGCAAGGTATTAGGAAGGTTGGCTGTACAAATAGCCCTGCTTTTGAGAGGTAAAGATAAAACCGGTTTCGCTCCCTATAAAGACGAGGGTGATTTTGTGGTTATAAAAAACGTTGATAAGATCAAATTTACCGGAAAGAAAATGGGTCAGAAACAATATTTTCATCATTCCGGTTATCTTGGGGGAATGAAAGCAATTCCCTTGGAAAAACTTTTTGAACAGAGGCCGGAAGAAGTTTTGAAAATAGCAGTTTTCGGCATGCTGCCGAAGAATAAACTGCGTTCAGTGATGATTAAAAGATTAAAATTCACTAAATAATTTATGCCAACGAAAAAAACAGCCGTTAAAACCAAGTCCGTTGCCAAGAAAAAACCCGTGGCCGCCAAAAAAGAGACGAAGAAAAGAGTGAAAAAGGAGGAGAAAAAAATCTCCAAGTTTTTCGAGGGATTAGGCAGAAGAAAAACCGCCACCGCCAGGGTCAGGCTTTTGGCTGAGGCGGAAAAAGAGAATCTGATAAACGGAAGACCCCTGGAGAATTATTTTCCGACGAACGAACTTCAGGAAACAATCTTCTCACCCTTTAAAAAAATGGAGTGCCTCGGGCAATTCGGACTTTCAGTCAGGGTCAAAGGAGGAGGCATAAGTGCTCAGGCCGAAGCGGTAAGGCATGGAATTGCCAAAGCATTGGTTCTTTTCGATCCGGAGATGAGAAAGAAACTGAAAAAGGCGGGCTTTTTAACCCGGGATCCGAGAATGAGAGAAAGAAAGAAATTTGGTTTGAAACGTGCGAGAAGAGCGCCCCAATGGGCCAAGAGGTAATATGTTAAGGGAACTCATTGATAAATTCTATCTGGACAGGCAGAAAGACAAGGAACAGCACCATTTTTACATTACCGACGCGGGAAAATGCGCCAGAGCTTTGTTTTTTAAATTCAAAAACGTGCCCCGAAAGGAAATGGAAGCGAACATTTTAAGGTTGTTCGACCACGGTGACCATATCCACCAGCTCATCATGAAGCCGTTGTTAAGTATAAGAGAGCTCCATGTGGTGGCCTCGGAAGTCAAAATTCCCCCTCAGGAATTGATTTCCGGGAGGGCAGACGCCATAATCAGCGACGGCAAGAATCTGTACGTGCTTGACATTAAAAGCATGAACAGCATGATTTTTAAAAACCTGAATCAGGCGAAAGAGGAAAACATTGATCAACTCCAGCTTTATTTGCATTATTTCAAAATTCCCAAGGGAATACTTCTTTACGTGAATAAAGATAACCAGGAATTGAAGGAATTCGTCATCGAGTACGATAAAAAATGGGCAACCACTCTTTTGTCCGGCCTGAAGAAGCTCAAAGAGGACATAGATTCAAATATTATTCCCGGCAGATTGTCGGATTATCCCGATAATTGGCAGTGCCGCTATTGTCAGTTTAAAGCAGTCTGCGTCATGGCCAACACGGGAGAGGTTAAGTGGGATGATTTCAAGAAGAAAATAAAATTAAGGGAGGAGCACATCGGAAACGCTTAGACTTTTTTCTTCCAAAATATACAACTTTTTCTCAGTTTTACTCCAGAAAATATCTGGATTTTTTGTTTGTTTTATATCCACAATGTTAATCCTGTCCCGGTTGTCCGCTTCGCTAATTTTGATTTTATCTGCAGCGGTGAAAACCAGATAGTTGGAGTTTAACCACGAACAATCATCGATTTTTTCGGAAAGTCGGACAAGGAATATTTTGTCTCCGGCTTCGTGCAAGGGCAGGTCGTCTTCCAGGAAGAGGATCCAGATTTCGTAATCCGAAAAGTAAAGCAGTTTCCTCGAGTCGGGAGAAAGCTTCAAATCGTTTATCCCGTCAAAAAACAATTCGAATGATCTGGAGGCGTCGTTTAATTTATAGATGGATTTTTCTTTTTGCAGGAAGAAAAGATTGCCTATTTTTCTTACTTTATATTCGGTCTCCGGGATGACCGGAAAGGGGATTTCGTTTATTTTTTCTTTCGCCTCGAAAGAGGAGTCGGTTTTATACAGATATCCGAAAGTATCCAGATAATAAATTTCATTGCCGGATTCAAGCAAAGCCACTGTGTTTTCCGAGGGAAGAGAGGGGACTTCTTTTCTTGCCAAAACCGCCGGCGTTTTGCCAAGATCGATCTCGTAATATCTTAATTGTTCTCGGACCCCCGCTTGTAGGGAGATTTTTTTTGCATCGGGAGAGAACTCCACGGATATCAAATCCGCACCCTGGCCGGATATGTCAGTTTCGTCAATCAAATGAGTTTTCACTTTCTTTTCCGTTTCGTAAAGCTTCAAAGACCAGATGTCCTGGCTGTCTTCCTTTAAGACTATCTTTTTTTGATCCGGCGAAAACCAGAAATTTTCCACTCCGCTGAATAAAACGCTGAATTTCGGGTCTTCCGGGAAAAGAATAATGTTTTTGGCTTCGGTGACCTGTTTTTCTTTTATCTCCAGGGTTTTTTCCCAAGGATAAAATCCTTCCTTTTTTACTTCGATTTTATATTTCTGAGGCAGGAGATTCTCAACCAAGACGGAACCGAAGAAAAAGTCCGTCTTCTTGCTTAATTCGCTGTCAAGATAGACTTCAGCCTGTTTGGGCAGGACTTTCAAAAAAAGACCGCCGGTCTGGCTGAATTTTTTGTTTTCAAAGTCAAGGCGGTATCCCTGGGAATACAAAACTATGGCCGGAGCCATCAGGAGAAACAAAACCAAGAAACTCAAAAATAAAATTGTCCGTATTCTTTTAGTCACCTTTGTTTATCTTAATTTAATACTGTTTTTTTGGCAACTGATGGACGTTTGACAAAGCCTTAAATTCGTGGCAAAGTAATTTAGACCTTTGGAGGGGTTCTTTAAAAAATATCAAGTAAAGCAGCAGCGAATACTACATAGGAGGTGCAAAAGTGAAAAAATACATTGTTTTGTTTTTGGTTTTTTTGGTTAGTTTGGCACTCTTCCCGGGCTCGCAGATTTTTGCTCAGTCCGGTTCTGTTGTCTCCTTGGGAGAAGGAAGCATGGTGTTCCCCAATTCTGACGTAAAATTAATTGCTCAGGGAGAGGAAAATGTCTATGCTTTAGTGACCTACCAGGCTAAATCTTACCTTTTCTTTTCTCAGAATGAAGGTAAAACCTGGCAAAAAGTTTCTTCTCAAGGACTACCGCAGCAGGAAACATACATTTGCCTCAGGGTCGTAGCGGACCAGCCGGACGTTCTGGCATTAGCCACTCTTTTCGGCGTTTACCTTTCGCGCGATGCAGGAAACCGCTTTGAATATCTCGGCGGACCAACGAATCTGGCAGAGAGGGGAGAGCAGATTACCTCTTTGGATATTGTCCAAGGTGATCCTCCCCAAGTTCTTATCGGAGTCTGGCATCCCGCCAGGGGGAAGTTTCCTCTTGAGGGAGTTTACCTCTGGGGCATGGCTGGCAAGCGTTCCTGGATAGAACAGGGCTTAAGAGCAAGCTGGCAGGGCAGGGGCTATAGTGCCGACGTAACGTCGGTTGCTTTCCTCGGAGACGCCATAATGGCCTTAGCCACCGGCGATCCGGATCGAGACGGTCCCTTAGCCGAAGGAACATATCTAAACTTCGGTTATCCCAGCGAGCAGGCCAATATCAGAGGCGGAGAGTGGAACTGGATACAGGGCTGGCCGGCAGAAATATCTTTGCAGGCCGGCAACTCACCCAAAGAAAGCGAAATCCTTAACTCCAAACTGGTTCTGCCCGCAAATCAGAGTCCGGACGATGAGAGAGACTGGAAGTTCTTCGTGGCCTATAACAGTCTGGACAAAAGCAAAGACGGTCTATACAAGGTGATTATTGACGATGTCGTGGACCGACCCAAGATCCAAAAACTGCAACTTCCGACCTATCCCGTTCTGGCCAGTCTGGACAGTCTGGCCTATCTTGAGGGAACGCTGGCAGCAGGAGTGACCGTAAAGGAAGGCACCAAAGATAAGATTCTGGTTTATTACCTTCCCAAAGACAGCACTTCTGTCGATGAGGGTGACTGGCTGAAAAAAAGAATGGAAATCACTGATACCAACAGCTGCCAGGTGGTTCTCGGGGGAAAAGACCTTATCTACGTTGCTACCTCGGGGAAGAACAGTTCTTTCGCCCGGAGCAGCGAAGACTTCTTAATTCCGATTTCTCTTCTGGACATTCCCGGCAACATCAGGCAGGTTTCTCTGTCTCCCAGTTTTTCTACAGACGAGACCGTGTTCCTGGTCTACGGAGAGAGCATACTCAAAGTAAGACTGGAAACCGATTCTCAATCAAGAGAGGTAGAGAGACTTCCTCTTCCCCAAGGATTGAATCTTTCTCTGGTAAGAATGGAACCGAAATCATCTTCCTTACTTTTCCTCGTAGAGCCCAAGGCCGGGAGAGTCTGGTTCACCCAGAATCAGGGGTTCTCCTGGAACCGCCGGGAAATACAGACGAGCGCAAACGATATCAGACTGAAGGGTAATATTATCTGGGCTGCCGGGACGGACAGTAAAATCTACAAGTCGGAAGACGCTGGCAAGACCTGGCAACCGGGAATCAGTTCGGGAATAAGATGGCTTTTAAGGCTGGAACCCGGCCCCCAGGATGAATTACTGGCCGCAGGAGGCACGAGCGAGGCTACGCTGTTCGATACCATTTCTCTGGCAGGTGGCTTTTACGCTTTACCGCTGTCAGGCAAGGACTTTGAGGCCGCCTTTTCTCCTGACGATTCCTCCGTCTATTGCACTACCCAGGGCCGTCTGTACAGGTTTCTCTTGGAGGAAGAGAGATGGGAGGAAATGGTCAACCTTCGGGGGACGATTGCTAAAATAACAGTTTCTTCCGGAGGCATCTACCTTTTCGCCAACTCCCAGGTCTACTTTTCCGCTTTTCCTCTGACTGTTAATTCTGGTTGGGAGACTCTGAATCCGGAGACCAGGGCAAGGTGGCTGGGCTGTCAGCTCGCCGAAATAAGCGAGACGGAAAGTCTTCTTTTCTTCTGGGATTCTTCAAGAATAATTCCTTATTACCACGAGGTTCCAGAGGAAACGGAAGAAGAAATTATTCCCGAGCCCGTAAAGACCGAAGATCCTGTCCCGCCCAAACCCCCCGCGACCGAGCCCGTAAATCCTGAACCGGCGAAAATTGAACCGGCAAAAGTTGAACCTGTGACGCCGGAGGCAGCCAATCCGGAAATTCCCAAATCCCAGCAACCAGCCTCGCAATTACTCCCGCCCAAGCCCCCACAGCTGGAACAAAAACAAGGATCTGCCGCTTTACTTGTCGTAGTTATCATCCTGTCTTTAGTCTTACTTTTTCTTCTCGCGGTTATAATCGTCCCAAAATGGAGGACTTACCGCTATTACGCCTGAAGATAGGAATGAGGTGCCCGGTCGACGCAATTGTGTCTGCCGGGCACGCTTATTTTAGATTTATTAAAAGGAAAAAATTTGCTAAAATTAGGCATATGTTTGCCTTTCCCAAGATTGAAAAAGTCACCCGGGACGCCACCATAGTCCACTTTTTTTTATTGTTCGGCTATAAAATATTTTCTTTATATTTTCCTTTGTATCTGGTTTCGCGTAATTTCTCTCTGCCCGAGGTAGGGTACACGTACCTTTTAATTTATTTGCCAATAGTTGTTTTTTCTCCTTTCGTCGGATTCCTTTCGCATAAAATAAATCCCGCGCTTTTGGCGAGCGTGGGAATTTCGGGTTACGGAATCTACGCCCTGGGAATGATTTTTGTTCAGAATCCCGTTCTCTTTTACCTCTGCCAGGTTCTGTTGGGGATTTCAGCAGCCTTGTTCTTCGTTGCCACGAGAGCCATTCTGATGGGATCTTACCTTGAGAATCCCGACCGGGCTTTCGGCTGGTTTTATTCCGCTCCTTTTTATGCCGATGCCGTGGCTCCGGCCGTGGGAGCATTTTTTATCTGGCAGTTCGGCTTCGTCGGAGTTTTCGTTTTTAGCCTGATTTTGCAGTTCATTTGCGCCATTTTCTGCTATTCTACGTTGAAAAAACAGTCGGAACCACTTCTTGACGGAGGGTTCAACCACAGGGATGCCAGGGAGAATTATTCAACAGTTTTAAGGATAATCAAAAGCGGCAGAGTCTTGCCCTTCGCCCTGGTTTCTCTGTCGGTTTTATTCTTGGCGGGATTTTACCGGGCGTTCTTCGTTCTGTTTTTGAAGGATGAACTTTTTTGGTCTCAGGGCTTGATTCTGGTTTTCATTTCCTTGGTTTCTGTTTTATTTTTGCCTCTTTCTCTTTTTCTTATCAGGCAGTTGGGGAGAAGCAGCAGTGAAAGGAATATTGTCCGGGGAGGACTGGTCAGCGGAGGGCTTTCCGTCTTATTCGGAGCGATGCTGCCCGCTCTCAATTTTCTGATGGTTTTATTGATCGATCTGGGAAGACTCGTCAGCTCTTTGATCTGCAATGCCGGTCGTTCGGGTCTTATTTCGCGCAGCCTCAAGGAGAAGCCCGAAGAAGCGGGCGCTATAGATACGGTTTTCGCTCCTTTGGGAGTGGCCTTAGGCGCCTTTGTTTCCGGGCTGATAATCGTGCCCCTGGGTTACGGTTTTCTTTTTATCCTGGGAGGGGTTCTTATTTGCCTTATTTCTCTCTCGGTCAGATTTGTCAAAAAGGAAAATTTAATGTAAAATTAAAAAACTTACATGAGAAAAATTGGCATTGATTTGGGAACTTGTAATTCTTTGGTCTTCATACCGAAAAAAGGGGTGGTTTTGCAGGAACCGTCGGTTGTGGCAGTGGCCCTGGAAGAAAACAGGATTTTGGCGGTCGGAGAGGCGGCGAAAGAAATGACCGGCAGGACCCCGGACACCATACGGGTTTACAGGCCTTTAAAAGACGGGGTTATTGCCGATTTCCGGGTGACCCAGGCCATGCTGAAGTATTTTATCGACAAGGTTTCAGGTTTTTGGAAGTTTTTAAAACCGGAGATGATGATAGGAGTGCCGGCCGGAATCACCTCGACCGAAAGAAGGGCGGTGGTAGAAGCGGCCATCAATGCTGGAGCAAAACAGGCTTATCTGGCCAAAGAACCCATTCTGGCTGCAATAGGAGCCGGGATTCCGATTAATTCTTGTTCGGGAAACATGATCGTTGACATCGGCGGAGGAACGTCCGAGGTGGCGGTAATCTCGCTCGGCGGCATCGTAAGCTGCCAGTCTTTGAGAACTGCCGGAGATAAGCTGGATGTGGCCATTTCCGATTACATCAAGAAAAAGTATAACCTGGCGGTAGGAGAACAGACTGCGGAAGAAATAAAAATAAAGATCGGCACCGCTCTGCCCGAGAGAGAAGAGAAGAAAATAGAAATACGCGGCAGGGATCTGATTTCCGGGCTTCCAAGAACCATTAAAATATCGTCCAACGAAACAGCAGAGGCCTTTTCCGAGATATTGTCTGAAATCATCCACGTCGTAAAACAGGTCTTGAGAGAAACGCCTCCCGAACTGTCAGCCGACATCATCGATAAAGGCATGATAGTCTCCGGAGGAGGGGCTTTGCTGAAGAATATTGCCGAAATAATTTCCCAGGAAACCGGAGTCCCTTGTTTTTTGGCAGAAGATCCTCTGCTCTGCGTGGCCAAAGGAACGGGAGTGGTTCTCGAAAATTTGGAAGTTTATAAAAAAAGCATAATGTCGAAGAGGTAAATCATGCTATTGGGCCATCAGAAACAATGGAACTTTCTAAAAAAAATAGCGGAGCAGGGTTCCTTGCCTCACGCTTATTTGTTTTGCGGCCAGGAGAAACTGGGCAAAAGAAAAATAGCCCTGGACTTAGCCTCACTCATCTTAAAAAAAGACATTGAAAAAGGTTCTCATCCGGATTTAATCTTGATTGAGCCTGAAGCCAAAGAAATTCAGATAGGCCAGATAAGAGATTTAATCTGGAAATTGTCTTTGAAGCCTTATTCGGCTCCGATAATCGTGGCAATAATAGACCAGGCCCATCTTATGAATCAGGAAGCTCAGACCTGCCTTTTAAAAACACTGGAAGAGCCCAAGGGAGAAGCCCTTTTAATTTTGGTTACCGACAAAGTCCAGTATCTTCTTCCCACCATTATTTCCAGGGTTCAGACAATGAAATTTTATTCGGTCGGGGAAAATGAAATCAGCAATTATCTCAAGGGGCAGGGGATGAGTGAAAGGGATGCCGAGAAAATTTGCAAGGTTTCCCTTGGTCGTCCGGGAGTGGCGGTTGAGTTGGTTTCCGACGCTGGCAAATTGAAATCTTTCCAAAAAAAGATCGATGAGCTCGAGGAAATTTCAAAATCTGCGCTGGCTGCGCGTTTCCAGTATGCCAAAGACTTGTCCGAGGACCCGAAAGAAATAACGGACACTCTGTACACTTGGATGTCTTATTTCAGAGAAAAAATGCTTGAGGCGGTAAGGGGCGGGAAGGTGAAAGGCGAACAAAAATATTCTCTGAAAAAGATGGGAAGCATCCTGAGATCTTTGCAGTCGATAAGCTTTTTAATTTCTACAACCAACGTTAATTCAAAGCTGGCGATTGAAAATTTTATGCTCGAATTGTAATAATCATGCATCAAGAAATCATAGATAAAATCAAACCGGAGCTGGAAAAGGTGCTTAATTATCTGGAAAGGGAATTGTCTAAAATCCGTACAAGCAGGGCCACTCCTTCCTTGGTTGAGGACGTGGTGGTTGACTGTTTCGGACAGAAATTTCCTTTGAAGCAGCTGGCGGCAATTTCCACGCCCGAGGCGAAGCAAATCCTGATTCAGCCCTGGGACAAATCCTACATCGAAGGAATCGTTTCGGCTCTGACGAAAACCGGAGTGGGAGCCTCCCCGGTGGTGGACAAAGACGTGATCCGCATAATCCTTCCTCCTATGAGCGAAGAATACCGCAAGAGTCTGTTAAAATTAATCTCGGAAAAGCAAGAAGAAGCCAGAAAAACGGTCAGGAAGTGGCGGGAGGAGGCATGGGAAGATATCCAGGAGGCCACCAAAGGGGGGAAAGTCAGGGAGGATGACAAGTTCCGGGCGAAGGAGGAACTCCAGGATCTGGTTGAAGAATACAATAATAAGATTGAAGAGTCGGGAGAAGCGAAGAAAAAAGAAGTATCAGAATAAAGTTTTTTTATGTTCTCGTCAATTTTAATTGCAGTAATAAGCATAATCGTTTTATTGAGCCTTCATGAATTCGGGCACTTTATCGTTGCCAAGAAATGCGGCTTCAGGGTGGAGGAATTCGGCATAGGCTATCCTCCGAGATTGTGGGGAAAGAAATACGGAGATACGCTCTATTCCATAAACCTCATACCCTTCGGCGCCCATGTCAGGATTCCGGAAGCCGAGGGCGAAGAGGCGAAATATAAACCCAGGTGGAAGAGGATGCTCGTGCTGCTGGGAGGGGTTGTGTCTTTTTGGATAATAGCCTTTGTTTTATTGACGGCGGTGTTTAAAATGGGCGCATCTCAAGCGGTTTCTGACACGGAGCCCGGGACCCTGGTTGATCCAAAAGTGCAGATTATGGCGGTTCTTCCCGCCTCACCCGCAGGCGAGGCCGGGTTGAGATCCGGAGATACGATAAAAGAATTTCTGGTTGACGAGTCACTGTTTTCAATCGATAAAATCAAGGAAATTCAGGATTTGACGGAGCAATACAAGGGCCGGGAAGTGAATTTGACGATTGAAAGAGGAAAGGAGGTTTTTACGGTTTCTTTGGTGCCCAGAGCGTCTCATCCCGAAGACGAAGGCCCCATGGGAGTGGCGCTGGTAAGGACTGCGCAAAAATCTTATTCCTGGTGGCAGGCTCCAGTAAAGGGGGCGGAGGCGACATGGAATCTGACTTACGGCGTAGTTGCGGGATGGGGCAGTATCATCACAGGATTATTTCAGGGAAAGGGCTTGCCCAAAGGCGTTCAGTTCGTGGGGCCCATAGGCATCGGAGCCTTGATTACTCAGGCGGCCCAGGTTGGAATAAATTATTTTCTTCAGTTCATCGCCATGATTTCCATTTATCTTGCCGTCTTCAATTTGCTGCCCATTCCCGCTCTGGACGGTGGAAAGCTTCTGTTCTTGGCGATTGAAAAAATCAAAGGAAGAGCGCTCAACCAGAAGATAGAGGAGAATGTTACCGCCGCTTTCTTCGTCCTGCTGATTGTTTTGATGATTTGGGTTACGATAAAAGATATAGCGCGTTTGTTTTAACATGCTGCAATCTCAACTTTTTTGCAAAACTAAAAAAACCGCTCCCAAGGACGCTGAAATAATCAGCCACAAGTATTTGGTCAGAGGCGATTTTATCGAACAGTCTTTCAGCGGCATCTACAGGCTGCTGCCTTTGGGTTTCAACGTCTTCAAAAAGATAGAAGACATTATCCGTAAAGAAATGTTGAAACTGGGAGCCCAGGAAATACTTTTGCCGGTTTTGCAGAATAAAAGCCTCTGGCTGGAAACCGACCGCTGGCAGACTATTGATCCTCCTTTGTTTAA
Source organism: uncultured Candidatus Saccharibacteria bacterium (assembly GCA_964648545.1). Classification (GTDB taxonomy): domain Bacteria; phylum Patescibacteriota; class Minisyncoccia; order Minisyncoccales; family RBG-13-42-11; genus CAZYNZ01. The sequence continues at coordinate 51,954 of CAZYNZ010000001.1, forward strand.
ATTGAAAGACCGCCATCAGAAAGAAACTGCCCTCGGTCCCACGCACGAGGAGGAAATTACCGACGTTTTCCGCAAAAGAATAAAATCCTACCAGGATTTGCCCATTTATCTGTTCCAGATTCAGAATAAATTCAGAAACGAGATGCGTCCGACCAACGGACTTTTGAGGACGAGAGAATTTTTTATGAAAGATCTTTACAGTTTTAACATGGGAGAATCCGATTTGGCAAAATTTTATGATAAAGTCAAGGCGGCTTATTTCAGGATATTCGAGAGATGCGGCTTAAATCCGATCTGCGTTGAGGCGAGTTCCGGAACCATCGGGGGCGAGTTTTCCCATGAATTCATGGTGGTTTCTCCGACCGGAGAAGACAAAATCGTAATCTGCAAGAAGTGCAGGACCGCTTCGAACGTTGAAAAAACGGGGGAAATTAAAAAATGTTCCAAGTGCAAGAGCGAGCTGGAGCAGAAGAGCTGTATTGAAATCGGCCACATATTCAATTTGGGAACGAAATACAGCAAAAAAATGAGCGCTTTTTATCTGGACAAAGACGGCAAATCGAAACCCGTGGTCATGGGATGCTACGGCATAGGCCTTCAAAGGCTGATGGCGGCCATCGTGGAATTGAATCATGACGAAAAAGGGATCGTTTGGCCGAGAGAAGTCGCCCCTTTCGCGGTTCATTTGATTTCCGTGGAAAATACGGCAAAAATAAAAAAGGCGGCAGAGAATTTGTACGAGGATTTGTTGAAAGAGGGAATAGGGGTGTTGTATGACGATAGAACTAAGTCTCCCGGCGAGAAATTCGTTGAGGCGGACCTGATCGGCATTCCTCTAAGACTGGTTGTCAGTGAGAGGACCCTGAAAGAGAACTGCGCCGAGATGAAAAAACGGAACGAGGAAAAAACGAAATTGATAAAAATAAAAGATGTAAAAAGGAATATTTAATGAATTTATGATTTATTTCAATGTTTGATAAACTGCTTTCTTACATTTCAGAAGACATCGCCATAGACCTGGGTACGGCCAATTCCCTGGTTTATGTCCGGGGCAGGGGAATCGTGATCACCGAGCCTTCTGTCGTGGCGGTCAATAAAAAAACTGGCCAGGTCTTGGCCATCGGAGAAGAGGCAAAAAAGATGGTCGGTCGGACTCCCGGCTACATCGTAGCCACGAGACCTCTGGTCTCTGGAGTTGTTTCCGATTTTGAAATTACGGAACAAATGCTCAGATTTTTTATTGAAAAGGCCCATAAGAAAAGGTTTCTTTTGAATCCCAGGCCGCGGGTCATAGTCGGCATTCCCTGCGGAGTAACCGAGGTGGAGAAGAAAGCAGTGCGCGATGCCTCCAGAAACGCCGGAGCCAGGGAAGTTTTTTTGATAGAAGAGCCTATGGCCGCAGCCATCGGCGCGCGGCTGCCCGTTCAGGAAGCAGGAGGCAATTTTATTATTGACATCGGCGGCGGAACGACCGAGGTGGCCGTGATTTCCTTGGGCGGCATAGTTCTGGCGAAAAGCCTGAGAGTGGCAGGAGACAAGCTTAATGAGGACATAATCCAATTCGCCCAGGAAGAATACAAACTATTGATCGGCGAGCGGACGGCCGAGACGATTAAAATCAGCATAGGTTCCGCTTATCCTCTTAAAGAAAGAAGGCAGGTGCCGATGAGGGGCAGAAACATTGTGACCGGTCTGCCGGAGGAAATTTTAGTGTCGGACGAAGATATAAGAAGAGCGCTGGATAAATCGGTAAAGCAAATAGTCACCGAGGTGAAAACGGCGGTAGAGGAAACTCCTCCAGAACTGCTGGCTGACATTATGGCTTCCGGAATTTATCTGGTTGGCGGAGGATCGCTCTTGAAGGGCTTAAATACTTTAATTCAGAAAGAAACGAAAATTCCGACCAAAATTATCGAAGACCCCATGACTGCCATGGTCAGGGGGGCAGGCATGGTCCTCGAAAATCTGGACCAACTGCATGAAGTTTTAGTGGAGACGGAGGAACTAGAACCGCCAAGATAAACTCATGTTGAACAAAGAAGAGGTAAAACATATCGCCAAATTGGCGAGATTAGGATTGTCGGAAAAAGAAATTGAGAAATATCAGAAAGAACTTTCTTCTATTTTGGATTACATTGAGAAATTGAAAGAAGTGGATGTTTCCAGCGTGGAACCGACCAGCCATCCCTTGAAAGTTGAAAACGTTATGAGGCTGGACGAGGAAAGGGTGAAAGCGGGAAGCGTGAATCCCGAGAACCTGGCGGAAATGGCGCCCGATAAAAAGGAAGGGTATGTCAAAGTAAAACAAATTTTAAATCAATGATCCTGACGGAACTTACCATAAGTCAGATAGGGGAAGGGTTGAAGAAAAAAGATTTTTCCGTCCAAGAGATCTGCCAGTCTTTTTTAAAAAAAATAAAGGAAAAAAACAAAGAAATTTTCGCCTTCCTGAAGGTGACGGAAGAAGAAGTTCTGTTGAAAGCGAAAAAGGCTGACGGGCTGATTTCAAAGAACAAAGAAGTCCCTTTATTGGCCGGAGTGCCTCTTGCCGTTAAAGACAACATGCAGGTCCAGGGAATTCAGTGCACCGCAGGCTCCAAGATACTTGAAAATTATATCGCTCCGTACGACGCAACCGTTGTAAAAAGAATAAAGGAGGCAGGAGGAGTAATTTTAGGAAAAACTAATCTGGACGAGTTCGCCATGGGTTCTTCCACTGAGAATTCAGCTTTCGGCCCGACACGCAATCCCCATGATACATCCCGCGTTCCGGGTGGCTCATCGGGCGGTTCGGCAGCAGCCGTGGCCGCTGGATTTTGTCCTTATGCTTTCGGTTCTGATACGGGAGGTTCCATTCGTCTGCCTTCGTCTTTCTGCGGGGTGGTGGGGTTGAAGCCTACTTACGGAGCGGTATCCCGTTACGGGCTGATCGCTTTCGCCTCATCTCTGGACCAGATAGGGCCGATTACCAGAAGTGTTGAAGACTGCAGAATAGTTTTCAACGCAATCAAGGGCAAAGATGAAATGGATTCAACGAGCGTTGAATATCCCAAGTCCGGCAACCAGAAACTGGAAATTAAAAACTTGAAAATCGGGATACCCAAGGAGTATTTCGTAAAAGGAATCGATCCGGAAGTGGAGAAGGCGATAAAGAGCGCCATTAAAAAGTACGAGGAGCTGGGGGCGAAAATGATCGAGGTTAGTCTGCCTCACACCGATTACGCTTTGGCCGCCTACTACATAATCAGCCCTTCGGAAGCTTCGGCCAATCTGGCGAGGTACGACGGTATAAAATACGGTTTTTCCAAAGACGGGAAGGAACTGATAGACGTTTATTTGAAAACAAGAGGGGAGGGATTCGGGGCCGAGGTAAGAAGGAGAATTATGATAGGTACGTATGCTTTGTCCTCCGGGTATTACGAGGCTTATTATCTGAGAGCCCAGAAGGTAAGAACCCAGGTCATAAGAGATTTCGAAAAAGTTTTTCAGAAGGTTGATGCGATTTTTTGTCCGGTTTCTCCGATTCTGCCTTTTAAAATAGGGGAGAAGATCGATGACCCTCTTTCAATGTATCTGGTTGACGTTTATACGGTTTCCGTAAATTTAGCCGGCTTGCCTGCTCTTTCCCTGCCCGTAGGCTCAGTAAGGGGGCTGCCCGTGGGCCTGCAGATAATCGGAAAGCCGTTTGAAGAAGAAAAAATTTTACAAATAGGAGAAGCATTTGAAAAAACATGGAAAATATAGACAAGACAATTATATCATTTCTCTTCGATCCTCCGATGGAGGGCTGGCTGTTTCTTGTGAGACTGGGTTTTTGGGTGACCATCCTGGTTCTGCTCGGAGGAATTATATTCTTTATCATAAAAAGCAGTTGGATCAGATACTCCATTCTTTATGATGCCGCCGAGTTTCTGACCTTTCGGCCCTTCGGGGTGAAGAAAATCGAGAAGCAATGGACGACAATCAGAAGCAGGCTGGATACCGGTCTGGAGTCGGAATACAAATTGGCGGTGATTGAGGTGGATAATATGATGGAAGACATCCTGAAAAGAATGGGTTATTCCGGAGAGACTCTGGGAGAAAGGCTGAAGGGACTGACCGCAGCCACTCTGCCCAATATCGAAGAAGTAAAAGCCGTCCACCAGATCCGCAACAATATCGTTCATGATCCCGATTACAGGCTGTCTTTGGAGGAGACCAAAAACGTCTTAGAGGTTTACGAGAAGGCCTTCCGCGATTTACAGGCGTTCTAAAACGTGATAGAATTACCACGTTATCATCGCGGGGTAGTGGAGTAGTACCATGCGAGGCCCATAACCTCGAGACGCCCGTGCAATTCGGGCCCCCGCAACAAATATTTCTGGCCGGCGTAGCTCAGTGGTAGAGCGAGCGCTTCATAAGCGTTAGGTCACAGGTTCGAACCCTGTCGTCGGCACACTGGACCCATGGTGTAGCCTGGTTTAACACATCCCCCTGTCACGGGGAAGATCAGGGGTTCAAATCCCCTTGGGTCCGCAGAAGAAAAGGAGGGCAAGCAAGCCCTTTTAAAATTGAATTTAAGAGAGGAGGAAAGGAAAGATGATTAAAATCCTAGGAATGGCTAGACAAGATATAATAAATAACCTCAATCCCTATCGTATAACCCGCATATTGTCATCGGAAGAAATCATGTATATTGCCGAAGCCCTTGGTGTTTTCTGGCAGTATGATTATTACGCGGCTTACTACGAAAAAAAGTGGGGATACCACGCCGAATTGAAATCCGGTAAACACAGCGACGCTTTCTTTGATTCCAAACTCATACTGCAATATCCCAACGTTAAAAAGCTGATAGCCTACCAGATGGTGATGAGGATTAAGCGTCAAAAGTGGGGGATTCCCGATTTCATCGGCGGCGTTCCTGACGGAGCAACGGAATTGGCCAAAGAGATGGCCGCGATAATGGGTGCAGAATTTGCGGAACTAGAGAAAAAGGAAGGCCGAATAGTATTGATAACCAATTTGGGCCATGCCAGCCTTCTCTTGGTCGAGGATGTCTGCAGCGCAGGTACTGGTTTTACGGAAGCAGTGTTGCATATAAGGTCGAAAGAGCCCAACGTGAGATTCTTTCCGGTCGAGCCGGTGATCTTGAACCGAGGCGGCTTGAGGAAAATTTATATAGAAGGAGAATGGACTAGCTTTAAGATTGTCGCCCTTGCCATTCGTCCCGTGAGAGAGTGGGAAGTAAAGCACTGTCCGTTGTGCGAGAGGGGCTCCAAGGCGATTAAGCCCAAGGAAACAAAGGAGAACTGGCACCTGATTACCACTTCTCAACGATGAAAAAGGAGGATTTTGAGATAAAAATAAGATAACGACAGCCCACCGGATTAGCTTGAAAACAGCTGAAATGGTGGGCTGTTTTTCGTTGAAGTTATCCGCCAAGTTTTTTCACAGAAAAAACGAAGGTCGAAAAGAGGGGGATAATACCTTCTTTGAGCCAGTTTTTCGTGCGATGAGATAAATCTCATCTTTCACCTCGTTGTTTTCCACAACTTCGGAGCTTGATTTGAAGGTAAATTTAGGGTAAAATAGAAGAACGGATATGGTAAAAATA
>CAZYNZ010000002.1:0-18364 GCA_964648545.1 uncultured Candidatus Saccharibacteria bacterium
TTTGGGAAGAAAAATCAGCCCGACCGTGGAGAAATGGGGAGAAAGGTTAAGAGGAGCAGGACAAAAACCACTCGAGGGAAAAGGATTTTGGGCAAAAGCTGGAAAATACACCGGAGTTTCGCAAGTTGCGAAGTTTGGCGCTAGACAGATGGGCAAGGGGCTTGAAATCGGAGGAAGAGAAATCGCCGCCAGGATCGGCACACAAGATGAGGCGCAAATTGCAGAGTCTGAAAAGAAAGCCGCAAACAGAAATCCCCTGGACAATATTAATGACGCCAGAAAGGCCCTAGTAAAAGGGGATATGAATTCTTTTGTCGGCTATCTTAAAGGAACCATCAAGAATGGCGATACGGATGACATTATTGATGCGGTAGAATCTGGAAAGTTAAATTGGAAAGATGTTGCCAAGGCATATAAGGTGTCCTCGGCCAGAGGCACTCCTCACCGAAGAGTATTTGAAAAAGCATTCCTGGGAAGGATGGATCAATTGGGCGTGAGTGAAGAAAATAAAGCAAAAATTTGGGATAAGATTACTGCTCAAGATTTGTCTGGAGACATTATCGCCTCGGAAAATCTGAACCCCGACAGTGAGATGGGCCAAAAAGTGATTGATGAAATGATGCTCAATGGTGATTCTCAGTTGGTTTCTCAAATGCTTCGTCTCAAAAAGAAGCAACGCGATCCTATCTGGAACTACATAAAGGGAAAAGGCACCCAATGGTTTATTAATAACGGCAGAGAAGATATTCTCCGCTGGTCAACCAGTACCGCCGCCAGGGGATTGGGGCTTGGCGCAATCGGTGGCATAAATCCTAATCAAATAGATAACATGATAATAGAAAGAGATTCATTGGGGAAATCCAACGACGTACTCAAAGAAAGATTGGGAAATCTTAAGAACGAACTACCTTCTGCGACCAAGGGCAATCGCGGAAAGATTTTAGCGGAAACCAGAAGAATCGAAAATGAACTTGCCTTGAGGAACAAAGGGACCGATGAGCTTCTTGCGGAAAAAATTCCTCATGCAGCTTTCATAGAACAATTTGATAATATGGCTCCAGAAAAAAGAGAGGTTAAAGATTATGAAATGAATGCACAAAATCGAGAGGATTTGGCTAAAATTAATCGAGAACTCAAACGAAGAGGGATAGAAACATCGGAATTTACTCCGTCGTCAAGGCCTGGAGAACAGCCGCTGGCGGTTCAGATTGTGGAACTCCGAGAAAAGGAAAACGATCTAAAACAGAGAATCCCCAATCTTTATCATGCAGCGAAACAAAAGGCACAAGCGGAGTTGAAACAAACCGTTACGAGGAGGAAAGCGGTAGAAAAAGATTTTGTGCGACTGCCCGAAAACATTCAGGCTGTTGAGCGTTATGTTGCCGGAACGGAAAGTGGAATAAAAGAATTTGATGAAAATATTGCTAACGCAGAAAAAGAACTCTCCGTAGCAAAAAAGCAAGAAAAAGAAACCGAGAATTGGTTGGCCGAAATTGAAGCAGGAAAAATCGAAGCAACAGAAGAAGCATTAGAGACCAGAAGAAAAAGACTTACGGCAATAAAAAATAGAAGGGAAGGATTAGAAACTACGATAAAAAATGCCACGATAGAAAGAAATGAAGAGCAAGGCTTAGCCACAAAATACAGGAATATGTGGAAGGGCATGGCGGCCGGCGAAAAAGTCCAGCCCATAGAAGTGATAATAAAGGATGAATTAGGCGGTGCTATAAAAACAGAAAAGCAGGCCGAGGATAATTTAGCAAAGGTAAAAGTCAGCCGGGAAACAAAAGAAATAATCGATGCCGCCCAAGAAAAACTCAATACAGCCAGCCAAAAGAGAAACTTCTTAGAAGGAGAGTTGGCTTCGCAATTAAGAGTGACTCACCTGGCAAGCAGAGTTAACAAATTTAATAAAGACAGGGGCCGGATTGAAGACTTGGAGAAAAACATTTCTGCCGTAGGAACCGACGTTTCGGAAACAGAAAAAACGATCAAAAATAATTTGACCGGCAAGGGCGGACTGAGAAGAGTTATAGGTAGAATTAAAGAGATTAAAGACGATATAGAAATCAAGAAAAAAGAAGCGGCTGAAAGAATCAGGCCGCAAATTGAAACCGAACAACTGCGCTTGCATCCTGAAATGAAACAGGTGCCCAGAGATTTCCTAAGTAGAATATTGAAAGAAGAGGCAGAAAAAGACAGTACAGTTCAGGCGCTTAAAGCACAAAGAGAAAGCGCAGAGAGAAAGGCAAGGGAATTAAGACAACAAATAAGATCTGAACAAGAAAGTTTGGGAAAATTCAAGCAGGAGCAAACAAAATCCCAAAAAGAATACGACGCCCTGATGAGATTGACCGGAGGCAAAGAAAGATTAGGCAAAGCGATAACAAGAGGGGAGAAAGAGATCGATGACATTTTAGGTAGAAAAATTACCCCAAAACTGCCCAATAAAGAAAGGAGAAAATTGGAAAAAAGTTCTTAAAAAAATATCAAGGGGCGAAAGACAAGCTCCCGCCCCTTGAAACAAGTGGATAGAGAAAAGATGGATTATTCTGTTGATGGATAGGTCTTGAAGAGATCAACCCGAAGGTCGTTTAGTTCCTTCCTGACGGGTTTCCTCTCCTCATTGGTTTTGTCGATACCCTCGGCAAGAGACTTCAGACCTTTGGCGGCCTGCAGAATGCGTTTGTCGCTCTCCAGTTCAAGCTGGGTAGCCTGAGCCAGAATGCCTGCCTCTCTCACTTTGAGTTTCAACTCTGTGATTTCCTGCCTGTTGTGACCGGGATCAGGTCGCGGGATTCCGATATTCCAGTACTTGATATCTGCTATTGCTCGACCAGTAGCCCGCTCGACGTCAGCCTCAAGGCTTTCGGTGTGTTCAGCTCTCGCTTGAGCCTCTCTTAATGCCTTGCTGGCCGCTTCCGATCCTGTAGCGCCCGATGTCGCGCGACGACCCCGAAACAAATTCCGTATATCCATACCTTGCCTCCTCGTTTATTATTTCTTTTCTCTTTCCATTGTCCCCTGTTGATAAGGTACTAACCTTAATATCCTATATTATACACCTTATTTCAAATTTGTCAAGAGTATATGCCTACCTACTCCAAAGAACAATTAAATAAACTTTTCGACCAGCTTCCCGAGGAACTTCAGGAAACGGTTTTCTCTTTGGAAACCTCGGAAAACATTTTAAACGTCTGCCGGACGTACGGCCTGCTGAGCGAGGAAGTCGGACAAATCGCCGAATACGTCGGCCAAGTTTTAATGGGAGTACTGCCTCCGTCGGACTTTCAAAAAACAATTCAGGACAAATTAGAAATCCCTGAGGTTCTGGCCAGAGCAGTCACCCGGGAAATAAACCGTTTTGTTTTTTATCCCGTAAAACCAAGTTTAGAAACGATTTATAAAATGGAAATTGCTTCTCCTCCGGCGACGACCGAAGAAGAAAAACTGAGCGAAGAAAAAGAGGAAAAGGTTGAAACCACCGAAGCACCACAGAGAAAAGACGTTTATAGGGAACCAATCGAATAAATATGCGTTTCAGCGTCCCTCAATTCATTGAACATGAGGCAAAGATAGTAGGACCTCTGACCTTCAGACAGTTTGTCTATATAGGCTTGGCTGCCGCTATTTGTTTCGTCTTGTATTTTTCCGTTCCTTTTTCAATATTTTTTCTCTCTTGCATTGTTTTTGGAGCGGGAGGGTTGGCCCTTGCTTTTTTGAAAATCGGAGGGAGAGGCCTCCCCACAATCGTCGCAAACCTTTTAAGATACAGTTTGACTCCTAAAATGTATATCTGGCACAAAAAAGAGCAGGCGGTCGCTCAGGTTTACAAAAAGGAGATGAAGAAAAAAACGGAAGAGGAAGAAGAGGATGAGCTGCCTTTGAAAATAGCCGAAAAGAGCCAGTTGAAAAAATTACACACTAAAATAGAAACCAAATAAAACATGCCTCAAGCTTCAACCCAGCAATTTTTGGAAATAGATCAGATAAAAGAGGGGGTCGTTATTTTGAGAAACAAATCTTTAAGAGGAATTGTTATGGTATCGAGCCAGAACTTCGCCTTGAAGTCGGACGAAGAACAGCAAGCGACCATTTATCAGTTCCAGAACTTTTTAAATTCCTTGGATTTCCCTTTGGAAATAGTCGTCCAGTCGAGGGTTCTGAACATCACCGGCTATTTGGATAAGTTGAAAGAGCTGGAAAGAAAACAGGAAAATGAACTTCTTAAAGTCCAAACCGCCGAATACCAAAAGTTCATCAACGATCTTATTTCCGGCGGTCAGATATTGGCAAAAAACTTTTTCGTAGTCGTGCCCTTCACCCTGATCGAACTTCCAGGGATGAAAGGCGGTGGCTTATTCAAAAAACCCGGGAATGAAGAAACGCCACAGACAGAAGACCAATTTCAAAGAGCTAAATCCCAACTCTGGCAGAGAATGGAGTTCGTCGCCCTTGGCCTGAGAAGATGCGGGCTTCAGTGCATCCCCCTGAACACTTCCGAATTAATCGAACTTTTTTGGAGCCTGTATCATCCCGAAGAGGCCGAAGTGGGCTATTACCCGGAAATTCCCTCTGAATTATTACAATAATCATGCCTTTTCCTTTTTTAAAAAAGAGAAAAACGGAGGTGCCGGAAAAGCTATTTGAGGCACCGGCGATCAATGCCAAAGACATCATCGCCCCGTCTTCAATTTTGATCGCTTCGGACCACTTAAAATTGGGCAACAGATTTGCCAAGTCTTTTTTTATTTTTTCTTATCCCAGATACTTAAGCGCAGCCTGGTTTTCTCCAGTAATCAATCTGGATACGCCCATGGACATCAGTTTCCATATCTATCCCATTGAAACCGGCCAAGTCCTGAAACAACTAAGGAGAAAAGTGACGGAGGTTCAGGCAGAACTCATGGAAAGACAAGAAAAAGGATTAATCAGGGATCCTGCACTGGAAACCGCCTACCAAGATTTAGAATCGTTAAGAGACAGCCTGCAAACCGCCCAGGAAAGAATGTTTAAATTCGGGCTCTATCTGACCGTCTATGGAAAGAATTTAAAAGAGATAAAAGACATAGAAACAACTTTAAGATCTATTTTGGAGTCAAGGCTTATTTATGTAAAACCCGCCCTCTACCAGCAGAGAGAAGCGTTTAATTCCTCTTCTCCTTACGGCGTGGACCAGCTAATGGTTCATACCTCAATGAACACGGAACCCCTCTCCTCCACTTTTCCTTTTGTTTCTTTCGATTTAAGTTCGAGCGACGGAATTCTTTACGGCATTAACCGACACAACAATTCCCTAATTTTGTTTGACAGGTTCTCTTTGGAAAATGCAAACTCCGTGGTTTTCGCCAAAGCAGGTTCCGGGAAATCCTATGCGGTAAAACTGGAAATCTTAAGATCTCTTATGGTCGGGGTTGACGTTATCGTCTTGGACCCGGAGAACGAATATCAGTTTCTGGCCGAGGCGGTCGGCGGCGCTTTCTTCAACATGTCGCTTTCTTCGCCGAATCATATTAATCCCTTCGACCTGCCAAGCCCCAGAGAGGATGAAAAACCGGCTGACGTTTTGAGGTCTAACATCATCAACCTGGTCGGGCTCCTGAGAATTATGCTGGGAGGGCTGACTCCGGAGGAAGATGCGATTATAGACAGAGCTATAAGTGAAACCTATGCCTCCAAAGACATAACTCCCGAAACCGATCCTAAAAATTGGGGTGAAAATATTCCTTTGATGTCAGATTTTGAACAGGTTTTGGAAAGCATGGAGGGAGCCGAGTCTCTGGTCAGAAGGGTAAGGAAGTTCACTAAAGGGACGTTTTCCCAATTTTTCAACCAGCCAACCAATATTTCAACTGACAAACCTCTTGTTATCTTCGGGATAAGAGACATGGAAGACGAACTGCGCCCTATAGCCATGTTTATTATTATGAGATACATCTGGAACAAAGTGCGCTCCGAACTGAAAAAAAGAATCTTGGTGGTTGATGAGGCCTGGTGGATAATGCAGACCGAGGACGGCGCATCTTTTCTGTATGGTATTTGCAAGAGAGCGAGGAAATACTGGCTGGGAGTAACCACTATAACCCAGGACGTAGGAGACTTCATGAAGTCCGGCTACGGACAACCTATTATTACCAACTCCTCCCTACAGCTTTTAATGAAGCAGTCGCCTGCTACGATCGACATCGTTAAAAAAACATTCAATCTTACAGAAGAAGAAAAGTATTTGCTGCTGGAGGCTGAGGTGGGGGAAGGGATATTTTTTGCCGGACAGAAGCACGTGGCTATAAAGGTGGTCGCTTCTTATACTGAAGACCAGTTCATTACCACCGCCCCGGAAGAAGTTTTAAAGATAAAGAGGGCTAAGAGTAAATTATAAAAACATGGCAGAAATAGCAGAAGCAATAGAAAAATCTCCTGAACTTGGCAAAGAACAAACTGAAAGAGTCAGCCCATTTGACATAGATTTTTTGTGCTTTGCTCTGCCTTTTGCCATAATCGTTGATGTAATTGACATTGTTTTGGAAATTACAAGTATTCTTGTCATTCCTAAGGTATTAGGCATGGCGATGGATGTCGTTACTTTCGCGATTATTGGCGGCTGGATTTATTGGAGAACGGGAAATATCATCAAAAGCAGAGAAAAGCAAAAAGAGGCCCTCCAAAAAAAGATGGGGCAACAAGCGACTAAAATGCAGCAACAACTTGCCAAAGGAGCGGCAAAAGGACCCTTAAGAAAGACCCTTACGAGAGCGGGAGTGGCTGTAATCGGAGAAATTATTCCATTTGTGGGACTGATACCATTTTGGACGATATCCGTACTCCTTACTTTGCGTGAAGAAGGAAAATGATATAATAAATTAATGAAGAAAGTTTTAATCTCAATTCTTTTTCTTTCTCTCTTCCTTCTGCCCTCTTTGGTTTCAGCTCTGGAATTGAATTACCCTGAATTCGGCCCCGAGGGAAATAAAATTACCGTCGAATTGGGCATGGATTTAAATAAGCTCATCGCCTGGTTTTACTATTTCATCGTCGGCGTGGCCGGCCTTTCCGCCTTCGTGATGTTGGTTTGGGGCGGAGTTGAATGGCTGACCTCGGCAGGAAATCCGACAAAAATAGGCGACGCCAAAGACAAAATCACGTCCGCTCTATTGGGACTATTAATAATTTTAGGATCTTGGTTGATTCTTCAGGTCATTAATCCGGAATTAACAACGCTTCAACTCCCTCAACTCCCTCAGTAGGATTAGCGGGGCTTTATTACAATCTTTCTGTCCGGTTCCTCTCCTATGCTTTCTGAAGCAACATCGCTCCGGTTGGATAATTCCAGATGAATAATTCTTCTTTCGTAAGCTGGCATCGGCGCCAGTGTTTTTTCTTTTTTAGTAAGAGAAACATCGTCCGCTAAGGAACGCGCCAGCTCTCTCAAGTACTCAGTTTTCTTCTTTTTGTAGTCGTTTATATCAAGGTTAATGTAAAAAAGTTCCGAGATTTTTCTCTTTAACATAGCTTTCAAAAGGTGCTGAATCTCGTTCAAAGTTTGCCCTCCTTCCCCGATCAAGATCTGGGGCTCGTCCGTCTTTAAATTAATGGGTATAGTTCCTTCTTTCTCGGGCAATAAATCAACTTCCACTTCGAAGGTTGTCTTTTGAAAAAATTCTTCAACCGTTTTTTTAATTGTTTGCAGGTTTTGCGGATCCATCTTCTTTGACTTGTGATAACGGTTTTAAAACTAAATACTGCTGGCCGATTGAGAATAGGGCAGTGACTATCCAGTAAACGGCGATGGCCGAAGGTAGCCTCAGAAGGATCAAAACGGTGAAAACAGGAAAGAAGTACAGCATCTGTTTTTGCATCATCTCCGAAAACTGGCCCATCTGACCTTTGCCTTGCTCTTTCTTTTTATTTTTCGGCATCAACATTTTTGACTGGATGAATTGCGTAATGCCCGCCACGATGGCTAAGACAACGTTTCCCTGGCCGAGATTAATCATCCCCAAAAATGTCGGGTCAATAACTCCTGGGTTGGGCACGACGCTGTAGAGAAAACTCATGGCCCCGGGCTGCAACCCCTTCCAGAAAACACGATAGAGAGCGATTAGAATGGGCAGTTGCACTAAAAGCGGCAGGCAGCCGCCGAAAGGGTTGATTTTCTCTTTTTGATAAAGGGCCATCATCTCCTTTGTTTGTTTTTCCTTATCGTCTTTGTATTTTTGCTGAATCTCCTGAATTTTCGGCTGAAGCTCTGACAGAATTTTCTGCGATCTGATCGATTTCACCATTAAGGGGTATAAAAGCAGACGAATAATGACCGTCAGTACAATCACGGCAATGCCAAAATCATGTCCGGGCAAATAGTCGTAAAGGAAAACCAGGGCATTAAACAAAGGCTGATATAATATTGTATTAAAAGCTGAAATTAAAAAATCCATCTTATTTTAAGGTAAATCTATCCCGCCGGGGTTCCAGGGAGCACATTTTAAAATTCGCAGAAACGCCTTCCGGCCCCCTTTTATTATCCCGTGTTTTTTAACTGCCCCTTCGGCGTAATGGGAGCAACTGGGATAAAAACGGCAATTAATTCCTAGGTTCGGCGAAATAAATAGCTGATAAAATCTAATAAGTTTAAAAATTATATTTTTAATCATTTCACCAGATTTGCTCTTTTTAATAATTTATCACAAACTTCTTTAAACTCCCAAAAATCTTTAATCTCCAGACCCGGAAGGGTAACGATCAAAACATCGTTTCCTTTTTTAATCAACGGAAGATATTGCTCAATTATCTTTCTCAACACTCTTTTGATTTTATTTCTGACGGTGGCCTTTTTGGAAACTTTCTGAGAAACGACGAAACCGAAACGGGAATCATCCAAATCATTTTTGGCTGTCTTAAGCGCTAAAAAATCTTCCTTGAATCCTTTTCCTTTTTTAAAAACCCTTTCAAAATCTTTCTTTTTTTTTAACCGGTTATTTTGGGGAAGCATTAAAAAATTATACGGTTATCTGCCGCCTTTTTTTATTTCTTCTCCTATTCAAAGTCCGCTTTCCTCCCTTGGTCAGCTTTCTTTTTCTGAAACCGTGGGTTTTTTTCCTCTTTTTTTTCTTTTTGTGGTATGTGATAGACATATCAGAACGCTTTCTCATCATATCAAAAAAAATAATTTGGGTCAACGAGCAGCCCCCCTTGATTTCCACAAATTTTCCTCATCTTATTAACAACCCTTATTGTTTTGCGTCTAATTTTACTTCCCTTGACCTTGTGGTATGATACTTGATGATGCTAAAGTATAGCCGATGAAACTAAAGTTTCATCTTTATTTTCGATAAACGATGAGGTTTTCCCCTTCGGGTTTGCCTTCATCTGTGATATTTCGTTTTGCTTCGCAAAAACTCATATGACAAAAGAAGAACTCTGGCAAGCGGTTCTCGCCCAAATACAATTGAATATTTCTCAGGCTAATTTTGCCACTTGGTTTAAAAGCACTGAAATTGTTTCGTTTAAGGAGGGTGAGATCATTATCGCTGTTCCCAATTCTTTTGCCAAAGAATGGCTGGAAAACAAATACGGCAAGACAATTTTCAAGATTTTATATAATTTAGACAAAGAAATAAAAGAGGTTAAATATTCCGTCGGCAGGTCGGAATTAAAAGCTATCAGGAGGCCTCAGACTTCACTTCCCAACGCCGGCCAAATGGAATTCGAAGAATTTAAAATAAATAAAGAAACAAACCTTAACCCTCGTTACACTTTTGATAATTTCATAATAGGTCCTTTCAATGAACTCGCTCACGCTGCCGCTTGGGCGTCCGCAAAGAAACCCGGTCTGGTCTATAATCCTCTTTTCATTTATGGAGGAGTGGGGCTGGGAAAGACGCATCTTTTGCAGGCTTTAGGCAATGCCGTAATTAAAAATTTTTCTCAAAAAAAAGTCAGATATATCCCGGCAGAAAAGTTTACCGCTGGAGTTGTCTCATCTATTAAAAATCACGACATGGAAGATTTCAAAACTAAATACCGCGCTATAGATGTTTTAATTTTGGACGACGTCCAGTTTTTGGCCGGCAAAGAGAAAACTCAGGAGGAATTTTTCCATACCTTTAATACCCTTTACGAAGCCAATAAACAGATTATTTTATCTTCCGACCGACCCCCGAAAGCCATACCGGCGCTGGCGGAAAGACTGAGATCGCGCTTTGAGGGAGGAATGATCGGAGACATCGGTTATCCTGACTATGAAACCAGGGTCGCTATTTTAAAGGCAAAAAGCCAAGAAAGAGGGGTTTCTTTCTCTGAAGAAATATTGGATTACGTTGCCTCAAATATTCAACGGAATATAAGGGAACTGGAGGGAGCCCTAAACAGGCTGGTTGCCTACCAGAAGATCAACAACCAAAGTCCCAATTTAGATATCACTAAATCCTTATTGAGGAGCCTATTTCTTTCTCCAAATAGAGTCGCCAATCCTAAAAAAATCATCCAAACGGTAGCCGAATTTTATGACCTGAAAGAGCGGGAAATTCTCTCCAACTCGAGGAAAAAAGAGATTGTAAAACCCCGCCAGGTTGCCATGTTTTTATTGAGGGAGGTCTTAAAGGGTTCTTATCCTTTTATAGGCAGGAAGTTCGGCGGAAAGGACCACACCACCGCCATCCATGCGTGCGAAAAAATCCATAAAGAGCTGGAGAATGATGAAGGATTGTCAAACGAGGTAGAGTTAATAAAGCAGAGAATTTTTAGTGCATAACTTGGGGATGGATGGAAATTAAGAATTATCCCCAAGATTTGCCATGTTTATTAGTTTAATATTTCACTGGAAAACTCTATCTGAAAATGAATTAAAATTAATAGTTATCAACAATACTAATGAAAACAATAATACTAAAAGATAAATTAAAAGAAGGGATTAGTGTAGTTGAAAAAATTGCCGGAAAAAGTTTAACCCTGCCGATTTTAAATAATATTTTAATTTCCGCAGAAAAGAATTTCTTAAATTTAACCTCGACCGACTTGGAAATAGGAATTAATTGGTGGTCTTTGGTAAAAAACGAAAAAGAAGGAAAGATAGCTGTCCCCGCCAGGGTTTTATCCAGTTTTATTAATTTTTTGCCAAATAACAAACCCGTTGAATTGGAATTAAAAGGTTTGGATTTAAAAATCAAATGCGGGAATCATCAATCCTCCCTAAAGGGAGTAAATCCTGAAGATTTTCCCATAATTCCCAAGGTTTCCACCCAGGAAAAAATAACGGTAAAGGGCAGTGTCTTTTGCCAGAATCTGAGCAAGGTGGTGGATATAGCCAGCTTTTCATCCACCAAACCGGAAATATCCGGAGTTTACTTTTTATTCCAGAAAAACCTGATAGTCATGGCTGCGACAGATAGTTTCAGACTGGGAGAAAAAAAGATTTATTTAGAAACGCCCCTAAGTAATATCTCGAAAGATTATTCCCTGATTCTTCCCCAGCGTGCGGCAAAAGAGATTATAAGCATTTTCGGAGAAAGAGAGGATTTAACGGTTTATTTTTCTCCAAACCAGATTTTATTAGAAACTCTTCTTTCCGAGACGAAACACCCTCAAATTCAGGTTGTTTCCAGACTGATAGAAGGAGAATATCCCAACTACCAGGAAATCATCCCGAAAAAATTTGAAACCAAAATCAGCCTTGGGGTTAACGAGTTTATAAATCAAATCAAGCTAGCTTCCCTATTCAGCGGAAAGATCAACGAAATCAAATTAAAAATTGATCCCAAAAAGAATCAATTAAATTTATCAAGCCAGAATCCTGAAGTGGGAGAGCACGAGAGTTTTCTGCAAGGAAAGGTGGAAGGAAAGCCGTGCGAGGTTTCTTTCAACCATCGCTTTCTGCTTGACGGCCTGCTTAATATTGCGGCCGGAAAAGAAAAAGATTCAGAAGTGATTCTGGAGCTTAATAGCTCTGACAAGCCGGGGGTTTTGAGACCGAAGAATGACGAGACTTACCTTTATCTGGTCATGCCCATTCGGGCATAAAATATTACTGGGAACCGGGCTTCTCAAAATTCTCCTGAGGAAGAGTGGGAAGAACTTTTTCCAAGAAACTATGGAAGATTGGACCTGCCGAACTGACGGCAGGTTTTTTTAGCATGGCATCGTTATTATTGTTTCCGACCCAGACACCTACTGAGATTGACGGAGTATATCCGATCGTCCAGCCGTCCCTGTAATCCTGGGTGGTCCCTGTTTTGGCCGCAACGTCGTACCCCTCGAAATGCAAAGCCGAGTAGAATCCGAACATGGGAGCCCTTGCTTGGTTATCTGAGAGAATGTCGTTGATCATCCTGGCCACTTCTTTCGACAAGACCCTTTTCGGGGTTTTCTTATTTTCTTCGATTATATTTCCTTTAGAGTCGACAATTTTTAAGATACTGACGGGCGGCACGCTCAAGCCATCGGCGGCAAAGACTCCATAGGCTGAAGTTATATCCAGCAATTTTACTTCTCCGCCGCCCAGAACAATGGAGGGGCCGTAAGAAGATAAAGGCCTGTTCAAGGTGGTAATGCCCATGCTTTTGGCGGTCTCAACGCTCTCTTCTAGTCCCTCTGCAAATACCGATTCTTGTCCGATGAAATTATTGGTAGTGAGGCTTTCGATTTTGTTTTCCGTCCCTGCAAGATAAAGCACTTTGATTGAAGGAATGTTCAAAGATTGGGCCAGTCCCTGCCTTAAAGTTACCAATCCCCGATATCTTTCATCGTAGTTTTGTGGAAGATATTCTTTGCCTCCCCAGACGCCGAAATTAGTTTCCTGGTCCGTGACCGTGGTCGAGGCGTTATACCCCTTTTTGAATGCCGTAGCATAAACGAAAGGCTTAAAGGCGGAACCGGGCTGCCTGCCGGGATTATTGCTTGTTCCGACCACCACGTTGAATTTGGGATCAAAAAGACAATTTGATCCGGGAACGCAGTTT
Source organism: uncultured Candidatus Saccharibacteria bacterium (assembly GCA_964648545.1). Classification (GTDB taxonomy): domain Bacteria; phylum Patescibacteriota; class Minisyncoccia; order Minisyncoccales; family RBG-13-42-11; genus CAZYNZ01. Next base: position 12,951 of record CAZYNZ010000002.1, read on the forward strand.
TCAGGATAAGGGTCGGCATAATAATCTCCGGTTCCCACGGTCATGGCCATAACTTCGCCGGTTTTTGGAGAAATCGCCACAAGTCCCGCATTATAAGCGTTGTAGCTTTTATTCCGTTCGATTCCCTCAGCCACTGCCTCTTCAGCCAGTTGCTGCATTCCCCAGTCAAGAGTCGTATAAATTTTTAACCCCTCTTTTCTCAGGAATTCTTCGCTGTATTTTTCTTCTATCTGTTGTTTTACCCAGAGGGTAAAATAGGGAGCCAGAATGCTGACCGGTTTTTCAACGAAAGTTATTTCCGTTTTTTGGTATTCCCGCATTTGCTCTTCCGTTAACAGTCCTTCTTCCTTCATTCTGTTTAAAACGTAATCCTTTCTGGTAAGCAGGTCGTCTTTATGATAGCCGTAAGGAGAGAGGCGGCTGGGCCCTTGTATTAAGGCAGCCAATACTGCGGCCTCGGGCAGAGAGATGTCCGAGACCGATTTGCCGAAATAGGTTCGGCTGGCCGCTTCCACTCCGTAAGAATTTGAGCCGAAGGGTACCTGATTCAGATACCATTCCAGAATTTGCTCTTTGGAATAACGCCGGTCTAATTCCAGAGCCAGGATGATTTCCCGTATTTTTCTTTCTATGGTTTTTTCAGTGCTGAAAAAGGTTGACCGGATTAGTTGTTGAGGAATGGTTGACCCTCCGTAAGTCGGTTGTTGAATCTGAAAGTTAATCAGAACTGAACGAATAATGCCGTTAACATCGATGCCGAAATGCCGATAGAAATTAGCGTCTTCCGTTGAAATGACAGCTTGTTTTAAGTATTCCGGGATTTTATCCAAAGAAACCAAAGTTCTCTTTTCCTCGCCGTAAATTTCGTAAAGCACGACTCCCCCGGTACGGTCGTAGATTTTCGTTGACTGAACAAACTGTTTCTCGGTAAACTTTTCGGGCCGGGGAAGATCCTTGGCATAAAAGATAAAAATAATGAAGGCGGAGAAAAGGGAAAACAGAAAAAGCGCGAGCAAGATTTTAAAAACGGAGAAAACTTTTTTTCTCCCTGGGTCTTGGCGGTAGGTTTTTAGATGCCTTATTCTTTGTGGCATAAATTTACAAGTTCGTGCTTATATTCTAGAATAAAAAAACATGGAAATAAATACCGACCCCAAGAAAATCGAAGAAGTTCTGAGCCGAAACGTCGATCAGGTTCTGCCCCAAAAAGCCAAGCTGAAAGGCCTTATGCAAAAAAGGAGGATAAGGCTCTATCTGGGGGTTGACCCGACCGGTTCGAAACTGCACCTCGGCCACACCATCACGCTTCGCAAGCTCCAATCCTTCGCTGATTTGGGGCATGAGGCGATTTTGGTTGTGGGAACTGGAACCGTACTCGCCGGAGACCCTTCCCAGAGGGAAGAAGCCAGAGACAGAATTACCGAAAAGGAAATAAAAGAAAACATAAAAACCTGGAAAAAACAAACAAGTAGAATTCTAGACTTTTCTAAGGTAAAAATCAAATATAACGGAGACTGGCTTTTAAAACTGGGGCTCAGGGAAATCATCGACATAGCCTCCAATATCTCAGCCACAAGGCTTTTCCAAAGGGATATGTTTCAAAAGCGGATGGGGAAAGGAGATACTGTTTGGATGCACGAGATTTTGTATCCAATACTTCAGGGTTATGATTCCGTGGCTATGAATGTTGACCTGGAGATAGGCGGCACGGACCAGGTTTTCAACATGCTGATCGGCAGAGAGCTCCAGCAAAAAATAAGGAATAAGGAAAAGTTCGTTCTGACCTGCCCGATGATATTAGGCGTGGACGGCAAAACCATGAGCAAGAGTTCCGGCAATTGCATTTGGATAGAAGACCGGGCAGGGGAGATGTTCGGCAAAATCATGTCCATCCCGGATAATTTAATTATTCCCTATTTCGAGTTACTTACAGACGTTTCGCTTAAGATAATACAGAGTTACAAACAAGGATTGAAGTCGAGAAAAACCAACCCCCGAGATTTAAAGGAAAAGCTGGCTTTTGAGGTCGTGAAACTGTATCATTCGGTGAAGGAGGCGAAAAAGGCAGAAGGGGAATTTGCCAAAGTTTTTCAAAAGAAAGAACTTCCTTCAGTCGTTCCCGGGGCGAAGATAGGGAGAGAGAAGATGAATATCTTAGACCTTTTGGTGAAATTAAAAATGGCTTCGTCAAAATCGGAAGCCAAAAGATTGATTCTGCAGAAAGGCGTCAGGATCGAAGGCGAGACCCAGACCGAGTGGCAAAAAATAGTGAAAATAAAAAAAGGACTCATAGTCCAGGTTGGCAAAAGAAAATTCGTAAAGTTGCTCTAAAAAAGAACCCCGCAAAATTGCGGGATTCTTTTTTTACTCAGAAACCTCTTCTGAAGTTTCTTCTTTAGTCTCTTCAGGAGTTTCTGTTCCTTCCTCAGGAGTTTCTTCCTGATTTAAGATAGGATTTAATTCTTTGTCTTCCATATTTTTATCGGCTTTTTAATTGTTTCACTCCACCTTTTAAGTGGAGTCTGTTTTTAAACTCATCGACCTTTTGTCGGTTCTATCAAGTATTATATTTATTTTAAAAAACTTGTCAAGGGTCGACTCTTTTTAGACAGTCTCTCTCATGCAAACCTTTTCTTTCTTGAAGCATCTTTTTTTAGAGCTCCAGGCCCATATTTCCACGGCTAATTCGATATTGTTGCTCTTTAAAAAGTTAGTTATTTTCTTTCTCCTGGCCGAAACGTTAGACAGGGTGGTAAGCTGTATGTTTTTTTTACTCTTACCCCTTAAAGCCATCAAGTCTATTATCCCAAATACGTCCGTCTGCATGAATTTTACCTTCGGCGCGAACCACGTTATCCAGCCGTCGGCCTTGAGTTGTTCAATCGCTTTTTTTCTTATTTCGGATTCCTTTGCCATGATGTTTAATTAATCTATTCCCTCGTTTTATTAAAGCTTGGCGTTAGAGTAAATGTTTTGTACGGAGTCATTTTCATCCAGGGTATCGAATAATTTCTGGCATGCCTCTTTGTCAGCCTCATTAAGTGAAACTTCTTCTTTGGGGACTAAGTCTATCGAAGTTGAATCAATCTTTATTTCCTTTTCTTCCAATTTCTGCTTAACCTTGTCCATCTCTTCGGGTTTTGTATATACGTCCAGGGTGTCGTCGTACCAATAAATGTCCTCCGCGCCAGATTCAATGGCGGTCAGCTCCAATTCATCCTTGTTTTTAACTTTCGGCTGCTCTTCTGGTTTTATGGTAATCGCCCCTCTTTTTTCAAAAAGCCATTTCACTGATCCTTCTCCTGCCAGTTTTCCCTGGTTTTGGCTGAGAATCTGCTTTATTTCCCCCAGGGTGCGGTTTTTATTGTCGGTTATTCCCTCAATAATAATTGCTATTCCTCCGGGACCGAAGCTCTCGAAAACGACTTCTTCAAAGTTTTCAGCGGAGCTCTCTCCGCTCATTCTGCTGATGGCCCTTTCAATGTTCTCTTTGGGCATGTTCCATTTCTTGGCGGTTTCAAAAGCGAGCCTTAGCTTCGGATTGGTTTCGGGATTGGTGCCTCCTTCTTTTACGGCAACCGAAATTAACCTGGTCACCTTGGAGAAAGCATTTCCTCTCTTTTTTGCGTCCAGTTCTTTTTGGTGTTTTACGGTTTTTGCGTGAGAATGTCCTGACATGTTGTTTATAAACTTATTTTCTTTTTCAGATTAAGAATAACTAATCCTGAGAAAACTGCAAGGGAGATGGCTGCTGCAAAAGGAAAGGACGTTTCTGGGTTTCGTTTATTCCCCTCGAGATTGATAACTTGATTTAGGGCGGCCAACGCATCCTCATTTTTTATTTCTTGCTGTATTTTCTCTTCGGATTCTTCAGGGAGGGGAATCGAGTTTGCCTCTCCGGGGGTCGGATGCGGACTCCACGTCCAGCCAGAAGGAGTTCTGTTGAAAGACTGTCCGTTCGGCGCACTTTTGTAGGCGACGGAATCGGCGTAGCTGCCATCCGGCCGAAGCATCTTTAATTCATCCCCGTCGTTGTTTAAAGTAATCTCCGTCTCCGGCCGAGGTAGAAGAAAAAATCCTTCAGGCTCAATGGTGCTTCCCTCCGGGAACGTGTAACTCTGAGTTTGTCCTATAAGGTCTGTAATCTGCCATCCGGAGATGTTGGCCTCGAAGCTGTTTTGGTTGAAAATCTCGATCCACTCTTTCTCCGCGTCGGCTCCCTTAGGAGAGGGGAGAATCTCATTAATGACAATGCCTTCGGGATAGCTTCCTTGGGCCCGGTTCTCAATAAAAGGCTTGTTAGGTTCTGCTTGGGGTTGTTCGGGCACCCAGGCCAGGCCCTGTTCTTTTATGTCTTCAAGCTTTGCCTCTCCGATGCCTTTTATTCTGGTAAGGTCGTCCAAAGAAGAGAATGGTCTTAAAGAAATTAGCTCTTTTGCTCTGACTTCTCCTAGATGGATAATTTTAACTAGGTCGTCCAGGGACGCCGTATTAATGTCTATCTTTCCAGTCTCGGCAGCCTGCAGCGAGAAAGCCGATAGAAGAAGAGAGAGAAATACTAGTCCCCTTGACAAATTTAACATAATGTATTACAATAATACATCTGAAGATAAAAAGCAGCTCCAGAGCTGGGGGGAGGAATCTTTCCTTGAAGGATAATCTGGCTGAGGCGAGATTACTCCTCGAAAGGGTTCTGAACTTTAGTCCCTAGTACTTAAGTCCCCCAGCTCCGGGGCTGTTTTTTTATTCTCCCGTTACTCTTTCCACTTCTTCGATGGTCGTGACTCCTTCCAGAACCTTGATTATGCCGTCTTGATATATGGTCGTCATCCTTCCTTTTTTAATTGCTTCTTCTCTTAAGGCTGCAATGGAAGGGTTTTTTAAAATGAATCTTTCCATGTCATCGTTAATCAAAATTGCCTCAAAAATTCCTATTCTTCCCCGGTAACCGGTGAAATTGCAGTACTTGCATCCCTTTGCCCCGGGAATTTTTATTTTTGATGTTATCCTTGGAGACTTGACGCTTTTATCAATGTTTTTAAGCGCCTTTTTTATTTTTGTTAAATCTTCGGCGGTCGGAGTTCCGGATTTTGCACATTTTGGGCAAATTTTTCTGATCAATCTCTGGGCAATAGCCAGGTTGATTGCCGGGCCGATATTGGCGAGGTCTCCGCCCAGACTGGTTAGTCTGGCTACGGTGCCGGCGGCATCATTGGTGTGCAGAGTGGAAAAAACCAAATGGCCGGTAAGCGCTGCCTGGAGGGCGATCTGGCAGGTTTTGGTGTCTCTTATTTCGCCAACCAGGATTACATCTGGATCTTGTCTCATAATCGACTGGAGGCCGGTGGCAAAATCATAGCCCTTGGTCGGACTCACTTGCGTCTGGGATATTCCCTCCAGGTGGTATTCGATTG
>CAZYNZ010000003.1:0-15105 GCA_964648545.1 uncultured Candidatus Saccharibacteria bacterium
TTTCTGTCGTAAGCCATTCTTTTCGGCCCCATTATCGCCAGAAATCCCTGCTCTTTTTCGGGAAAACGGCACCTGGCAATTATTGTACTGAACTCCCTGGCTTTTGGAAAGGGATTCTCTTTGCCTATAAAAATCCTGAGGCCGGACTTCATCTCAAGACTGTCCATTTCCTTTTCAAAATTGCTCAGCAAGCCAAAGAAATCAGTAATGGTCTTTTTTTCCTGAAATTCCGGTTCCCGGAGAACCCGATCCCATCCTTCTTTCCACAGTATCTTTTCGTCCGCCAAATAGCCCAAAGCCAGACTGGAAGAAGACAAAGCTAAGTTTCGAGTCAAAGACTGAATCAGTTTCAGGGCGTCCTTAAAATCATCATCCATCCACTCTTCTGTTTTCGAATCAAACCGATCATCAAGAGTTTCCTCTTCCAGCAAATCATCGACGAAAAAACGATATCCTTTGTCTGTGGGAACCCGTCCTGCCGAAGTGTGCGGTTGAAAGATAAAACCGGCCTCGGTCAATTTCTGCATTTCATTTCTGATTGTCGCCGGGCAAACCTGAAACTTCTTGTGTTTTTTCTCAAGAAGTTTGGAGCTCACCGGCTGGGCGGACTGTATGTATTCTGCAACAATGCTGTTCAGTATTTCTTTCTGCCTGTCAGTTATTTCCATATCTTCCATATTAAGAAATTAGCAATCATAAGTCAAGAGTGATAACCAAATGGAAGAGGCAGAAGAAATTTCCCTTTGTAAGAGATTCCCTTCTGCCTCTGGAGGATAAGAACCTCGCTGTTTTCAAAGCCCTTCCTCCCTGCCCATAAGTCCATGGGTCGGACTTTGAGCCTGGATAAAACAAAACTGGCCCGTTTACTTGGCCAGATTCATTATTTTTTATTGCTTTTAATTTTCTATTTTAACCGATAAACCTAACCAAGCGCCGGGGACCGACTTCTAGCAATAGGACGACAATGGTTAAGTTTCTATTGTGCATATTGTTATTTCAATTTAACAAACCAAAAATGTCTGTCAAGAACCCTGTCCTATTTTTTTGATATTTGCTAAAATAATTTAATGCGCAAGATAATAAAAGGACCGAAGGTGACCTGGGTTGACATTCAGGATCCCACACAGAATGACGTTGACTATTTAAAGGAAAATTTCAATTTCCATCCTTTGATTTTGGGTGAATTGATACCGCCGGGACACAGACCCAAAGTGGAACGATATAATAATTATCTTTTTATGATTCTTTATTACCCGGTTTACAGCAAGGAAAACCAGGAAACCAGGCCCAGGGAACTGGATATAATCGTCACCAAAAACGTCCTGATAACCAGCCACTACAGATCTATTCTTCCACTAAGGAACATCTTTGACGGCTGCAATATCAAACCCGGACTCAGAAAAAAATACATGAGCTGGAGTGCCGGTTTTCTGCTCTTCTCCATATTAAGTTCCATTTGGAAGAGCTACATGGTTAAAATGGACAGAATAAACAACAAGGTAGAAATGATTGAAAACAGAATGTTTAAAGGAGAAGAAAGAAAAATGGTCAGGGAGATTTCAGTGGTTAAAATGGACATAATCAACTTCTGGCGCATCATCGAACCCCAGGTGGAAATCCTGGAATCGCTCTCCAAAGAAGGAACTCTATTTTTCGGAGAGAAATTCGCCCCTTATTTTTCCGATATTCTGGGCACTGCAGGCCGCGCCTGGAACTCCCTGAAAACGTTTAAGGAAACCATCCTGGCGCTGGAAGACACCAATCAGTCGCTCCTTTCCACTAAGACCAACGAAGTCATACGAGTCCTGACCGTATTCTCCGTAATTCTGCTTCCCCTTACCTTAATTGCCTCGATCTGGGGAATGAACGTTAATCTTCCTTTCTCCGAATCCGCAGTGGGTTTCGGAATAATCTTGCTTATAATGCTGTTTTCGATGTTTTTCTTGATTTTCTATTTCCGTAAAAAGAGATGGATGTAAACCTCTCAAACAAAACCACTAACATTCTGGCCGCCTTTCTTCTGGCGTTAGTTTTCTTTGCCGGGGTATTTAGCATAAAAAACGATTCTCTGACCATGGACGAAGTGGCCCATCTGCCAGCAGGTTACAGCTATCTTACTCAAAAAGACATGCGGCTCAACCCTGAACACCCTCCTTTATTGAAAGACTTAGCCGCCTTTCCTTTGCTTTTTATAAAAGATATCAAGTTTCCCGCCGAGATTCAGGCTTGGCAGACTGATGTTAACGGCCAGTGGGATTTCGGCCGTTATTTCCTTTACCAAACCGGGAACCCGGCAGAGCAGATGATTTTTTGGGGCCGTCTTCCCATGATTTTGATTTTACTATTGCTCGGTTTTTATGTATTTAAATGGGCGAGGGAGCTTTTCGGCAATTGCGCTTCCCTGCTTGCCCTCTTTTTCTTTTCTTTCTCCCCCACTCTTCTGGCCCACGGAAGACTGGTCACCACGGATGTCGGAGCGGCGGCCGGAATATTCATCGCTACTTACTATTTCATCCACGCGCTCAAAAGCCCCACGAGAAAGAATATTATCATCGCCGGAGTAGTTTTCGGCATAGCCCAGCTTTTGAAATTCTCGGTAATACTTTTAGTTCCCTTCTTCGGATTGCTCGGCTTGGTCTGGTGGCTTACGAAATCAGGCAAATTCGGACAGACGGTGAAAATAGGATTTTTGGTTTTCCTTATCGGCTTTGCGTTAATCTGGCCCGTATATCAGTATCACGTCTGGAATTACCCCCCGGAAAAACAATTGCAAGACACCCAAGTTTATCTTAAGGATACGATCGAACCCCTGAAAAGCGCTATCTTGTGGGCCGCCGACAAACCCTTATTGCGCGCCTACGCCCAGTATTTTACAGGCCTTTCAATGGTCTTCCATAGAGTGGCGGGCGGCAATACCACTTATTTTCTCGGTGAGGTATCCAATTTGGGCTGGCGGAATTATTTTCCCATAGTCTATGCGATAAAACTGCCCCTGGCTTTTCATCTTTTGACTTTGTTCTCCCTTTTGGCTGCCGCCTGGCTGTTGATTAAAACGAAAATCGGCCGATGGATGAAAAATCATTTTCCGGAATTCGCCATGCTCACTTTCATAGTCGTTTACTGGGCAGTAAGCGTCAAAGGGAATCTTAACATCGGAGTAAGACACTTATTGCCGGTCTTTCCCCTGACCTTTGTCTTGGTAAGCGGAATGACTTCAAGACTGCTCAGGCCTCCTCATTTAAAATTAAAATGTTCCGCCTTGCTTCTGCTGATTCTCTGGCAGGCCTTCTCCGTCCTTTCGGTTTATCCTCACTTCATCGCCTATTTCAACGAAGCGGTTGGTGGTCCGGACCAAGGCTACAAATACGTCGTTGACTCCAATCTCGACTGGGGTCAGGACTTGAAAAGATTGAAAAACTGGACGGAAGAAAATAACGTAGAAAAAATCTACATAGATTATTTCGGGGGAAGCAGTCCGGAATACTATTTTAAAGACGGTTTTCTGCCTTGGTGGGGACAGAGATCCCCGGAAGAACTGCCGGAGAACAGTTATCTTGCGGTTTCAGCCTCCTTCCTGCAGGGCGGCAGAGGTAAAAAAATTCCCAGTCTTGAGGGACCGGAAGGTTATTATTTGTGGCTGAATCAATACACGCCGGTGGCCAAAATAGGCTATTCCATTTTCGTCTATAAGATTGACTAATCCCTGTATCCGGGATTGGCGAGATTGCCGAACCTCAACTCGATGTATTTCAAATTCCCCCTGTTCTCAGGCGGGAATTTTTCTTCCAGGACCGCTCTCAATTTTGTTATCTGCCAGTCAAGATCGCCCCGGAGATTGAAATAAATCTGCCAGCCCTCCCGGGTATTCGCCGTTAATTTTTCTTCGGAATCTATGACGAAATCATTTATTGGGATTTCAAAACTTGTTTCGAGCTGAGACTTTATGTCCAAAATCTCGTTTAGATCCTCTGGTTCTATCACCTTGTTTCCCAATTGCGCCAAACCGAACTTAACGATGATCGTTAATCCTTCTTTAGCCTCGGGCATCTCTTCAAAAACAATGCCTTCTTCGTCCAATAAAAAACATTTTTCGCTCTCGCACCAATTGGCTATCCCCTTTCTTTCTATGATTAAGACGTTTATCGCATCCGGCCAAGACCGCTTGATTTCAGTTCTGGCTACCTGGGGAAAGTTGTTCAAAATCTCTTCTCTCAAATCGTTCAAACTTACCAACAATATGGTTTTTGTGGAAAAAAACAAAAATCTGTTTTCTAAATTTGCTTCGATCAAAGAATTGATATCCTCTTTCGACACCTTGTCTTCCCCGCTGATGATTAGTTTTTCAACCTGAAAAGTGCCGGAAAGAAAGAAAAAATAAAAAGAAAGGCTGATTAACCCAATGGCCAAGATTGTCAGCCAAAAAAATCGACTGCGGATTATCGATTTTTTCTTTTTATAGTTATGCGGCCTTCTGTATGTCTTCATTATAAATTTCTTTTGATTTTTCTCAGTTTTTCAAAAAGATAGGTTAGCCAGTAACTCTTTGAAAGAGGCAAATCCTGGGTCTTTACGTATTCCCTTGCTTCTCCTCCGAAACCCATCTTAAAGAGCGTAGGCCCGGCCCAGGGATGATTTTTTTGTTTCTGCGGGTCAACATAGCCCCAGAAATCAAACAGCTGACAGCCTCTTTTTTTTGCCTCTTTTATCGCTTCCCACAAAAGAGAATAAGGAATGGAAAACCTGGCATATTTGGAACGGGAAGCCGCCTGGTGGTAGAAAGCCGTCCCCGACCAGAACAAAACTATGGCGGCAGCGGCCAATTCCCCCTTGTATTTGCCTAAAAACAATAAAACTTGGCTGTCTTTCGAAAAAACTTCAAATTCATTTTTGATGAACTCCGAGGAAAAAGGCACGAACTTTTGCCTTTCTGCGACTTCAGCGTTCAACTTTGTATAGTCTTTGGCGTCCTCCGCCTTTTCGCTTTTCTCGATTGTAATATCCTGATTTTTCGAAGTCTGGCGAATTAGATAGCGCGTGGTTTTTCTCATATTACTTAAAAGCTCTTCTTCCTCCGACCCGAGATCAAGCTTCCAAGTGGCCTCATAGGCATTGGCATGCATGGGTGCTTCTCTAAATCCGAATTTTTTTAAAAGATCTCTGTTCTCCCAGTTGCGTTCCCACAGAGGATTCATACGGATAAAGTTCGCGCCCTCGGTTTTGGCTATCTTTTTCAGCTCTTTCAACAAAAGATAGAAGGCTTGGGGCTTCGAATTTTTAATGCTCGGTCCGTGCTGTATCAAAAGAAACTTACCCCTTCTGGCGCTTACTTTTGAGACCAGGGCAATAGCGATTGGTTTTTCATCCTCGAAAACGCCGACTCTCCAGATTTCATTTCCCATCCTTTCCTGAAATTCTCCCCAATTCCATGACTGCAGAAATGTCTTTTCAGTTTCTCCTTTCAAAAAATCTTCCCAGATGTCTTTATTTTTGATTTCTTTTATTTCCACGATTTTAAAAAGTCTATAATTTTCTTTGCCTCTTTCTGCGAAATATTGATATGGGTTGGCAGATTGAAAGTTTCCTTCGATAACTCCTCCGACTTAGGACAAGAACCCAACAAATATTGTATCTTCTCAAGTTTCGTGTCATGAGGAGCAATGGGAGTAGTGTACCAATCACCTATCAATAGATTTTTCTGCCAGGCCTTTTTGATAATCTCGCGGGCTTTCGGATGCCTTACGGTAAACCTGAGAAAAATCTGTTCCGACTGAGACGGTAATTTGAAATTGTTCTCCGTTAATTGATCAAAGTAAAATTGGGCAATTTTTTTTCTATGCTCGTTAAGCCTTTCCAGTTTTTTAAATTGCCTCAGTGCTAAAATCGCCAGGGCGTTGGGAAGCCGTTTTGGAAAATAGCTGGGTCTCTTGGCCCTTTTTTCCTTCCAATGAACGGCTTTGGAGAGAATATGAAGCCACTGAAACAAAATTAAAAAGTACTTGCCCGGAAACCTGTATATCGGCAGAATCAGCCAGTTCATCAAAAGCGGATGGAGTAATTGCTGCTTGATCCAAAAATAAGAAGGAAAACCCGCTTTTTCCTGATATTCTTTTATTCTTTTGCCCAAATCGGGGTCGTCGGTCACCGCCATTCCCCCATAAACTGAAGAAATGACTTTATCGCGGGAAAAACTGAAAAAAGCTGCCTTGCCGAAAATCCCAGCTTTCTTTCCTTTATAGACCGCTCCCAGGGAGTGAGCGCAGTCTTCGATCAAGATAAAGTTGTACTGCTGGCAGATTTTCAAAATTTCATCCATTTCTGCGGGCTTTCCGAAAGTATGCTGGACCATCAACGCCTTGGTTTGGGGAGTAATTTTCTTTTTCAGATCTTCAATATCGATATTAAAAGTTCTTTCGTCGCAATCCACGTAAACGGGTTTCAACCCCGTCCAGATTATGGGATTAGCAGCCGCGTTACAGGTAAAGGCCTGAAGCAAAACTTCATCGTTTTTTTCCAGCCCGAGGGAGTTAAAAATCGCCATGGCTGCCGATCTTCCGCTGTTGAAAGATACAGCATAGTTTGTTCCCAGATAACTTTTAAACTCGTCTTCCAGCTGTTGAACTGAGCCGCCAGCAATCCAACGCCAAGGTTGAAAAAGCAACTTAAAAGCCGTCCAGACATCGTCTTTCTCGGTATTGGGCGACAGAGATATTGAAACTGGTCTGAAAAAACTCATATTATCAGTTCCCTAATTAATTGATTGGGCAACCGGCTTTCCAAAAGTACGTTATCCCCTTCCCGGGTGAAACCCTTAATTTTCTCCAAGATTTCTTTCGGATTCTCTATAAATACGGCTTTTTCTCCTGCTCCTTCCTGGATTTCTTTAAACCTGTCTTTGGTGGTAATTATCGCCAGCTCGCAAGCCTCTCCTATTTTCTTTCCTATTTTTCGGTGAACCTCGGCCGATGCTTTTCCAAGCTCAATCAAGCAAGGCATGACAATCACTTTTTTGCCGGGAAGGGCTTTCAAATACTCAAGGTGGGCCAAAACGCCATCTGGGTTGGCAGAATAGGTAGCGTCAATTACGTTTAGGCCATGTATTCCCTTTTTTATTTTAATTCCCGGAAACTTATTTTCAATCTTCTCGCAAGCCCGCGAAATCTCTTCTTCGGTCATACCTAATTCTCTCGCCACCGCCATAGCCCCAAAAATATTTTCTCCTCCGGAAAAAAGAGCTTGTTCTCCGTAAAGAAATTTCTTGATCTTGGTTTTCTGATATAGATTGCGGCAGTGTTCGTTTTTCGCGTTAAAGAAAGCTACTCCGTCTGCAGGCAAGCTCTCGATCAGTTCTCCCCCTCCTTCGGCCGAAAGCAGATTGTCCATGTTGCCGAAAGTGGCCAGATGCTGTTCGTTAACCCCGGTCACTATGCCGATTTTCGGCTTCACGATGTCGCATAAAAGCTTTATGCCTCCTTTATTATAGGCGCCCATTTCCGCAATGAAAACTTCTTGCTCTTCCCGCAGATCGTTAAGAATGCACTGGGATATGCCGATTTCCGAATTCTGGTGTTCTTTGGTTTTCAAGATTTTGAATTTTTCTGAGAGAATCGTTGCCAGAAATTCCTTGGTTGAAGTTTTGCCAAAAGAACCCGCAATCCCTATTACCAGCAAGTTCTTGAATTTACTCCTTTTTTCCTTCGCCCTTTTTATGATTCTGTTTCTGGCCAAAACCGCCAATGGCTGGAAAGCCAAAACGATTATTGAGACGACAAGAGGAGCCAGAATATCAAAAACCAAAAGCCACAAGGCGAAAGCTTTAATATCCAGAGTAGAACCTAAGAGAAAAAAGAGAATTAAAAGTTCAGCCAAGAGGCCCGTTAAAATCAATAGGGCTGTTTTTTTGGTCAAAACCGGCTTCCTTAATTTCTTCCCCAACAAATCTAAGAATAATTTAATCACTTCGAATATGTAAAAAAACATTACAGCGAAAAAAACAAATAGCGGAAGAACAAAGTAAACCGCAAAAAGGAATATTTTAATTCCCAATATCTTGTTTATCAAAAGTCCTTTCCCCTTTTCCGTTCGGAAATGATCCAAAAAACGACCGATATGGTATTCTTTCAACTGCCAAAGATAAACCCAAAATAAAATTGATTTCGTGGTTCTCAAGAACCAGAGAAAACTCAGGAAAGAAAACATGTTTTATTAGCTTAAAAACTTTAAAACTATTTCGCTTAATTTTTTGGGAACTTCCAGATGAGGACTGTGGCCGATTTTCGGAATAATCTCCAGCTCGGAATCAACAATTTTTTCCTTGAAAATATGGGCGTATTTCACGGGTACCATTCTATCGGCAGCACCCCAGACGATCAAAGTCTTCGTCCTGATCTGAGGCAATTCCGACAACAAGTCCTCGTTCAAAACTCTTTTAATGGTCTCTCTCATTGTCCCGTTTGCTTTAACGTAGTCTTTACGCCTTAAAAAAGCGTAAAAAAAGTTCCGGGCCGCGTCCTTAAAACGGATAAGATGCTTGGGAGTGAATATGGCGTTTCCCAGCCGGGCCATACAAAAAATTATCAGAGTCTTGAGCCCGGGTTTGGGCTTGATGCCGGCTGAATCGCAGAGAATAAGTTTTTTTATCTTTTCGGGGTGTTTGATTACGAACTTTATGGAAATTCTTCCTCCGAAAGAATGGCCCACAAGAAAAAACTGCCCCAGGCCTACTTTCTCCGTAAAGTCCAAGACAAAATTGGTGTAATCATCCAAGTCCCATGGTTGGGGCGGGGTAATGCTTTTTCCGAAACCGGGAAAATCAAGAACTATTACTTTGTACCCTTTTTCGGATAAAATCTTCTGGAAAGCGAGCCAGGAATCGGAAGATCCTCCCCAGCCGTGCAAAATCAAAACAGCAGGACCTTCTCCTGCAATCTTGTAGTTTGTTTTCAGCCCTTTAATCAGGACTTCTTTCTCCGTCATTTAATCACCTTGAAGTTTAAATACTTTTGCAGGGCTTCAGGAACGAGAACGCTGCCGTCTTTCTGCTGATAATTCTCAATAATGGCTATTAACATGCGGCCTACGGCGAAAGCAGTGCCGTTCAAAGTGTGGACGAAACCCAATTTCCCTTCCTTGTTTTTATAGCGGATATTCAGTCTTCTCGCCTGGAAATCAGTACAGTTGGAAGTTGAATGGGTTTCACGATAACGCTTCTCTGATGGAATCCATGTTTCAATGTCGTATTTTTGGGCGGCGGGCATACCCAGATCTCCGGCGGCGATGCTTACGACCTGATAAGGCAGTTTTAATTCATCCATTAAGTTTTTCTCTGTCTCCAGCAATAATTTGTGTTCTTTTTGGGAATCCTCGGGCTTGGTGAAACTGAACATTTCCACTTTATCAAACTGATGGACCCTGAGTATTCCTTTTGTGTCCTTGCCGTAAGAGCCAGCCTCCCTCCTGAAACAAGTTGAAAAACCGGCGTATCTTTTAGGCAAATCCTTTTCTTCAAAAACTTCGCCCGCATGCATGGAGCCCAAAGATTGCTCCGAGGTAGCCGCCAAATAAAGATCGTCTTTCGGGAGATAATACGCCTCTTCGTCATCCGTCTGCTGGATAAAACCCATGCCCATGGCCATTTCTGATTTTATCATTACCGGAGGGATGACCGGAATAAATCCTTTTTTCACCAAAAGATCGAAGGCAAGCCTTATCAAAGCAAATTCCATTAAAGCGATCTCTTTCTTCAAAAATCCGAATCTAGTTCCGGCTATCTTAGCCGCTCTTTTTACGTCAATCAAATCCAAACTCTCGCCAATCTCCATATAGTCTTTGATTCTGAAATCGAACTCTGGCTTCTCCCCGAATTTTTCCATTACCACGCTGTCTTTTTCACCGCCCAAGGGAACATCGTCCAGGGGAAGATTGGGAATCTTATACATCAATCTGCTGAATTTCCTCTCCAATTCTTTCAAATTCTTATCCAGTCTGTCGTTGTTATTGTCCAATTCCTTCATCTGCATGATTATCCTTTTCTTTTCTTTTTCGTTTTCCGCCCTGCCGATTTCTTTCGAGGCCTGGTTCTTCTTGGACCTCATATCTTCCAGGGCCTGCATGATTTCCCGCTTTTTCTTGTCCAATTCCAAAATCTCTTCTATATCAACCTTCGCCCCTTTCTTCTTGGCGCCTTCTTTGACTTTATCCGGATTTTCGCGAATGAATTTTATGTCCAACATATGATTATTTTTCTTTTGGTCTCATCGTGGGAAATAATATAACCTCCCGCAAAGAATGCGAATTGGTTAGCAGGGCCACCAGTCTGTCTATGCCCATGCCCCATCCAGCTGAGGGAGGCATGCCGTATTCCAAGGCCTCCAGAAAATCTTCATCCATTCTTTGAGCTTCTTCCAGGCCGGACCTAAAGAACTTTTCCTGCTCCTCAAACCTCTTTCTCTGTTCCAAAGGATCGTTCAGCTCGGAAAAAGCATTTACCGTTTCCCAACCAGCGACAATCAATTGAAAATTGGCCAGTTTGGAAGGATTGTTTTCCAGGGCTTTAGCCAGGGGGAAACTGCCCAAGGGATGATTTATGATGAAAGTCGGCTGCTGCAAAGAAGGCAGACAGAATTTTTTGTAAATCTCATCCGCCACCTCGCTCTTTGTCATCGTCTCTTCAACCTTAACGCCCAGCTTATTAGCTTCCCGCTTAAGTGCCTCGAGATTGATGTCGTCAATCTTTATTTTCGTATATTTTTTCAAAAGCTGATCGAACTCCACCCTGGCAAAAGGCGCCTTGAAACTGATCTTTTTGCCTTCGTATTCGATTTCATTCTTACCGAAAATACTTTTCACCACGCTCTCAAGCAGTCTCTCGGTCAGCTTCATCAGCTCTTTATAATCGGCGTAGGCCCAGTAAAACTCCAGAATGGTGAAATCCGGGTTGTGAGACCTGTCCACGCCTTCATTGCGGAAGCACTTGCCTATTTCATAGACCTTTTCGAATCCGCCGATCAAGAGCCGTTTCAAATAAAGCTCCGGAGATATCCTCAGATACAAATCAATATCCAGGGCGTTCAAGTGGGTTTTGAAAGGTTTGGCTTTTGCTCCGCCGTAAATGGGCTGCAAAATTGGAGTCTCCACCTCCAGAAATCCCTCTTTCTCCAGGAAGCCCCTGATTTCCTTTATGATCTTGGTTCTGGTTTTGAACTTTTCTTTCGTCTCGGAGTTGAAAATCAAATCCAGATATCTTTTTCTGAATCTCTCCTCAACGTCCTTCAAGCCGTGCCACTTTTCAGGCAGAGGCAAAAGCGATTTTGCCAGTATTTTAAAGTCCGCCGCTTCAATCGTTCGTTCTCCTTTTTTTGTCTTAAATAATATCCCTCTTATTTCGATGAAATCACCAATGTCAAAATTTTCCAGAAAGAATTCATAACTCTTTTCTCCCAGTCCGTCTTTTTTAAGGAAAGCCTGGATTTTAGCGGTCCCGTCTTCAATATCCAGAAAAGTAGAACCGCCGTGCCCTCTCATTGATTTTATCCTGCCTGCTAAAATCACTTCCTTTTTTAAACGAGATAATTTTCCGAAATCGCGGACGGCATCCTCGATTTTGTGAGTCCTTTTTGTTTTTTCGGGATACGGCGATAATTGCGACTTCTTAATCGCTTCCAGTTTCTTTAATCGAATTTTTCGCAGTTCTTCTATAGTCGCCATTGTTTTTTCGTATTTTTAAGTTTAGCTTATTTTTTTTATTTAGTAAAATACCACTCTAAGATCGATCTGGCCACCGGTTTTACGGCTTCCTGAACCCCTTTTACGTTCTCTATCATCAGGGTTAAGACGATCTGAGGGTCTTCGTACGGGGCAAAAACCGTAATCCAGTTGTTGTAATGATCGTTCCCCAGCTCGGCAGTACCCGTTTTGGCGGCCGAAGCAACCGGCAAGGAATTCAAAATGACTGCCGAGGCCTGAGGAGAACCTTGTCCTGTCACCGCCTGCCTCATTCCCTCCCTGACTACCTGAAGATTATCGGGGCTAATGAAGTTTTCCCTGATTAACTCGGGTTCTATTTCTTCCACGGTTTCCATGAAACCTGAGGAAGTATTAATGACTTTCTGTACGACCTTCGGACTATATAATTTTCCGCCGTTGGCTACAGCCGAGAAAGCGCTCGTCACTTCCAAAGGCGTAATCTGAAGAAATCCCTGTCCGATCGCCATGTTATAGGTATCACCATCCCACCAAGCCTGATTCCACGTCTCCTTTTTCCAGTCCTTATCGGGAACAAAGCCCGCCGTCTCGCCTGGCAAATCAATGCCGGTTTTGGCGGTCCAGCCGAAGAGTTCAAGATATTCTTTTATTTTCGTGGGACCCAAGCCCTGCTGATCTTGAAATCCTCCTCCAACGGTGTAGAAATAAACGTCGCACGATTCGGCAATGGCCTTTCTCATGTCGGTCCAGCCGTGGGCCGACCAGTCTCTCTTGGTGGTTGAAGCGTTGGGAACCCAGGGATTGGGAATACTGATAAGGCCCTGACAATAAATGTCTTTTTCCGGAGTAATCAGACCTTCCTCGAGAACGCCCGAGGCAATCAAGGGCTTAATCGTGGATCCGACCAGATATTTCCCGGAGATTGCCCGATTAAACAAAGGCTGAAGCTTTTTGGAATCTTCCAGAAGTTCATTGAGTTTGGCTTGGTCTGCTCCTTTTTGGAACAAATTATTATCAAAACTGGGAAGGGAAACCAAAGACAGAATGCCTCCGGTTTTGGGATCCATGGCTACGGCCACTGCTTTTTTAGTTCCTACTTCTTGCAGTTTCTTTTCCAGCTCTTCCTGGATTTTAGCCTGCAAATCGGAATCCAGCCACAAAACCAAACTTTCTCCTGATTCGGGCAAAGCAATTATTTCCTTGGATATAATATTGCCCAAAGCGTCCCTCTCCATTCTTAACTGCCCCGGATTCTTGCGTAAAAAACTTTCGTAACTCTTTTCGATTCCGGAACGGCCTATATAATCGTTGATCAAATAAACCCCTGGGCTTTCTTTCAGTTCTTCGGAGTTTATTTTACCGGTATAACCCAGAATCTGCGAGAAAAGAGGTCCGGAATAATATTCCCTGATGCTGCTGTTTTCCACTTCAAACCCCGGAAGTTCTTTGATTTTCGTTTCAAGCAATATTAAGGCTTCATGGGATATATTTTCGGCGATCAGAATTTCCGACGTTTCAGAATTTAATATTTCTTCTTTCACCTCTTCCAGATCCCTGTTCACGATTCCGGCTGCCTCGCCTATTATCCTGTTCTTCTCTGTTTCTTCTCCGGGCAAATCATTTTTTTTGCAGATAAGATCGAAACTGGAACGGTTAAAAACCAACTGTTCCAAGTTTTTGTCGTATATTACGCCTCTTTCCGCCCGAATCTGGTGTATTATGAATTTATTTTCCTGGGCCAGAGCCAAAAACGCTTCCCCCTCAACAACCTGGAGGTGAAAGGTTTTGAGGAACAAACCGACAATCACCAAGAAACAAAAAACAAAAAAAACCTGGAGTATCTTTTTCAAAAGAGGAACCTCTAATTTCTGGCTGGCAACGCCTATTTCTTCTTCTTTCTTATTTGCCAGGGAATCCAGAAGAATTTCATGAGGCTCTATATCCTCAAGACCGCGGGCTTTTGACGAACGGAACTTCAACATATTTTTTAAGAATAAAATTCAAGAACAAAGATAAAATCAAAAAGATTAACGTATAGAATCCGAAAAAACCGAAGGAGGCGGAAGAAAAAACATCGAGAAAGAATCCCCCTATCAGGGCAGAAATAACTCCGAACCAGTCATTGAGTGGAGTAAAGAGATTGATCAAGAGAACGAGAATTAAAACCAGGTTAGGAACGATGCCGAAAATGGTAAAGTGAACCAGAAAACTGCTTTGAATCAGAGTCAGAATGTAAAGCAAAAAAAGAATAAGGATAACTTTTTTTAGCATCTTAGAACTCGGTGATTACAAAAACGACATCCGTCACCTTCAGATCGAAACTGGGAATCATCTCAGCCGTCTGGAAAGGCTCTATATCTGATTTTTTAACTTCTTTGATCGAACCCACTATAATCCCTGCGGGAAAATCTGCTCCCAAGGCAGCGGTTACAATGATATCACCGGCAGAAACCTCTTTGTCTTTGGGAACCAAATCAAGATAAAGATCAGAATCCCCTTTTCCTTTGACTACGCCGTAGATATCTTTGTCCAGTATTTTCGCGTCAAAGGAACTGTCTTTATTTGTAATCAGCATAACCTCGGAAAAATTATCGTAGACTTCCGTTATCCTGCCTAAAAGTAATTTCTGGGGAGTGATGACGGGATAATCCTTCTCTATGCCGTCTTTCCCGCCTTTATCTATTAAAAGCACTTCTCCGGAAATATCCTTACTGACGATTCGCGACAAACTCAATTTCATTTCTTTTTCCAAACCGAGATCCAAGGCCTCTCTTAAAGCCTGGTTTTCAGTTTCCAGTTCTTTTAATTCTGCGATTTTAACAATCAAGCTCCGGCTTTTCAGATAAAGTTCATCAACCTCTTTTTTCAAGTTTTTTGCCTGAAATACGCCGGCTAAAAAATCAGACGTAACATCTCCTGCTTTCCAAAAACCTTCCTGCAGAGGAGAAGAGATTACGTAGAAAAAGTTCTTAACCGTACCTCCCAATCCGGTGAAATTAAATGCAAGAAAAAGGGCGATGAGAAGACACAAACCCAAAACCAAATTTAACCTAAAAGTTGATTTCATTGGATTAATCTTATCACAAACTTTGGGGGCTTGACAGGTCTTTTTGGATAAATATACTTGATATTAGCATTAAGAAAAAGGTCGGAAAAATCTAAAAATTCTAAGAATTTTCTATGTTCGAAGATAAATTCCCCACCAGCAGTTTCTTCTCGGAAGATGAAGAAGAAATCGCTGAACCCGAAGAAGATTCGAAAACAGAGGAGGAAGATGATGACGATTGGGATGAAGAAATTGAGTAAGAAATTCGATAGGCGATGAATCTGAAGATTCATCTTCATTTTCAATAAATAAACAAAAAAGCCCGGCATTCCGGGTTTTTTGTTTATTCAAAAAGACGC
>CAZYNZ010000004.1:0-13838 GCA_964648545.1 uncultured Candidatus Saccharibacteria bacterium
ATTTTTCTTCCGTTTTTTTTCCCTCCATCGCCTCCTGAGCATTTCTTAAAATATTGAGGAAAACTCTTTTCAGCTGAAAAGGATTGGCCAAAATATAAGTGGGCCTTTCCGTATATTCGACTTCAAGCAACCGGCTGGGAAAATTCGCCTCTCGTTCAAAATCGCTAATAGCTTCCGAGAGCAAAGAATTGAGAATATGGGGATGCAAGACCGTTTCTCCTTTGCCGAATTCCAAATGGCTGTGAAGCCAATTTTCCATTCTTGCCACTTCTTTAGCGATAATGACGGCCTTTTCCCTACAAGGGTCATTCCCAGGAAGCAATTCGGCCAATTTTCTGGCAAAGCCGCCGATAGTTGCCAAGGGATTTCCCAATTCATCAGCCAATTTCAGCCATTCTTCCCCCAAAGTGGCCAATCTTACCGCTTTGGCCAATTCCTCTTCTTTTTCTTTCAGTTTCTCGTAAACTACGGCATTATTAATGGCCCAGGCGACGTGAGAAGCAACCTGCTGGATGAGATTGATTTCCTTTTCGGCAATTTCCTCGTCTTGGACGATATCCAAAACTATGATGCCCAGAATTTCCCGCTGATGGAAAACGATGGGAACGAACAATATCGACTTCGTCCCCGTTCCTCTGGCCCAATCTTTCTGTTCTTCGTTTAAAAGAGAGCTGGTTTCCGTATCCTCTATCAAAAAGGGTTTTTTCTCTCTCAACACTTTTTCCAAGGGCAGATGACCTTTGAAAGAGAATTTTCTTCCTATGCCGTGAAATTCCAAAGGATAGCCGGCGATCAAAAAGAAATAATTTTCGCTGTTCTCCCTGACCACATAGATGCAGCATCTTTTTTTCAGGCATTCAGCTATGTTTTCGCTGAGGGCCTGGAGTCTTTCTTTCATCGATAGACCGGTTTGAGAAAGGCTGTCTGAAATTTCCAGAATCCTTATATCCACTTTTTCCTCCTTATTTTTAAAGTGCTTAAATTGGTTTTTTGAAAATTCCAATATGGTGGACCCGGCCGGACTCGAACCGGCGACCTCCCGGATGCAAACCGGGTGTTCTACCACTAAACTACGGGCCCCGGACTTCGGTGGGCGACGAAGGAGTCGAACCTTCCACCTCTTCTTTATCAGAGAAGCGTTCTACCGCTGAACTAGTCGCCCGATGTTAAAATTTTAGCAAATTAGAATAAAAAAACAAGGTAAAACCTTGTTTTTTTATTTCTTTAATTTATTGAATTTACTCCAATTCTCTCTCCACATCCTTGATTTCTTTGCCGATGAATCTTTCTGAAACATCCAAGGCCTCCTGAAGCTTGTCGCGTATTTCTTTTTCTTTCTTGGTCAAACCGGGCTTTTTATCAAGCATGGCCACTTGTTCTTCCACTTCCTCTCTCAAAGCCCGGAAAGCGCTGTTAACGCTCTGAGAAACTTCCTTGGTTTCCTTCCTGATTCTTCTCCGCCAGACGGTAATCCTGTACCAGCTGTAAAATATGACGACCAATACCCCGATAATAAGGACGATTAAAGTTATCATGATGGTAAGATAATCCAAGATTATTTTACCAAATTGCAGAAAAGGAGGCAAACCCACTTTCAAAGCGTATTTCTTGGTCGGTTCGCTCAAAGCTCCCCTTTCGTCTTCCGCCTGGGCCCAGACGAAATAATCGCCTTGTAATAGAACTTCCTCGTACTGCAGGACGAATTTGCCCTGCGAATCGGCAATGGTCTTTGCCAAAATCGGCTCCTCTCCTTGTTTCTGGATGTAAATTCTGGCGGTTATCTCCGGCAAAGTTTCTCCCTCGACTTTCAAGACATCGCCCATTCTGATTCTTGACGGTACCTTGGTGATTTTAATGTAGCCGAAAGGCAGAACGTCAAAAGCGGCTGAAGCCGAAGAATAATTGCCAGCTTTGTCAAAGGCCTTGATTGTTGCCGAATAATTTCCGGGAGGCAGAGGCGAAGGCCGGTAAAAATTATTTTTAATATCTTCTGCCGGAACTATTTCGTACGATTTGCCGTTCAAAAATATTTCGTAATATTCCAGGCCGGCTGGCGTATCGCTTGTTTCAAAAATAAATTTCGGAACCGGATTCGTTTCATCGTCCTCGTTGTCAATAACAATCTCAAAAGGCAGAGGCGGCGTCGTATCGATTAAAACCTTTCTGTGCAGAATCTGTCCCCAGCCGTATTGATTTTTGAATTTAATGTGAAAATACCAAACCCCGTCTTCAATATTTTCAAATTTCGTTGAAGTCAATAAGCCGTCGGATTCGGACCCGGGGTCTCCGGTCGGATTTTCATGCAATAAAAAACTTACGTCCGTTATTCCCTCGGGCAGTTCCCAGCTGAATTCCGGATTGTTGTTTGAATACCACTTATTCTCGTCGGGATGAGTTAAAGAAAAAACAATCGGCAGGCCGGGAACTCCGGGGACGGAAGGTTCATCCAAGGGAATCGGAGCAATCGTTCTTCCTGAAATAATATAGTTGCCTGCCCCCATATTGGTCAAAATATTCGTTCCTCTGCCGTCATCCGCCAAAACCGAACCCGAGGCAAAAGTCACGTTAGCCGTGCCTGCGGTCTTGGCTCTGAAAGTGATATTGGCAATAGTGCCGGCGGCGCCGATAAATCCCGGACTGGGTTTGCCGCCGGCGAAATTTATCGTACCCAAGGAATTGGAAAAAGCCGGCTCCTGAACCCAAAGCGAAAAAATCGAGCTGATTTTGGAAACGTTAATCACCTCTAAATTATTGGGATTGAAAATCAAAGTTCCGTCAGCCGCGTTTATCGGCATACCGCCGCTGTTCACCTTGATTTCAATCAAAAAAGCGTTGCCCGTGGTGTAAGCGCCGCTAGAGGGAGACAAATACAAAGTGGCAGCGCCGGCGCCTGCCGCCTGGATAATAAACAAAAGACAGGAAATAGAAATCAGAAAAAGGAAAATTTTTCTTATTTTTTCAGTTTCCATTTTGATTTTTTATAAAACAAATATCCGATGACGATGGCTATTATTATCGAAAAACCGATTATTAACCGAGATAAAGGTTTCTTTTCCGGCAGATATTCAACGATTCTTTCGTTGCCCGCCTTGTCAACCGCTTTTACCATTATTATACCGCTTAATTCCTGGTCTTCCAATAAATAAGGACTCTCCCCTCTCTGCCAATCCCTTTTTCCTTCCTTGATTTCATAATAATCAATTCCGCTTTGTTTGTCTTGGGCTTGGAAAACAATGAAATATTTGTTGTCAAAAATCAAGGGATCGCGGATGATTTCAAATTCAAAGGGCTCGGGCGATATTCTGTCCTTTTTTAATTCTTCCTCCCACTCTTTCCGGCCGGTTTCCGGAATGCCGGATAAAATGTCAAAAACCGCTTTCTCTGTTTTCAGCTCGGCTGCTGTGCCAAAGCCGTCGTTTAAGAAAATTTGGGAATTATCTGAAAATTTCACTTCCGCAAAGAACTGCTCTTTAGGAACTTCTTTTACTCTAAATATTATTCTGCCGAAAAGATTGGTTTTGCCCGGGTCGCCCGGCAGAATGCCGCAAAAGCCGCCGGGCATGCCGCCGGAAAAGGAAATTATCCCCTGCTCTTGGAAAATTTCCGGCTCTTTCAGCCAAATTAACAAAATAGAATTGCTTTTACTGAAATCAATCGCTTCTAAAATATCATTAGGGAAAGTTAAACTGACAGCTGCGGCGTTAATGCATTCTTCTTCCACTTCTATTCTCACCTCGACTAAAAAAGTATCGCCCTGGTAATATTGGCCTTTCGCCGGCTCCAAATATAAAATAGCGGCCTGGCTCAAAAGAGGAGAAAATAATAAAGTAATCGTTAATAAAAATAATATTTTTTTCATATATTACCCGGTCCACCAATACATCAAAATTGAAAAATCCGGCAGGTTGACTATCCCGTCTTTGTTCTGGTCAATACAAGCATTAGCTTTACCCCACCAATAAAGCATAATGGAAAAATCAACCAAATTCGTTCGGCCGTCTTTGTTAAAATCCGCCCGAGGACAAAGTTCGTCTACACCGTATCTGCCGACATAAAAAAGCAAAACCCGGGAAAAAGAGCTTAATAACTCTTCCTGACTTTCGGCTTTGGCTCTAACGGTATGAGTGCCTTCCTCCAAAACAGCGGTGCTGAAAAGAAGCTGCCAATCGCCCGTTTTATCGGCCGTTGTTTCTTGGATGATTTCCTGCGGCGATTCCACGTGAACGCTTAATTGGCTTTTTGGCGCTGTCTGCCCAAAAATAGTCAAGTCCTCCCCTTTGTCTAAATTCACTTTATCCAATTCAATGGTCGGCGGAAGAAAAATGCCGGAAACCGTAATTGTCATTCCTTTTATAACCGTAATGGTAAAAGAAAAAGTGATTGATTTTCTGCCATACTTGTCTTCCGCCCAAAGCCCGAAGTTGTAAGTGCCGGCCGCAATATCGCTAATCGTGGCTTTGAAATTAGCCGAAGAATCGGCCGTAATATAGGCATATACTTTAGCGTCAACCAAAACCGTGATTTTTGCCGAAGGATAAGCCAATCCCTGAAGAATAACTCGGGTGCCCGTGTCGGGCAACGGAGCTCCGCCGCCGCCCGGCGGCGGAGGCGTTGGCGCGGGCGAAGTACAGGCCGAAGTATTAAAAAGGCATTCATCGGGCCAGCCAACCGCATAACAGCTTAATGTTCCTCCGATATAGCCCAAACCCAAATCTATGCAGGTCTTTCCGTTTAAATTTACTCCGTCGCATTGTTCTCCCGGTTCAACCAGCCCGTTGCCGCAAATGGAAGATATATGAGCGGAAAGATTAACTCCGGCTGAAGCCGGAGTTGCCTTTAAACTGAGAATTAATAAAATCGATTCGCTAACAATAATAATGGAAAAAAATAAAATCAACCATTTCTTCATTGTTATGTTTTTATTTTCCTTTTTGCCTTAGCTGTAATCCTTTCTTCCACTTTGTCTATAACCCATTGGTTGTATCTATGGATTCCTTTAACGATGATTAATGTGACCAGGGCTAAGATTAAAATGCCTAAGGTCAAAACCCGCCAAGGGATGACCCAGAAACCGAAATTGGCTTGAGCGGTTTGCATTTCCTCTTTGCCGTATTCCATACTGAGATAGGCCCGGTAATAGCCGAAAGAGAATCCTTTCAATTCTCTTTTAACGTCGTTCAGAAACCCTTTGCCTTCAATTTTAGGCATGCCGCCTTTGGGCTCCCAATTAACAGCCGTGAAAGTGCGGCTGTCGCCAGGCAGAACATGATATTTTCCAGGATTGGCGTCCAAAACAGCCACTGTCTTGCCGAACAAGTTTTTAAGAGTAATTTGGCCTACTGGCCCCAGATGGACCGTGCCTTTATTCTGCAAAGTATAAGTGAAATTGGCCGGCAAACGGTTTAAAACCTTTTTCTGGGTTTGGAAATTAATGATTTCCCCTGAAACTTTGACTTCCCCGGATATTTCAAGTAATACTAAAGCGCCGACTCTGGTAACAATACCCACGCCAGTACCCTTGCCTTCCGGCGGAGCCGTAGACCAAAAAACAGCGGCATAGTGGCCGCCCGGTTCCGCGTCTTCCGGCAGATCGATTATCACGGTAACTTCGCCCGTTTCTTTAAAGTCTAAAGTCAATTCCGAAGGTTCGGTTCTCATCCAAGTTACCAAACCGAATTTTTCCGGAGTAAAAACCGGCTCTTCTCCGCCTCTGGTTGAATATCTTTCGAATACCGGATAAAAAGTCAGGATTCTTTCCGAGTCATTCCTCACCCTCATCTTGGTTTCTATTCTTTCTCCCGGGTCAGCGGAAAGGAGAATTTTCGCCGGAGAAATAGTCAAAGCTTCGGACTGCCGCGGAACTAAAGCCAATCCCAAAACGAATAAAATTGTCAAAAATATTAACTTTTTCATTCAAGAATTGTTTTCTTTAAGAAGTGGAACAACTGATAGTTACCGTATCTTCATAAACGCCTGCCTGAGTATCGCTGGCAACCGCGGCTTTATAGATAATTTCCACTATTTCATCGGTCACGGCACTGCTGGATGAAGCGACAACTGCGGCTGAAGTTGAGGCCAAACCGCCGACATTATCTCCTGTTTGAAGATATCTGGTGGCAATAGTTATAGTACCGGTGGTTGTCGCCTGTATGCCGTAACCCTCCGTGCCTCCTGATAAACCGGCGGTTTCGCTGAAAACGGCGTTAGGCGAAGGAATCAAATGAGCCGGCGAAGTTGTGGCCAAACCAGGGCCAGAACCGTCGCCAACGCTGATAGCTTTAACGTAAATGGAACCATTAGAACTGACGGTGGTGGTGCTGTTATCGCCTGCTGTGTAAACGATACTGCTGTCTATAGTGCCGAAATTAGCGGCTGTCAAATCGGTTGTGCAAGTGATTACTCCTGCTTCTACCACGGCACTGACGGTCACTGCTCCGCTGGCCGGTTCCGGAAAATACCAGGCTGTCAGAAGACCTGCTAAAGAAAAAATTAACAATCCTTTTGCTACTTTTTCTATCTTTTTCATTGAATTTATATTAATATTTTATTTCTCCGACCTTTTTCAAAATTTCTATCTTTTATAATTATATAAAAATCAATCTTAAATATCAACTGTGGAAAACTTCTTTAAAGAGGGCTGTTAACCGTGCAGGAAATGGTCACCAAATCCTGATAATTGCCCAATTCATTGGCCGCGGAAACTGCGGCCATAAAAATTATGGTAATTACTTGACCCGTGACAGGACCGGAAGATGAAGCGACCGTCACGGCGTTTTCCGAACCGACCAGCAAGCCGCCGACATTATTGCCGGTTTTAAGGAATTTCGGATTAATGGTTATACTGGGTGAAGTGGTTGTCGCCTGTATGCCGTAACCCTCTACGCCCGGCTCCAAAAGAGCTTCTTCTGCCGAATTAATCAAGTCAACCGGCGCGCTCTCTTTATACAATCCCGGATTAACAGTGTCGCCAGTACCGTAAATTTTCATACTGAAACCGTTTTCACAACCGCTGCAAGTTACCGTAGTAGTGGCTAAAGGCCAGGCCACGTAAACATCATTAAAATTGATTTCACCGAAAGCACTGGTGTCGTCATTAAGCGGCGTAATGCAGCTGACGGAAACTTCTCCGCTGGTTGTAATCTTGGCTATCTTCAAATAACTATCCAAATCAGCTGCTTCGCCAGCATCAATTTTAACCAGCCGGAAGCAATAAGCAGTCAAATCCAAAGCATTATCGGTGAATTTAAAATTAAATTCGTGCTCCGTATAATAGTTCGTAGCCAAGCTGAAAGAAGCGGTCTGGTTGCACTCGTCTTCCACTATTTTGCCGCTGGCAAAAGCGGCTCCGGAGATAACCGAAAGCTGAGGCGTGGTCGAGGCCTGGCTATTTTCCGGGCAGCCGATAAACCAATCCGAAGCCGTCATTTGGACCGCGCTGCCGGTAGTGGTCGGCGCGTCGGCAAAATTAATGCTGTCAACCAAAAGGCAGGTTCCTGCTCCGCCCAATTCCGCGTACTGCAGCCGGTAATTGACATTATTGACCGCGCTGCCGGAATTCCTTATTAAAAATCTGACTCTGACATTGGTATTTTTGGCAATACTGGCTGCCGTATCTTCAGCCGCCAGCCAGCCGGTGCCGCCGGCTGTTTGGGAACCGGTTGTTACCACGGTCGGCTCGGTGGCCGCGTATTTCCGGATTCTATAGTCGTCATAATGAGCACTCATATAGCCGCCACCGAAACCGCCCAGTC
This sequence comes from uncultured Candidatus Saccharibacteria bacterium, assembly GCA_964648545.1. Classification (GTDB taxonomy): domain Bacteria; phylum Patescibacteriota; class Minisyncoccia; order Minisyncoccales; family RBG-13-42-11; genus CAZYNZ01. The sequence goes on from CAZYNZ010000004.1 coordinate 7,752, forward strand.
CTATGCTGCCCGAAGTGCGGGTCGTATCAGAAAAATCATCGCTAAGAACATTGGTATCATCGATTTTTTTGATTCTGAAATGAAAATTCCCCTCTCCTTTTATTTTCAATTGAAAATTATACCATTCTTCGTAACTGGCGGTGTAACTCATCGGCGAATTTCCCAGGTCAGTGTCAACATATCTTATATATAACTGGTTTTCCGCAGCGTACCAAAAAGCCCGATAAAAAGCAGATGAAGGCGATGGAGTATTCCAATGCCAGACTGTGCCGGCCAAATGGGTGCCGGTTTCGCCGCTCAGCCATTTCATCTTATATTCATGAACATTTGGATCATTGTTAGAACTGGTGATATTTTTTAAACGAATAAATTTTGCGCCGGGATGCGTCGGAGGATTCCAGTTATACAGCACTCCTTCTCCTGCCTCAGCCCAGTATCCATAAATAACTTCCCATAAATTTGTGAAAGTCCCGTCTTCAAAATCATCATAAAAAATAAAGGTATTTTCCCCGTTGCTGGTCGTTTCGGCATTAGTATTGCCGTAAAACATATAAATGGTGGTTGTGCTGTCAGCCGGCAAAGAAGGAATCTTGACCCAAAAAGTGGAAGTGGCCGAAGAGGTGTATTTCTCCTGCCAATAGTCAAAAAGAAGGTTATAGTCGGCATTGATAAATCTGATATCGCCGAAATCAGTTCGGCAATTGCCCTCGCAGCTGACGTCAGCTCCGCCAACGCCGCTGTAGCCCACTTTTATTTCAACTTGAAAATCGGTCAGTTCGCTGCCTAAAGAATTCTGAATGCCGATTGATTTCTTATACAGCCAATCTCCCAATGCCTCCCCGCCTATATCTTCCCGCCAGCGAAAATGGACCTGGGCCAGGCCTATCAATTCCGTGGTCCCGGGAATGGCCACCACTGAAGGTGGCCCGACCGTGCCTGAACTTACTTCAACGTCAACCGAAGGATGGGTAATCTGGATTTCAATGGTTTCGCCGACCGAAGATCCACTGCCCACATCCAAAACAACGTAAATGCATAAAGCTTGTTCAGTGGAAATGGCAACCGTCTGGCTGAAGCTGGTAGTGCCGTTGGCGGAACTGAAACCGCCTATCACCGTATCGCCGAACTGCTGCTCTCCGCCCTCATAGCTTTCGGAAACGCAGTTGTAAGGATAAGTGGTGTCCAAATCGTAATATAATTCTATGTTTTCAAGGTTGTTCTGAGCGTCAATAGTCCCCTGTTCGCTGATGGTAATGGCAGTTACATCCCTGGAAGCGGTGAATTCCCGGATGACAAAGCCGCCGCCGATGTAATTGTCAGCTGAAGCAATCTGCATAGAAGCTGTCTGCTGGCCGATGGAAGCTACCGTTACATCGGCCTTGGTTGAAATCCTGGCTATATTGGTATAACTGTCCAAATCAAGTATAACTCCTCCCACAACCTGGGCTGTCCGAAAACAGTAGGAAGTGCCGTCCGGCGCCTCATCGGTAAATTCAAAAATATATTCCAATTCCGTAAATTTATTTATATTTAAAGTCAGGGCAGCGGTTTGATTGGAAGAAGATGCCACCATTTTACCGTCTATCCAAAAATAGCCGTTGGTCGGGTCGGTCAAACTGCCTGAAAAGTTGGTTGTGCCGTCTCCGTCGCTGAAATAAGTCGATGCGGCCATTTGGACTACGCTGCCGGTGGTTGTCGGCACGTCGGCAAATTCTTCTTCGTCCACCGACAAACAATTCGCATAGCTGCCCAGTCCTGCGTACTGTAAACGGTAGTTAATATCTCCAGCCTGACCGCCGGCGTTTTTTATCAAAAATCTGACTCTGATATTGTCTGTTTGTTCTTCGGCAGTCAAAATCGCCAAAGTGTTCTCATTAGCCAGCCAGGTTGCACCGCCCGATGTTTCCTGTTCTCCTGCCGTGCCTATGCTCGGTTCCGGAGAAATGATTTTGCGGACAAAAACCCAGTCAAAATAAGCCCGGCGGTCTTCCGCATCAGTGCCTGCCCCCTCCAGAAAATAAACATAAGAAGTGCTGGTCGGCACATAAGTTGTTTCCGTGTATTTCAATATATCCTCATAATAAAATCTCACTCGATTGGGCTCCCAAATTGTTTCGTAAATTCGATAAGTAAAATCGGTAGCGCCAGCCATGGCAACCGAAGGGAGGCCTTCGTTACTGCCATTGCCGTTTGCGCTAAAAGCCTGATTATTGGTCGTGGTCTGGCCGTAGAGAAAAGCGTAAGCATAGTTTTCCGAAGCGCAACCTGTCATAGCCCTGAAGGCGGCAAAAGCAACGCCGTAAAATCCATAGCCCGTGTTTTTTTTGGCTCTCTGTTTAACGGCATAGCCGACTGTACTGCCAGCCGGAACCGTGAAAGTTGTTGAAGTGCTGTAAATAACACCTTTTTCTCCGGCCGTCACCGTGGCGCGCAATTCCATTTCGCTGTTAGCCACGCTTTGCGGTCCGTTGTCGCATTCATACCATTTCAACGGATCCAACTCGGTTCCCTCAAAATGATCGAAAAGCTCAAAAGTATCATCGCCGTCGCCTAAAGTGGCGGTGTCTGCTTCGCCGTAATACATAAAAATATTAGTGGCAGACAATTCCGGCAAAGAAGGAATTTTCACCCAAAAAGTGGAGGTTGCCGAAGCAATGTAGGATTCCCGCCAAAAAGACAAAGGAGTTACGCCATCGTCAACTGTAAAGAAGACATCGTCAAAATCGGGCTGGCAATTGCCCCCGCAAGTAACATTTCCGCCCGTGGAATTCGCCACGATTATCCTGACCTGGTAATCAGCCAAAGTTGAAGTTGAATTGACCACAGGCACGAGTTTCCTGTAAGGCCAGTCTGCATTGTACCAAGCAACGCCTTCACCTCCGTCATCATTCCGCCAACGGTAAGAATACTGGTCAAGCGAAACAGGCGGCGGCTGTTGAATCGTGCTTTCTCCAAGATTTATTGGAAAACTGCCGCTAATCGTACCGCTGGAAACTGTCACGTCGCTCGACGAATTGATTTCAATGCTTATTGTTTCAGTTTCGCCTGCGCCGGAACCAATATCCAAAATAACATAAATGCAAACCTGCGAAGTGCCCACAACCATGGTATCGCTGTCAAAAACCGCCTCTTCTCCGGTGAAGCTTTGGGTGGTGCTGAATTGCGTTTCATCGCCATCGTAAGAACAGGTGGCAGCTGTTTCGTAATAAAGCTCAACATTGGCCAGATTATCGTCAGCAGTCACCGTGCCTGTTTCGGTCAGAGTGATTGAAGTAACGTTAACGGTGCCGATGTTTGCCTGAAAAGTAAAAGCCCCGCCAATGTAATTATCAGCAGTGTCTATATATAAAGTCCCAGTCTGGCTGCCCTGTTTGGCAACAGTTGTAACAGCCGGCGTGTAGGTGATAACAATAATGCCCTGTGTGCCGGCTTTGCCTGCCCCGGAAAGAGCACCGCCTTTCCCGGCACCGCCTCCTCCTCCGCCGCCAGCGCCGTAAGTTCCGCCACTTCCGCCACCCCATCCATCGCTTTTATTACCCCCGCCTTGCCCGCCTCCTCCTCCGCCGCCGGAACCGTAAGCAGGGCTGGGCGACCATTCAGTTCCATTGCCGCCTGCCCCGCCATTGGCAAGACCGCCTGCGCCGCCGGCTGTTCCGCCGCCTTGTCCGCCTGCTCCGCCGTCTTGACCGGTTGCCGTGATTCCCGCGTTGCCGGCGCCTTGAGGCCCGCCTGCTCCTCCTCCTCCGCCTCCGCCGCCGCCATTAGTTGGTCCTGTAGGACCTCCAGTCCCGCCATTTGCTCCGGCATTGACAGTACCCACTGAACCTGTCTGGGCAGAACCTCCTGTTTGCCCTGAAGCGCCTCCGCCGCCTTTTCCGCAAACAGAAGAATCTGCGCAAGTGGTGGCGTTAAAATAAGTATCGCCTCCTGCAGTAGCCATTGCGCCAGCCACGCCAACCTTGATTGTTATTTGCGTTTCTGGCTCAAGTGAAAGATTGCTTTTTATCGCATAGGCGCCTGAAGCTCCGCCACCGCCGCCAACGCCCGGAATACTAGCAACAAAATGTCCACCACCACCACCACCAATAACCTCAATGGTATTGCTGTCCGAATTCCAGTTGCTGGGAACGGTCCAGCTAGTTGAAGCGGTAGAAGTGATATAAATAACGGTCGGCGCTGCTGCCGCTTGTTCAACTTGCGGCGGCACCCGCGGATTCTGCCAAAGAGGCGGCCAGCCGGAAAAAACCCAGCTGAAAATAATCAAAAAAGACGAATAAAAATTTAAAAAATTTTCTGAAATCAATTTTCGGCATTTTAAACTTATTTAAAAATCCTAAGAAAAAAATATCCTGTTTTTCTATTATAGCAAAAATAAAAAAAAGAAAAACAAAAAAACGCGATACTTGTCGCGTTTTTTGCTATCAGTTGTTTAAAGTTGTTCCGAAGGCCAGCCTTTCAGGTACGCTGGCCAGCACCTTGAAGTTGAAAATAGAATTCTCAATCTTCAACTTCAGCCGACACTCATTTTTCTAATTAAAAAAATTAGAAATGTAGTGATCCACGGACAGCTTCCGCTACCCGTGCCTTGTTACGACTTCACCTTTATCGCTGATCTTACCTTAGGACCTCTTGCGAGATATTTCGGGTATTACCAACTCTCCTGGTGTGACGGATTGGAATAATTTGAGACTATTTTCCGTTCCCACTGATCGTACGGATTTCCCGTAATCAGCGAGTCCTATTTATATACTATGCATTTGTGATTTTAATTTTCTTATTTTTTCTAACTCTTCTTCTGTAAGAGATCTTTTATTTTTATTCCTAAGAATTTCAAAGATTCTACAGAATAAATTAAAATCATTTATTCTATTTACACTGTATAAACGATGCTTCTGAAAAAATGGAATTACTACTTCGGCAATCTTTTGAAGACTGCTTACTTCGAAACGATAGCAATTCCTATGATTCAGTCGTTTATCTTTCTGTAAATAAATATTTCCGCAATTGAAGAATCTCTTAACTTTTTCCAATAGAGGTAGTTCATCTTCTCTTAGCTTAATATAGTAATGGCATTCCACCCTGTAGTGTTTGGTACTATATTTACCAATTTTACGAGGCGGATGAAGATGAACAGTGAAACTTCCTTCTCCATCTGTTAATCCAACTATATAATCTGCGGAAAGCATAAATAGGTTTTGTCCTTCCCTCATGAGATAACTTTTTATCTAACGAGGTACTATGACGCAGCTGACTTCCTAGAAAGCAATAATCTCATATCTTTCTAGGATCTCCTTGGGTCACTTAATTAACTATTTCTAACATCCCGTGAAAAGGCGTTAATAACGACTTCCTTTCGACCGCCCGGCGAAAGTCATCTCCTTTTATTGTCTCACGGGCTGCTATTTGCCTCAAGCCCTTCATCCTTTCTTCTTACGAATTAGGACTGCTAATTTTGGCTACGCTCTTTGAAAAGAGGGTGGGATTTTCACCCACTAGCTAACTAAGCTGCCAAGCACAGTTAATCGGCGGTGAGTACAAGATTCAGGAACGTATTCATCGCGCCGTGGCTGATGCGCGATTACTAGCGATTCCGGCTTCATGAGGTCGAGTTGCAGACCTCAATCCGAACTGGGGAACCGTTTGTTGGGATTAGCTCCAGCTTGCGCTTTGGCAACCCATTGTCGGTCCCATTGTACCACGTGTGCAGCCCAGAGTATCAAAGGGCCACGCTGACTTGGTGTCATCCCCACCTTCCTCCTGGTTGTCCCAGGCAGTTTTCCGCGACACGTATAACGCAGAATAAGGGTTGCGCTCGTTGTTGCACTTAAGCATACGCTTCAAAGTACGAGCTGACAACAGCCGTGCAGCACCTGAGCTAATGTCCTTGTGGGTAGTCCTGACTTTCATCAGGGTTTCATTAGCCTGTCAAACCCTGGTAAGGTTCTTCGCTTGTTGTCGAATTAAGCCACATGGTCCACCGCTTGTGTGAATCCCCGTCTATTCCTTTGAGTTTTAGCCTTGCGGCCGTACTTCCCAGGCGGGACACTTAACGCGTTAGCTTCGCCACTTGAAGGGTCGACACTTCAA
>CAZYNZ010000005.1:0-13079 GCA_964648545.1 uncultured Candidatus Saccharibacteria bacterium
TATAAATATCCATCTGGATTTGGAAACGGTCGTAGATATTTGCCACCTTGCTGCCTGTGCTTTTATAGTCAAGGGCCGCCAACTTTCCGTCAGTAAACTCCAAAACGTCATCCACCGCCCCGAATAAAGTGGCGTCCAGATCTTTATCATAATACCTGATGCCGCTGAAATTGCTCCTCCACTGGTTTAGCAGTTCCTGGTTGGAAAAGAGCTTGGCGGGGATGTTGTTGGCCACAATCAAGGGATGCACCTCACCTTTCAGTCTGTAAGCATCAAATTCCTCCTTCAAAAGATAATCAACCGCGCTGTTCAAGGCATAAGGGTATGCCGGCGGCCTCTTAATCCCCATTCTTTTATCAAGCCAAAAACAATGAGGGCACTCCAAAAATAAATTAAGGGAATTGGGAGAAAGCTGGATACGTCTATTGTTCATGGGTCAATTTTAGCATCTCTGAATAATTATTTCCACCCATGATTGACAAATTATTTTTTTAACTTTATAATAAATAAATTATGCAGGTTGTAGTCATTTTTTTATCAATTGCAATCCTTCTCTCCGCTTTGTACGTTTTGGGCTTTCCAAAAAAAACAACGGAGGCTCCCGAAGGCGAGGAAACTGTCTCGCCCGTCACAACCGAAGAAACCCCTCCGGCACAGACTTATTATAAATCTTCAGCCGGAACGCAAACGGGGAATCCTCCCATTTCAGCGGGAAGCGCCACTGCCTCAGAACAGACTATCCCTGTTACCTCGCCCTATTTTGGCAAGGTGAAATTTTCCAGCGCCTCGCATACGACAATCAGATTAAGTTCGCAGTTCAAGACGGATGAAAAAATCAATATTTCCGGCTGGAAGATAAAGGGGGCTGACGGCGAAATCACCATTCCTCAGGGAATGGAACTATTTCTCTCTGAAACATCGGCCACCACGAAAGAAAACATCTACCTTAAGCAATCCGACCAGGCATATCTTTTAAGCGCAAAAGTTCCTTTCGGAATGAGCCTGGCCTTCCGGCCGAATAAATGCTTCGGCTATCTGAAAGATTCCTACAAGAATCTTCCTTATGTTCCCTCAAAAATCTGCCCCACTATAGATAAAAATGAAATCTGCCATTTCACTACCGAGTGCCAGAGCGCCATTCTCTCTTTGCGCAGCTGCCAGCCGATTAACTACTCCACCCTCTATTTGTCTTTCAATTCAGACTGCCAATCTTACATTGAAAATTATATTTCCAGAAATCTCAGTTATAACGGCTGCGTGGAGAATTATTACAAGGACAAAGATTTCTACCAGAAAATCTGGTACGTATACGTAGGTTACGACATCGTTTGCAAGTGCAACGATACTCTTTATCTCTATGACCAGCAGGGGCTCCTGGTAGACCAATATTCCTACAAGGGCTATTAATTTATTTTATAAAACAAGGAAGGGCTGACATGTGCATATGCACGCGCCAGCCCTTTTTTCGTGTAGAACTATTCAGCTTACTTTCTCTAAGGCCAGGATATCGGCGATCCCCTCCAGCTTGACTAGATTTTCATCCAGCACTTCGATATGAGGAGCGGAACAAAATGGAGAAACGGCGGCATGCTCTTTGTTTATCTTTCTGATAAGATCGCGCGCTCCTTCCCCTCGACTATCAACCTCGATAAGCCGACCGGGATCCACTTCTCCTCTTTTGCGGCAAACGGTGCAGTACCAGGTATATCCCTGAGGGGAGATGACTTCTTTCTCCTCAAACTGCATCACTCCCGCTTTCTGCAGAAGCTCTTTTACTCTTTTGCCCAGCTTGGTATTGCTGCACTTTTGAAACTCATGAATCACCAGCCCGCCTTTTCCCTGGGAAATCGTAACGAGTTCGCTGCCGATACAGAAGGTGATATTTGTTGCACTGTAGGGATTTTTCTCCGATTTCGGACCCCAGCAACGTCCCTTCAGCCAAGCCGCTCTCCAAAGCGGTTCCAAAACCTGTCTTGCCTTTACCAGCAAATCGTAGTTCATAACTGCCCTCCTTATCCTTATAGATGATATTATTTGCTATGGGTATCTTAATAGATTTGCTAAAAAAATTCAAATCTGCTATATTCTATTATCCGAAAACAGCACACTACAATTTAATTTTTTCTTGGAAAGGAAGTGAGAGATGAAGATAAAATACGATACGAAAAGAGCCCTTGAGGTGTTTGAACTTCTAGATAAACTCTGGAAGAGCAAAATCAGCATCTTCAAAGATGTTGTCCTGTCCCAGAACCGCTGGCCCGAACCTGAACAAAGGAAAGAGCTGGCCAATTATCTTTTCTGCGCCGCCATTTTCATGAGAGGAGCGAGAAACAGCGACGATCCATTCCGTTGGCTCTCCAGACTTTGGCAAAAGGTTCCGGAAATGTTTAATCCGGAAAGCGTGGCCAGAGAATGGACGATGAGAAAGATACAGCATACCATAAGAGAAATCACTCCGGAAATCCTGCAGAAGAAAAAGGAAGAAGACAATGGGAACGGCGGCGCCGGTCCCCTCGGCTACAACCTGAGAGAGAGCACAAGATTCTGGCATAAAAATCTTACCCTTCTTCACGAAGAATGGGGAGGCGACATTCTTAATGCTTTCTGGGGCGTGACAGAGTTTGAAGGGTTCTATCGGCGAGTAAACTACGAAGAAAACGAAGCCGGCTTTGAAGGAATGAAAAGAAAGATATTTTCCCTGTTTACCATTTGGCTTCAGGAAAGAGAACTTATATCGATTTTCCCCACCCCCTTGCCGATTGACCACCATGCTTTGAGAATTCTGACTGCAACCAGCATAGTAAAATTCCTGGATCCTCACGTACCGGTTACTCTGGAAAAGTACTACCCGGCACTTATCGGCCAGTTTGCCGTAAGAGTTTACGACAAGAAGGTTAATGATCCCATTGCCATCTGGTCTCAGAAATTCCTGAAAAAACACAACATTTCCCATCTTACTGTTAATCCGGCAATGTGGGTAATTTCCCGCGATTTCTGTTCAAATCAGATCCAGAACACCACCCGCAAGGACGGTACGTTCTTCTTTACCCCGGAATTGCTCAAGCAAAACCCAAGACTCTGGCCTAAAAAATACAAGAATCCCTGTCGCTATTGCCCGCTTGAAAATTTCTGCACCGGTGTTATGCCTTCACACCCTTATCACAAAAGAGGCACGATGGTGATGATGCAGAGAATCCCCTACGCCGAACCGTATCTGCCAGGCATTGACTGGAGGGATGTCATGCCTTACGCCGGCAGAAGAAGAAGTCTCTCCAAGAATTATTAAAAATAGGCCCGTCTCTCTATGTACAGAAGACGGGCCTACTGATTTTTATGTAATAAAAAAATGACAGAAACGTCATAATTTTAAGAGAAAACTAATCCCGCCTAGGGATTGTACCCGCCTTACGGCGGGTTTTTTTATTGCCCTGCGTGAACTCTATTGAAAATTATTCTAAACCACGGGGTATAGATTTCCGGATTTTCTTTGATATCTTTCTCAAGATCTTGCAAGCCAATCCATTTCCAATCCTCCGCTTCTTCCCGATTAGGAAAAGGATCACCGGAAAAGTTTCCCAGAAGCACGTGGTCGAATTCATATTCTGTCAGATCGCCAAGATTTGCCTTGTAAATGAAACTGAAAGATTCTTTCAAATCGCACTCAAACCCCATTTCTTCTTTCAATCTTTTCCTGGCCTCTTGCATCAAATCTTTTCCCGGAGCGGGGTGAGAGCAGCAGGTATTCGTCCAGAGACCGGGAGAGTGGTATTTGGTCTTTGCTCTTTTTTGAAGCAACAATTCCCCTTTTTCATTGAAAACAAGAACAGAAAAAGCCCTGTGCAATTTGGCTTCTTTATGGGCTTTTAATTTTTCTTCCGTACCAATCTGATTGTCCCGCTCGTCTACCAAGATAACCTCTGCCATATTTATTTGCCGAATCTCCTTTGCCGCCGGGCGTAGTCGGCAAAAGCCTCATCCAAATCTTTCTCTGAAAAGTCGGGCCAGTGGTTCTGGCAGAAATACAATTCGGAATAAGCCGACTGCCAAGTCAGAAAACCAGATGTTCGCAATTCGCCGCTGGTCCTGATAATCAAGTCTGGATCGGGCATTCCTGCCGTCCAGAGGTTCTGGTCCATGATCTCTTCCGTTACTTGGCCGGCGGGAGTGTTTTTGTTAATTATTTTTTTAATGGCCTCCAATATGTCGACGCGGCCGCCGTAGCTTATGGCCAGGTTTAAAATTCCCTCTTTATTGTCTTTTGTCCGTTCTTCCGCTTCTTTTATCAGTTCCTGCATACTTTCCGACAGTCTTTCCTTCTGGCCTATGATCTGAACTTTAATTCCGTCCTTATGCAACTGATCTATTTCGCCCTTGCTCAAAGCAAACTTAAGTAAATTCATCAGATAATTCACCTCTTTCTCGGAACGCTTCCAGTTTTCGGTGGAAAAAGCCCAGACGGTCAATATTTTTACACCTCTGTCTTTGCACCATCTTCCCACTTTCTTCACCTTGTCGTAACCCCGACGATGGCCTTCCAAAGTCGGCAGGCCTTTTGCTTTCGCCCATCTGCGGTTGCCGTCCATTATAATCCCCACGTGATAGGGAATGTTTTTTGTTTCTTCTGGCATAAATTAAAGTAAAAAATCTCCTTCGATTTTGATGTTTTTCGGCATTATCCAAGGGAACTTAAATCCCAAAAAATAAACCGTCTTAAGGATAATTTTGGAAAGAATAATTCTCGGTAAAAAAAATATCTTAAGCCTGTTTCTATATTTTAAGAAATTTGGGAAATTTTTCAAGAGAATTTCATTTGAAATCAACCCCCAGATTACCCCTCCGCCCGACCAGGGTTTAGTCAGTCCTGCCGCGTCACCGCAGAGAGTAATGAGGTTGTCTTTGGGCAAAGAGAATCCTTGCGGTACGACAGAACCCTGTATCCTTTGAAGTTGAATATTATTTTTATTTAAAAATTCTTCGAACAGTACTTTTGCCAAACTGGGTTTGGTGATGATGCCGTACTCTATTTCTTCTCCTCTGGGAATCTTCCAGATGAATCCCGATTCCACCGGCCACGTTTCAACAAAAGACGAACGGTCTTCTTTGTTCAAAAAGCCCTGAATGGTCGCCCTGAAAGTCAGGTTTTTCAACCCCACTTCCTTCCTGATAAAAGAACTGTAGCCGTCGCACCCAATTATCCTGTCGAATCCTTGAGGTAAAGAACCAACCGCCTTTCCTAAAATGATTTTGGCCCCCGCTGTTTCCGCCAATTTGGAAACCAACCTGTCCAATTCCGCATGACTCATGACAAAAAACTTCTTTCGGAACTTTATTTTCAGGGTTCTCTTTGGAAAATGAATAAAAACAAAATCAATCTTGTTTTGGATCAGTTTTTGGCTTTGGGGAATAAACTTCAGAATCCTTTCCGAGAACAAACCGGAACAGGCCTCCTTTCCTATTCTTTCTTTCTTTTCAAAAACGGTCACTTCATGACCGGCATTTGAAAGTTTCCAGGCAAGATAAAGTCCGTTTATCCCCGCTCCGATTATGGCTATTTTCATTAATTTTTCCTCCCCTTACCTCGCCGCAATGTAACCTGCGGCAAAAGAAAGCAGGGAAATTAAAATAACTCCGACTAAAAGGATTATATCATCCGAATGTCCTTTGACAAATTCTATAATTTTTGATATCATATTTTCGTATGGCAAAAACAAAAGCCACAGGCGCAACTAAATTAGGCAGAGATTCCCAACCCAAATATCTGGGGATTAAACTGTCTGAAGGACAGAAAGCCAAGGCGGGAAACATCATCATCCGACAAAGGGGCACCAAATTCGTTGCCGGAAAAAACGTGAGAAAGGGCGGTGACGACTCCCTCTACGCCTTGAAAGAAGGCTTAGTTCGCTTTAAAACCAAAAAAAAGGAAGGGTTCAATAGCTCTCAAAGAACAGTAAAGGTTATTAACGTTGAATAGCCGCCTTGATGAATCTCCTGAACAGAGGATGAGGATTCAACGGTCTTGACCTGAACTCGGGGTGAAATTGAGAGGCGACGAAAAAGGGATGCTTGGGCAGTTCTATTATTTCAACCAGGTCTCTTTCCGGATTGATTCCCGACATTATTAGTCCCTTTCCTTCCAAATCCTTTCTGAATTCATTGTTCAACTCGTATCTGTGGCGATGTCGCTCTAGCAAGAGAATGTCGCCTTTTTTATTTTGTTTTCCCCAGCGGGATTTCGAATAAGCCGAATAAGCAATGGTTCCTTTTTTAACCAAGCAAGGATATTCCCCCAATCTCATGGTCCCGCCGTATCTCTTTTCCTGGATCAATGCTTTTTGTTCTGGCAAGGTGTCGATAACCGGGTATTTGCAGTGCTTTACTATTTCCGTCGTGTGCGCGTCTTTCATGTGGCAGACGTTCCTGGCGAATTCGATAACGGCCAACTGCATGCCGAAACAAAGCCCTAAATAGGGAATTTTGTTTTTACGGCAGTACTCTATGGCTTTTATTTTTCCTTCCGTTCCCCTGCTGCCGAATCCTCCGGGGACTATAATGCCGTCAAACTTCTTCAGTTCCCTCAGTCTTGCCGGATTTTTCTCATAAGGTTCGCTAGACAGCCAGGCGAACTCCGGTTTAACCTTGTGGAACCAGGAAGCGTGCTTTACCGCCTCAATCACCGAGATGTAGGAATCTGCCAAGGTGAAGTCTCCTGTTTCAAAGTATTTGCCGACAATTCCAATGGAAACTTTCTTTCTTGCGTTTTTAATTACGTTTACCAGTTTCCTCCAGTCCTTGAGATTTTTCTTTTTGGAGCGCATGCCGAACTTCTTTAGAATCATCTTGCCCAAGTTGTCTTTTTCAAAATTAAGAGGAATCTCATAAATCGATTCTATGTCGGGAGCGGAAATTACGTCCTCTTCCCGAACGTTGCAGAAAATGGAAATCTTCCTCTTTCTCGGCTGGTCGAGAGGACTCTCGGACCTGCCAATGATGATGTCGGGCTGTATGCCCGCCGAGTTCAGCGCTCTCACGGCGTGCTGGGTGGGTTTGGTTTTCATTTCCCCTATCGTTTTGGGAACGGGCAGATAACTGACCAAAATAAAAAGAACGTTTTGAGGTTCTTTTAAATGCATCATCCTGGCCGCTTCCAAAAACAAGAGGTTTTGATATTCTCCCACCGTGCCGCCGATTTCAACGAGAATGAAGTCGGCTTTAGTTTTTTTGGCAACGGTTTTGATGCGCGAGATTACTTCGTCCGGGATATGAGGAACCACTTCAACGCATTTTCCCCCGTATTCCAGATTCCTTTCTTTGCGAATCACCGCCTCATACACCCTGCCTGTGGTAATGTAGTTGTCCGTGACCAGATCCGTATCCAGAAATCTTTCGTAGTTGCCTACGTCCTGGTCGCACTCGATTCCGTCCTTGGTCACAAAAACTTCTCCATGCTCGATGGGATTCATTGTTCCGGCATCAACATTGATGTAAGGATCGATTTTAATGGCGCTCACCTTGAACCCTTTGCTCTTTAAGATTCTGCCAATCGAGGCTACGCTGACTCCCTTACCCACGCCGGACATTACTCCGCCTGCAACGAAAATATACTTGGGCATAATATATCATGAAAATTCCCCGACTGATGATTGGGGAAATTTCAAAAAAAACTTTTAAAAGAAAATTGTTATGCTTCTTCCTCTTCCTTCTGCACAATGACTGTTATTTCAGCCTCTAGGTTATGTTCAAACTTTATCTTTATGGGATACTCTCCCGGGTCCTTTATAGGCTCGGCCAGTTCGATCTGGGTCTTTTTAATATCGAACCCCGCCTCCTTCAGCTTATCCGCGATCTTCTGGGCGTTGACTGATTCAAACAGCTGTCCCTCGTCTCCGATTTTAACCGGGATGATGACTTCCTGATCGTCGATGGACGAGGCAACTTCCTGAACTTCTTTCAAGCCGTCTTCGGCTTTTTTTTCTTCAATCTCTTTTTGGGTTTCCAACCAGATCAAAACCTCCTCGGTAGCGGGTTTCGCCAAACCCTGGGGAATCAAAAAGTTTCTGGCATAACCCGATTTCACTTCCTTCACCTCGAACTTCTTCCCTATTTTATCAACGTCTTTTAATAAGATAACCTTCATGAGCTTGTTATAATATTATTTTAATTTAACTCTTTAATTATTTCAACTGCCTTGTCAAGCTGAGGATCGTTCCCCTCACCAATGTCTTCTTCCGTTATTTCCACTTTCACGTCCGGTTCCAACCCCTTGTCCGTGATCAGGGAACCCTGAGGAGTAAGCCATTTGGCAATAGTAATCTTCAAAGAAGAACCGCCTTTCAGTTTTTCCAGTTCCTGGACCGAGCCCTTTCCGAACGAAGTTCCTCCGATCAGTTTCACTCCCAGATTATCTCTGAGAGACCCGGCCAGAATTTCCGAAGCTGAGGCCGAACCTTCGTTTATAATAACCACTACCTTATAAGAACCGATGAGGCCGTTGCCTTCCGCCTTGTACAATTTTTGTTCCTTTCCCTCGCCGAAGTCCTCTATCGCCACGACATCGCCCGATTTCAGGAACCAGCCGGCTATGTCCTGGGCAACCTCCAGATAGCCTCCGGGATTATTTCTCAAGTCCAAGACCACCTTACTGGCAGGGCTTTCCAGAATTTCAACCGCCGCCTTCCTGAAGTCGTTGGCCGCCTTCTCGGTAAAGTTGTAAAGGTGTAAATAAGCAATGTTATCATCTTTCAGTTCCCATTTCAAAGAAGGAATCTCAATGACTCCTCTGACAATTTTTACTTCCCTCTCTTCTTCCCATTCCTCGCGGAAAATGGTCAATACTACTTCCGTCCCCCGTGTGCCCCGAATACGATTTACCGCCTCATCCACGGTCATGTCGGCAGCGGAGTCGCCGTCAACCTTCACTATCACGTCCCCGGCCCTGAGTCCCGCTTTTTGAGCCGGCGTTCCTTCCAGAGGAGCAATTACGGTCAGCTGACCGTTCCTGACTCCGACTTCCATGCCCACACCCTCGAAACTTCCTTTTACGTCTTCAATAAACCTTTTCGTATCGTCTGGCTCCATGAACACGGTATAGGGATCGTCCAATGATTCTACCATGCCGGAGATCGCGCCGTAAATCATATCCTGAGTACTGATATTGGCCTTATCCACGAACTTCTCCTGAATTACCTGCCATGTTTCCCAGAAAAGAGAAAAATCAACCTCTTCCGGCGGACAGACGTCGCACACCACCTGGCTCTTGCCGAACCAAACGCCCGAACCGAAAGTCCCCAGTATGATTATAACTAAAAAAAATAAAACAAAATTTTGTTTCATTTTCCCGAACATTATACCACTATAACATAATGAAAAGTCTTGTACAACACTGCAATAGAAAGTGCCCCCAGAAGGATTCGAACCTTCAACTCACAGCTTAAAAGGCTGTTACTCTACCGTTGAGTTATGGGGGCAGTTGAGCTTAGCCGGGCTAAGCTATTATATACCTTCTTCTTTTAATTTTTCAAGCAATTCTTTCTGCCTCTTGCTTATTTTTTTCGGGGTTTTCACAACCAATTCCACATAAAGATTTCCCCGGCCGTATCCTGAAAAATGAGGAATTCCTTTGCCCGATATTTTCAAAGTTTTTCCAGATTCCGTACCGGCAGGCACTTTCAAAAGGAGCCCAGTCCCTTCAAGGGTGTCAATCTCCACTTCGTCTCCAAGCGCGGCCTGGCTGAAGGAGATTGGGGCTTGGACATGCACATCATCTCCTTTTCTTTTAAAGGCGTTATGGGGCTTCACGAAAATCCTTACATATAAATCCCCTGCCTTGCCTCCCTTTTTTCCGGCGTCTCCCCTTCCTTCGATTTTTATCAATTGGTTGGTGTCTACGCCGGCAGGAATGAAAATCTTAACTTTTTCTTCTCTCTTTATCCTGCCCTCGCCCTTGCAGACGTTGCACGGCTTCTCGGGTTTAAATCCTTCTCCTCCGCACTCAGGACAAACGCTCACCCTGGTAAAGGAACCAAATGGCGTTCTCCTTATCTGCTGCACCTGGCCCGTTCCACGGCAGGAAAAACATTCCCTGGCCTTGGTTCCGGGTTCCGCTCCTTTCCCCTGGCAACGGCTGCAGGAAATGAACTTTTCCAAGACGATTTCTTTCTCTCCTCCCTTCAACACTTCTTCCAGGGAAATTTCAAGTTCAACTTCGATGTTGCTTCCTTTTTTTATGTCTTTCTTTTTGCCACCGGAGAATCCGAACATTTCCTCCATCATCTCGCCCAAATCTCCGAGGTCAAATTCAAAATCAGCGTCCGGTCTTTGTCCCCAGTTCCATTGAAAGCCTCCTCCCGGAAAGCCCTGACCTCCCTCGAAAACGTTGCCGAAATTATCGTACTGCTCCTTTTTTTCCTTATTGGAAAGCACCTGATAAGCTTCGTTTATCTCCTTGAACTTCTTTTCTTCTCCGCCCTTGTCTGGATGATGCTTATGAGCCAGTTTATAATAGGCCTTTTTAATTTCATCCGGAGAAGCCGAGCGGGAAACGCCCAAGATTTGGTAATA
This sequence comes from uncultured Candidatus Saccharibacteria bacterium, assembly GCA_964648545.1. Lineage (GTDB taxonomy): Bacteria > Patescibacteriota > Minisyncoccia > Minisyncoccales > RBG-13-42-11 > CAZYNZ01. Next base: position 10,558 of record CAZYNZ010000005.1, read on the forward strand.
ATCTTTGTTCATGCTGAATACTATATATTATTTCTTTTCCTTGTACTCTCCTTCTTCCTCGTTCTTGCCTTCCTCTCCCTGAGGTTTTTGCTGCGGCTGCGCCTGCTGATAAAGCTCCGCTCCGACCTTCTGAATGGCCTGGGATAATTCAGCGGTTTTCTGTTTGATCTCTTCCATGTTATCACCATCCTTGACCTTCTTCAACGATTCCATCTGCTCTTCGATCTGTTTTTTTACGTCTGCCTGGACCTTATCTCCAGCTTCTTTGAGCGTTTTCTCGGTAACGTAGATTAAATTGTCTGCCGCGTTCCTGGCCTCTATCAAATCTCTCTTTTTCTGGTCTTGGGCAGCATATACCTCCGCCTCCTTCTTCATCTTTTCCACTTCTTCTTTGGAAAGGCCGATCGAACCTTCAATTTTGATTGATTGCGTCTTATCCGTGGCCTTATCTTTGGCGGTAACGGTCAGAATTCCGTTGGCATCAATATCAAACGTCACTTCAACCTGCGGAATACCTCTGGGAGCGGGAGCCAGACCCTGCAAGATAAACTTCCCCAGCGATCTGTTGTCGATCGCCATGGGCCTTTCTCCCTGCAAGACGTTAACTTCAACCGAAGTCTGATTATCTGCTGCGGTTGAATATATCTGGGTCTTAGAGGTTGGAATGGTAATGTTCTTGGAAATCATAACCGTATTTACCCCTCCCAAGGTTTCAATTCCCAAAGATAAGGGCAATACGTCCAATAAAAGAACGCTTTTTATGTCGCCTTCCGGAGCCCTTCCTTCCGCTCCCGCTTTCAGGATTTCCGCCTGGATAGCGGCTCCCATGGCCACAACTTCTTCAGGGTTAATGGATGTGTTCGGCTCCTTCCCGAAAAACTCTTTTACTGCTTCTCTGACGGCCGGGACCAGAGTTGTCCCTCCGACCAGAACGATTTCGTTTATCTCGGATTTGCTTAACTTCGCCTCTGACAGAGCCTGTCTGGTTCTCTCAACGGATTTATCGGTCAGGTCCCTGACTAAATTATCGAACTGACCTCTAGTTAATTTATAAAGCAGATGCTTGGGGCCTGAAGCGTCGGAAGTAATGAAAGGAAGATTGATTTCCGTTTCCAGGGCGGAAGACAATTCAATCTTTGCTTTCTCCGCTGCCTCTTTCAGTCTCTGCAGAGCCAGAGGGTCTTTTACCAAATCAATCCCCTGTTCTTTCCTGAATTGTTCCGCTATCCAGTTAATGATTCTCTGGTCGAAATCCCTGCCTCCCAGATGAGGCTCGCCTCCTGTAGCCACTACTTCCACGGTGTCAGGATCCAAGTTTAAGATAGTTACATCAAACGTTCCTCCGCCGAAGTCAAAAACAACGACTTTTTGACTTTCTTTTTTGCCCAGTCCGTAAGCCAAAGCAGCAGCCGTGGGCTCGTTGATAACCCTTAAGACATTGAACCCGGCTATTTCTCCTGCAGCCTTGGTGGCTTTTCTCTGGGAATCGTCAAAGTTAGCGGGACAAGTAATTACCGCATCATTGATCTTCTCGCCGAGCTTTTCTTCGGCATCCAGTTTTAATTTCTGCAGTATCTGGGCTGAAATCTCAATGGGAGTTTGCCATTTTTCTCCCATCTTGATTTCAACTCCGCCATCCTGCCTCTCCCTGGTTTCATAGGAAAGAAGCTTAAGCTCTTTTTGAACCTCGGGGTCCTGAAACCTTCTGCCGATGAATCTTTTCACCGAATGAATTGTATTCTTGGGATTGGTTATCGCCTGTCTTTCCGCCAGGACGCCTATCAGCCTTTCTCCGTTCTTGGCCAATGCGACGATCGAGGGAGTTAAAACCGATCCCTCCCTGTTCTCAATACATTTCGGCTCGCCCTGTACGATGGCGGCCATTTTTGAGATTGACGTACCTAAATCGATGCCTAATATTTTTGCCATATGTTTATTAATTTAATAAATTATTTTTATTTTGTAATTTTGACTTTTGCCGGTCTTAATAAACGACCGTTAATTTTATATCCTTTTTGGATTTCTTCCACTATAATACCCTTGTCTTTACCCTCTATTTCGACTTCTTCTGCAACCTCGTGCAGATTTGGGTCAAACTTTTCATCGACCGATTTTATCTCTTCCAGCCCTTGGTTAGATAAAAAATCTTGAATCTGTTTTTTTATCTGCAGAATTCCCTTGAAATCATTGCTGTTTCTTGCCTCGGCCGGCAACTTTTTCTCAAGCAGTTCGAAATTGTCCAAAACCGGCAGAAACTTTAAAATAAACTCCTCGTTCGCGTATTTTAAAATCTCGCCGACTCTTTCCATCTCAGTCTTTTTATAATTAATCAGGTCTGCTCTGGCTCTTTGCCAGCCTGCCAGATATTCCTCTTTTTGTTTCTGGCATTCTTCCAGCTTTTTTTTTGAATCTTCCGACATATTACAGCTCCTCTAATATCTTTATTAAATGGTTTAATGAATTGATATTTCTGTCGTAAGCCATTCTTTTCGGCCCCATTATCGCCAGAAATCCCTGCTCTT
>CAZYNZ010000006.1:0-11906 GCA_964648545.1 uncultured Candidatus Saccharibacteria bacterium
AATAGCCGGTGCAAATCATACCGGCATTTCCCCTGGCGTTTATCATGGCTGCGGTCTTCATATCTTCAGTCAGATCCCTGATGTTTTTGTAATCTTTGCGCGAGATGGTTCCCTCTATCCCCAAGAGCGTAGCGGCAAGGTTGTAGCCCGTATCTTTGTCGGCCACCGGGAAGACGTTTATCCTGTTGATTTCTTCCTGGTGAAGAACGATTTTCTTCGAGGCGGCCACCATCATCTTTTTGAAATCTTCCGTTCCAATTTCGGTCACCACCCTTTCGGAATTGCGGAGAAATCTGTCTATGGGCTTTCTTGCCATCTTAACCCCATATTTAATGGGACCGGCCAGAGGTTTTATCATTCTTTTGATTCTCAAATCCAAAAGCGCCTCATTGTTATCGAAAAGAAGCCTGTTCCTGATTAACTCAAACTTATTTTGAGAAGTTTTTATTTCTCGAACGGGGCTCAATCTCTTCATAAAAATGGGGGCCAGGGAAATGACCGTGAAAAGTCCTGCCGGCTCGAACTGCCTGAAGTAATAAATAGAAAGAAGAATCGCGGTCGCCAAAGCCAAAAGCGTGCCCACGGCGGCGTTCCAGATAAGGGCCAAAAGTGCAAGAGGAATTATGGAAAGAAGAAGGACCTGGGGAGCGAGAGCCAAAAGGGCACCGGCAAAAGTACCGATGCCTCTTCCTCCGGCGAATTTTAAAAATATAGACCAGTTATGTCCGGTTACCGCAGCCACTCCGGAAAAAACCTGGATTTCCAAGGAAAATCCCAATCTCTGAGCGCTGTATACCGCCAGATATCCTTTCCCCACATCAAGCAAAGCAGTCAATATTCCCTGCCACTTGCCAACATTCTTGAAAACATTGGACCCCGAAGTTTTTTTCCAGCCCAATTGCAGAACGTTCTTTCCGGATAATTTAGAAATCAGGTAGCCGAAAGGAATGGATCCTAAAATATAGCTGATGGATATCCAAATTATTCCAGACATTGTGGACCCACCGGGAATCGAACCCGGACCTCGGCAATGCGAATGCCGTGTAATACCATTTTACTATAGGCCCTTATTCTGCCGGCGCCCAGGCTAATCCCACAACGCCCGGACCCAACAAGGTACCCAAAACATCATCGACTAAATTCAGGAAAACCACTTCTGTCCCTTCAAGATTTTTTTCAATCAATTCTTTCAACTGCTGGGCTCTTTCTAGACTATCCCCGTGGACAATTGCCACTTTAATCTTTTTACCTTTTTTCCTGACGTCATTACTTTTACTTTCTAGCTCCTTAAACAGGGCTGTCGGGATGTCTTTAGCTCCGGTTTTCAAGCCGACGGCTGTAATTCTGCCGTCCTTCAGACCGATCAAGGGCCTTATTCCGATTTTCTGCGCCCCTCGTATCCAATTGGCAACGGTGGGGGATATTCTGCCCGAAGCTTCCAATCTTTTAGGGTCTTCAAGTAAGGCATAAAGTTTGACCTGAGGAATAAAACTTGTCATTCCTTTTAAAATTTCTTCCAAGGGTTTTTGGCTTTCCACCAGCTCAATCGCTTTCAAAACGATTAACCCCAGAGATGCCGTTCCGTTCAGAGAATCTATGACGAAAATGTTTTCCCCCTCTTCTCCCATGAACCTTTTTGCCTGGCAGCCCGAATTATAGGTTCCCGAATGTTTGGAGGTGATAGTGAAACAAATCACCTTTTCGAATTTTTCCAGCTGCCTTTTAAAAACTTCTATAAAGGCCTGGGGAGAAGGCTGCGATGTTTTAGCAAAAGATTTGTCGCCTCTCTTTTCCAGTTCCCTGATTTTCTGAAAAATATTTTCTCCGGGAATATTTTCAATTTCCGGCCAAGAGGCAGTGACGGAAACTATGCCTATGTCATATTTTTTAATTATTTCTTCCGGCAAATCGCATGTGCAGTCGGAAACTATACCGATTGGTTGTTTGTTATTCATATATTTTTGCTATTCATATATTATTATCTAGTCGGGGTGCTGGGAGTTGAACCCAGGCCGCAGAGTCCCGAACCCTGTATACTACCGTTATACTACACCCCGCAACATTAAGTCACCCAGTATTTCTTTTTCGTCATCTCGTCTTTCTTAATCTCTATTTTGTTTTTTTCTTCCGCACCCTTGCGGGCCAGTTCCTGCAGTTTCTTTTCGGGTAATTCTCCCAATTCCTTGACTTTCTTTTCCAAAAAATCTTTTTTGTTTTTCTCGGGATCGGACAGAACGTAACCTAATAGAACGTCCAGAATACGTCCTATCTTAGGTCCGGAGCCGATTTTCAGAATCTTCATTACATCATTCCCAGAAAGTTTCAGCATTTTGACCGAAATCGGGTCCTGGCTGACTCTTTCGATTATATACTTTAAATGCCTCAGTTTATAGGGCTCGGCCTTGGGAACACCGGAGCCTATTCTGTCTGCCATTCTCACCTGCAGTAACTCTTCCATATTTTCCGGCCCCACCTGGCGAACCAGTCTTCTGACCGAGGACTCTCCCACTTCGTCAACATTATAGTAAAAAAGGTGGTATCTGACCAGTTTTACGATCTTTTCGATGTCTTTCTTGGAAAACCTCAAACGATCCAGAATTTGGACAGTCATCCTGGCTCCGACCGCCTCGTGACCGTAAAAAGTGGCATCCTTGCCTTCGCCCCTCTTCACCTTTGGCTTGGCAATGTCGTGGAATAGGGCAGCCAACCTTACGTATTTGTTGAAATTCTTTTTTGCGGCATAATCCAAAGACTTTAAACTGTGTTCGTAGCATTCATATATATGATGCTTATTCTGGCTGACTCCGAACCCCTCTTCCAGCTCAGGAATTATGTATTTCAACAAACCCGTCTCTCTCAGGGTTTCCACGCCTTCCGCCGCTCTTTCCGACATGATGATCTTCATCAATTCTTCTCTTATTCTTTCTTTGGCAATGGCCAATATCCAGGGAGCATTTTTTTTGATTGCCTTGCGGGTCTCTTCTCCGATCTTCCAGCCTTCGCCCAAGGTTGCCGCAAACCTCACCGCTCTCATCATCCTCAGAGCGTCTTCGCCAAACCGCTCCTCGGCGTCCCCGACGGCCCTAATCGTTTTATTTTTCAAATCCTTCTGGCCGTCGAAAGGATCAATGATTTTAAAACTTGGCTTAGCCAAATCAACGGCAATGGCGTTCACCGTAAAATCCCTCCTGGCAAGATCTTCCTTCAGCGTCTTGGCGAATTTCACCTCGTCGGGATGGCGTTTGTCGCTGTATTTCGTTTCGGAACGGAAAGTGGTAATCTCTATTTCTTTTAAATTAGACTTGCGGCCGGCCGTTTGAACCGTGACTGTAAGGAACTTATTCTCGTAAAAACTCTTGGGGAATATTTTCTGTATTTCTTCGGGCTTGGCCGAAGTGGTCACATCCCAGTCTTCGGGCTCTTTTTTCATCAATACATCCCTGACGCAACCGCCAACAACGTAGGCCTCATAACCTTTTTGCTTTAAGGAGACGATTACGGTTTTTACTTCTTTTGGCAGAGTCATTCTAATTATTTTATCTTAAAAACTTGTTTTCTTCAACTAATTATGATATTATCTTAAAATATATGGGCAGTGAGCCCCTGTAGCTCAATGGATAGAGTACTGGGCTTCGGACCCAGGAATGAGGGTTCGACTCCTTCCAGGGGCACAAAGAAAATGCAGAATGAAAAACTAAAAATTAAAAATTTACTGGCGATAACTGGATTGGTGACGGTTTTTTTATTTTCAGCAGCCCCTGTTTCGGCCATCTGTGAGGGCCCGATCGTCCCCTGCGGCGGAGATAATCCCTGTCAGTTCTGCCATATCTTCGTTCTTATAACCAATATCGTAAATTACGTCCTGACCTGCCTCGTCCCGATCATTGCCGGGTTAATGATAATTATCGGAGGTCTTTATCTGCTGGCTGCCGGTGCCAGCCCGGAAACCCTGGGCAAAGCTAAGTCGGTAATTACGGCAGCGGTAATAGGTCTGGTAATTATTTTTCTTGCCTGGGTCTTTCTGAATACCTTACTGGATTTCATGGGAATCGCAGACTGGACTGGCCTGGGTACCTGGTGGGAATTCACCGATAAGTGTCCGGTGAGATAGCGGCTTGCCCCCATAGCTTAACTGGCAAAGCAGCTGCCTCTTAAGCAGTTGAGTCCAGGTTCGAGTCCTGGTGGGGGCACAATAAACAGTCGAAAACGATCTTCTAAAAAATAAAATTATGCTAACACAAGAAGAAAAAGACAAGCTAATCAAAAAATACAAGTTGCACGACATGGACACTGGTTCCCCGGAGGTCCAGATTGCGCTCTTGACGGAGGAAGTAAAACAGCTGCTTTTGCATTTAAAAAAGCACGCGAAAGACTTCCATTCGAAAAGAGGGCTTTTAAAGATGGTCTCAAAAAGGAGGTCTCTCTTGGATTATCTTAAAAAAGAAAGTACCAAGAGATACAACGCCATCTTGAAAAAAGTCGGTCTTAAAAAATAAACTTACTATGCCAACCATTAAACACAGCGGTCAGCGAGTGGCCGTACTGATTGACGTTCAAAATCTATATCATTCGGCAAAAAACCTGTACGGCGCCAGGGTTAATTTTGGAGCCGTTTTAAAATACGCGGTTGCCCAGAGGAATCTGATCCGGGTATTCGCCTACGTTGTCAGGACTAAGACCGGCGAGGAAAAACCCTTTTTCGAAGCACTGACCAAGCTGGGCATCGAAACACGCGTAAGAGATTTGCAGGAGTTTTTCGGCGGACTGAAAAAGGCTGACTGGGACGTGGGAATCACAGTGGACGCCATCAGAATCTCAGCCAGCGTGGACACGATTGTACTGGGCTCGGGAGACGGCGACTTCATACAACTGGTGGACTATCTGAAAAACCAGGGGAAAAGAGTTGAGGTCATCGCCTTCGGAAAATCAGCTTCCTCAAGACTAAGGGAGACTGTAGATGAGTTCATCGACCTGGGGCTCGCTCCGACAAGATATTTGTTAAAAAGATAATAATATTAAATTTGTCTCAATAAGATATGAAGAAAGAAATTTTTAAATTAGACGTCGGCGGAAGAGAATTAAAAGTAGAAATCAGTAATTTAGCCGAGCAGGCCTCGGGCAGCGTTTTAGTTCAATATGGAGAAACCACGGTTCTGGCTACGGCCGTCATGTCCGACCGCGAGAAAGAAGATGCCGGTTTTTTTCCTCTGACCGTGGATTATGAAGAAAGATATTATGCTGCCGGAAAAATCCTGGGGTCAAGATACATGAGAAGAGAGAGCCGGCCTTCGGATGAAGCTATTTTAACCTCAAGATTCATAGACAGGGCAATCAGACCGCGCTTTCCAAAAAATCTCAAAAGGGAAGTTCAGGTGGTAGTAACCTGTCTTTCCTGGGACGGAGAAAACGATCCTGACGTCATAGGATTGATCGCCGCATCCCTGGCACTTTCCATTTCCAATATTCCCTGGACCGGCCCCATTGCCTGTGTCAGAATCGGCAAAGCAGAGGAAGGAAAATTCGTCCTTGATCCTACTTATGCCGAGAGAGAAAAAAACATCTTGGATCTGGCTCTGGCAGGAATAAAACCGGAAAAAGAATTGCTGATCAATATGATTGAGACCGAAGGAAATGAGATTGAAGAAAGCTTGATTCTGGATGCTTTCGACTTTGCTAAGCCCTTCATGGAAAAGATAATCGATTTCCAAAAAGAAATTTCAAAGAAGGCGGGCAAGGAAAAAACCGTGATCGATGAACCCGCTCGCGATATGGAACTGGAGAGGGAAATTAAAGATTTCCTCGGTTCTAAACTGGAAGACACCCTTTATCAGAAGAACAAAGCGGAAAGGATGGACGAAGTAAACCAGCTGAAAGATGAGCTGGCTTATTTCATCGAAGGCAAGTATCCCGGCACGGGAAAACAAATTTACGTAAAGGACTTTTTTGAAGAAGAAATCAACAGGTTGGTTCACGAGAAAGCGATCTCGCAGGAAAAAAGGCCTGACGGAAGGAAGATTGACGAGATAAGGCCGATAGAGTGCGAAGTGGGGTTGCTGCCCAGAACTCACGGTTCCGGTCTTTTCGTCCGGGGCCAGACAAAAGCGCTTTCCATTTTAACCTTGGGCGCGCCGGGAGACGTAAGGCTGCTCGAAGGGATGGAAACCAGCGGCAAAAAAAGATTCATGCATCATTACAATTTTCCGCCTTACTCATCCGGAGAAATAAAGCCCATGAGAGGACCGGGCAGAAGGGAAATCGGGCACGGTATGCTGGCTGAAAAAGCGCTGTTTCCCTTAATCCCCAGTTTTAACGATTTTCCCTACACCATAAGAATCGTCACTGAAATCCTTTCGTCCAACGGCTCAACCTCCATGGCTTCAGCATCAAGCTCCAGCTTGGCTTTGATGGATGCCGGAGTGCCCATAAAGAGGCCCTGCACCGGCATTGCCCTCGGCCTTATAAAGGATGACAAGGGAAATCACAAGATTCTAACCGACATTCAGGGGCCCGAAGATCACCACGGAGACATGGACTTCAAGGTTGCCGGCACGGAGAAAGGGATAACGGCAATTCAAATGGACGTTAAGATTGAAGGAGTCGGCCGAGAAATTCTTAAAGAAGCCCTGGAAAGAGGAAAAAAGGCCCGTCTGCAGATTCTGGGAGAAATAACAAAAGTAATTCAGAAACCGAGAGAAGCACTCTCTTTGCACGCTCCGAGAATCCTGATTTTACAGATTAATCCAAATAAAATCAGGGAAGTAATAGGGCCGGGCGGCAAGATCATTAATGCCATAATAGAAGAGTGCGGCGTTTCCATCGATATCGAAGACTCGGGAAGGATATTCGTTACTGCAGAAAAAGAAGAAGCTGCCAAGAAAGCGGTTGAATGGATTAAAAATATCACCAGGGAAGCGAAAGCCGGAGAAATCTTCCAAGGAAGAGTTACCAGAATCCTTAATTTCGGCGCTTTCGTTGAGATTTTTCCCGGCCAGGAAGGATTGGTTCATATTTCCCAACTGGCTCCCTATCACGTGGACAAAGTGGAAGACATAGTCAAAATCGGTGATATCATCCCGGTAAAAGTAATTTCTATCGACGAACAAGGAAGAATAAATCTTTCCTTAAAAGAGGCTAAACAACAAAGCTAATGGACCAGGGTTCAAACTCTAACCAAAAAAATAATCCTCAAAGATCAAATACTCCGGAGGAAGAAAAGTTGGAGTTTCTGAAAAGGGAGGAAATTCGGACAATGCAGAAAGACGTGGCTCATTTGCGGGAAGGCGAGGCTCAAACGGAACGGGAAAGAATAACCGAACTGAAACCCCAAGAAGCGAAAAGAGAAATTTCCAGTCCGGCAGAGAAAAAAGAAAGGACGGAAGAGCCGAAAATGGAGGAGCCGAAAGCGGAAGGACCCATAGAAAAAGGGGTGCCGGTAACTCTCATTCCCAGGGAACTACCAAAAAAACTATCTCCTTTACAAAAAATCATTGTACGGGCTGGCGCCGTTTTAATCCTGCTTTTAATTGCCGGGTTTTTTTATTGGTTGATTGCCGGGAAGCCGACTGAAACGCCCGGGGAAGAAGAGACCGCGACAACAACATCGGAAGAAACCACTGAACAACCCGAAGAGCAACCGGAAGGACAGCCGGAAATAACCATTCCGCCTTCTTTGATTACGACTGACGCGACCCAGACCTTGGAAACCATAAATGCCGGAGAAGCGCCTCTGGTCGTTTCTGGTTTTCTGAAAGGTGAAATACAAACCCGGGGATTTACCAGGGTTTTGCTTGAAGATCAGACCGAAAATAAAGTCCTGGGTTTAAATGATTTTTTTGAGGCGTTCGAAATACAATCGCCCGAAGGCCTCTTGGATAAACTGAACGATGACTTTACTATTTTCATCTACTCGACCCAGAATGCCAATCGCTTGGGATTTGTAACGAAGGTCGAGCAGACGGAAGGACTGCTTAATTTACTGAAAACCTGGGAAGGCAGCATGGGTAAGGATACGGAAAAACTCTTTATCGCTTTGGGTCAAGAAGAACCCGCTATATCTTTCACCTTTAAAACGGCCTTCCATCAAGGCGTGGGCTTCCGCTTCCTGACTATTTCCAGGGGGGACCTGGGCATTTGTTACGCTTGGTTTGACGACTATTTCGTCTTCACCTCTTCCTTCGAAAGCATGCAAAAGGCCATTGAAAAAATAAAATCCGGCCAGTCCGCGATGGAAATAGGCCAGCTGTTGATTATCGGGTTCGAGGGCAAAACGATAACGCCTGAATTAGAAGAAACTTTCAGAAAATACCATCCGGGCGGAGTTCTTTTGCTTTCGAAAAACATTGAGAATGAAACGCAATTAAAAGAATTAACCGAGGGCCTCCAAGCCCTCTCTTTAAAAGAGACGGGATTGCCTCTTTTGATCGCCGCTGACCAGGAGGGCGGTGTTATTTCCCGCGTTAACTTTGCCGAAGAAAAAACACCCCAATCCGAAATTGACAATTCAGATGAGGCATATGAAGTTGGTCTTGTCCGTGGTCAAGAAATGAAAGAATTGGGAGTAAATCTGGTTTTGTCTCCGGTTTTAGACATGACAAAAGAAGGAGATTTTTTGTATGAACGCTCCTTTAAGAAACCATCTGAGGAAACAGGAGAGCTAGCCAAGTCTTTGATCCTTGGACAGAACACGGCCGGAATCTTGACCGCTCTCAAACATTTTCCGGGATACGGAGACATTGCTTTTAATCCCGAAGAGAAGCTGGCAGAGAAAGAAAACGTTCCCGAAATTTCTCAATTCAAAATAGCCATGGCCGCTAATCCGGAATTCGTTATGACCTCAAACGTAATTTACAAAGACGTGGACCCTTCCCTGCCTTTTACTTTTTCACCTGAGGGCATACAATTTTTGAAAGAAAATCTGGGGTCTGATGCTTTAATTATTTCCGATGACCTGGCCCAAAATTATTTGCTGGAAAAATTTTCTCTGGAAGAGATGTTCAACAAAGCCGTTTCGGCCGGAGTGGATATGTTAATCTTCTCCGGGTGGGAAGCGGATGTTGGGCAAGCGCTGGATGTTTTTTTTACCTCCTTTCAAAGGGGAGAATTATCCCGGGAAAAGATTGAAGAGGCGGTTTCAAGAGTTATTAATTTCAAACAAAGCATGTTATAATTTTTAATATATGGACAAAGATTTATTAAACGAACTAAAAACTAGATTAGAAAAAGAAAAATTGAGTATCGAGAAGTCGTTGGAAAAATTTGCCAAGAAAGACGAAAACCTTAAAGGCGACTGGGACACCCGTTTTCCTCATTCAGATAGTGAGTCGGGTTCCGGTTCTTTGGAAAAAGAAGCGGACGAAGTGGAAGAATACACCACTCTTCTGCCTATCGAATACGGCCTGGAAACTAAACTGAAAAATATTAATCTCGCTCTGGAAAAAATTAACAAGGACGATTACGGCAAGTGTGAAAAGTGCGAAGAAGAAATATCGGAAGAAAGATTGAAAGCTGTTCCGGAAGCAAGATTCTGCCTTAAGTGCGAAGAGAAATAGAAGTTCTATTCTGAAATAAAAACTGCCTCTCTTGAGAGGCTTTTTTGTTTTAATTAATCCTGCGGTTTAAAAACTGGCTAGAACAGCTGTTGATTCAGATAATCCAGAACGTATTTTATGTGACCGTCCAAGAAAAGCGTCAACGTGTAGAGTAAAATAGGCATGAAATCTTTATATTATCTGGCAAAAGGGTTACTGGCACCGGATACCGCGAAATGCACATGGCAACCAGTAGAAAGGCCCGCTCCGGGAGTTCCGGGATACCCGCCCATTAAAGCGATCACCTGGCCTTGAGAAACATAATCTCCCACGTTAACAAGACTGGTGGCAATGTGGCCGTAACTTGTTACCACGCCGTTGGGATGCAAAATAGCAACAGTGTTTCCTGCTCCTCCGAAAGCCCATTGGGAAGTGGAATTGGTCAATTTGACCTTGATAACCTCTCCTGCGGCTGCGGCATAAATCGGTTCTCCGCACTTGCCGTGGCTGAAATCAATGGCATTGTACCAGTGGAGACCTTGGGTAATGCGGCAGGGTTCGGAAATAGGACAAATGAAGTAACTGGAGGCCAGGGGAACTAATTTCGGAGCGTACTGGACAGAAGGGGCGGGAAGGGTACCCTGGGGAATAATGACGATATCTCCTATATATATGTCTCCTTCGCCGGAAAGCCCGTTAAAAGCGACTACCTCTTCCGTCTTTCCTTTGTATTTCTGGGCAATTGCCGAGATTGTGTCTCCGTCTTGCACGTGGTGAAGAACACCGGAAACAGGCAAAATAACCAATTTTTGTCCGGGCTGGATATAAGAATTTTTGTTCAGATTGTTGGCCCAAAGAACCGTTTCCAGAGAGATACCGAATTTATCGGCAATAGACCATAAGCTGTCTCCTGTTTCTATTACGTATTCTACAACTGTATTTTTGGTTTCCTCTATCTCGTATCCCTCAACCAGAGCGCCTAAAACCTGGGGAGAAAAGGCAATGGCCGGAGTAACCGACTTCAAGCTGTTCTGATTAACAAAAAGAAGTTCCGGTGATTCCGGCTGGAACTTCGTCAGCGCATTAAGAAAAATTTCTGTTTTTTCCGGTTTTACAAAAATATTAGAAAGCGAGGCTAAAGAAAAATCCTCCGAGTCTTGGAGAGATTTTGAAAGGGAAGCCGAACCCAAAGAAATCAAAACGAACAAAACAACGGCTAAGATGCCCAAAAAAGAGCACGGGTCTTTCAGAGACCCACCCCTTAAATTAAAAAACCTTTTATATGGGAGTTCCATATACCTTTTTCCTAATCTACTCTTCTCCTCCGGAAAGTCAAGGTCTTTTTCCACACCTAGGCAAAGGCGGGGAAAGAATCCCCGCCTAAAGCGTCCGTTTTTATTCTGAATCCGGCTATTTAACCTGTGCCTTCACTGTATCCCTGAAGACGACAAGGATGGCCAAGACCAGTAGTGCTGCGCCAGCAATGAAGGGCAAAGTCTGCAATATGGGCCAAAGCACCAGATAACCTACAATGCTGAAGCTTAAAATCGTGCAAACCGCCGTTATCGCCTTGAAAATCAGAGGCAACTTTTCATTCTCCAAGCATTCTGTTCTTTTCATGGTATATACGGCGAGTATGGCCAACAGCAGGGCGCTCTCTATCCAGGCAATAAGGTGCAGCGGGCTCTGCCAGATGTGCTTGTTCAGATCCTTCTCACAGATCTCGGCCAAGACTAGCGCTAAAATCATGCAGACGCCTACGAAAAACGAACCAATAAGGCCTATCCTCCCCAAGGTCCTCATTTTCTTTCTTCTCCTTTCCTTTTGGAATTTTCTCATTCAAGCTTAGTTTAAGGGGCGGACTTTGTCAATTTTTATGCTAAAATTATCCAATGGATTTGAGTTCGGTAACGAGCATAAAAAGTCTGCTTAGAAAGCATAAAATATCTCCCTCTAAGAAATTCGGGCAGAATTTTTTGATTGACAAATCGTCCTTGAGGAAGGTTATCACGACGGCTGGTTTAAATCCGGATGAAACCGTCTTGGAGGTTGGGCCGGGTCTCGGAGTTTTAACGCAGGAATTGGCCGAAAAGGCAAAGAGGGTTGTGGCCGTGGAAAAAGACCCAAAGATGGTGGCGATGCTTAAGGAAACGCTGAAAGATTATAAAAATATAGAAATTATCCAAGAAAACATTCTTAAATTACAAAATCAAATCCCGAAACACTATAAAATTGTTGCTAATTTGCCGTTTTATCTGACGGCGCCCGTCATTCGCCAGTTTTTAGAATCTGCTGAGGACCGACCTCAACAGATGATTTTGATTGTTCAAAAAGAAGTAGGGCAAAGGATTTGCTCGAAAGTCCCAAGGATGAATCTTT
>CAZYNZ010000007.1:0-11428 GCA_964648545.1 uncultured Candidatus Saccharibacteria bacterium
TTCCAAGGACCTGAACAAAAAGTCCTTTGAGAGCTTAATAAAAGCCGGAGTTTTTGATAAAATGGCAGAAAGGAACCAGTTGCTGTCCAATGTGGAAAGACTGCTGGAATTCTCCAGAGAAACCCAGAAAACTAAAGTCAACGGCCAGAACGGATTGTTTGACAGCATGCAATACAACAGTAAAATATCTTTGGCTTCCGCTCCCCCGGCCGGTGAAAAGGAAAAGCTGGCCTGGGAGAAAGAACTGCTGGGTCTTTTCGTAAGCTCGCATCCTTTGAACGGTTTCAAAAACATACTGGAAAAAAATACGACGCCCATCTCCAATCTTCCCGACCACAACACCAGAAGAAACATCAGGGTTAAGGTCGGCGGAATAATTTCCGGAATCAAAAAAATCATTACCCGCACCGGAAAGCCCATGCTTTTCGTAAACCTGGAAGACCTGACCAACAGGATAGAGATAGTGGTCTTCCCTTCAACAATCGAAAGAAACCCCACTCTCTTCCAGGAGAATAAAATCGTCATGATCGAGGGCAGGCTGGACTCGAAAGACGGCGTGCCCAAGGTAATCTGCGAAGGGATAGAAGAAATCGTAGAAAGCGCATGAAAACAGATATAATACGCCACTCCATATCTCATATTATGGCCGCCTCGGTCAAAGAACTCTTTCCCGGAGTAAAATTTGGCATTGGCCCCACAATCGAAAACGGTTTTTATTACGACTTCGATTTTAAAAACGCTCTGACTCCCCAGGATCTGCCGAGAATAGAAAAGAGAATGAAAGAAATAATCCAGCAGAACGTTCCTTTTAAAAAGAGACTGATTTCGAAAACCGAAGCGAAAAAAATGTTCAAAGACCAGCCGTACAAACTGGAATTGATTCAGGAACTTCCGGGAAAGAACGTTACTCTGTATCAAAGCGGAGACTTCATGGACCTGTGCAAAGGCCCTCACGTAAAATCCACAAAGGAAATAAACCCTCAGGCTTTCAAGTTGACGAAAATCGCCGGGGCCTACTGGCGAGGCAAGGAATCCAACACCATGCTGACCCGCATTTACGGAATCGCCTTTGAAAATAAATCAGACTTGGAAAAATACCTCAAGATCCAGGAAGAAGCGGAAAAAAGAGACCATCGCCTTCTGGGACAGAAGCTGGAACTTTTCATGTTTGACGATGAAATAGGCGCAGGTCTCCCTCTCTGGATGCCAAAAGGCGCAACCCTGAGGAAAACCATTGAAAACTATCTTTACAAAGAACTCTCCCTGCAGGGCTATAAATGGGTAGCCACTCCCCATATTGCAAAACTCGATCTCTGGAAAACCTCCGGCCACTGGAACCTTTACCGGGAAAACATGTATTCCCCCATCAAGATAGACGAGGAAGAATATATGTTAAAGCCGATGAACTGCCCGTTCCACGTCAAGATTTACAATTCTAAAATCAGGAGCTACAAAGACCTGCCCTTGAAATACGCCGAACTGGGAACCGTTTACCGCTACGAAAAATCAGGCGTCCTGCACGGCCTGACCCGGGTAAGAGGATTTACCCAGGACGATGCGCACATCATCTGCACTCCGGGACAATTGACCGAAGAACTTACCAAACTTTTAAAATCAGGCATAAAAATACTGAAAACTTTCGGGTTCAAAGATTTCGACGTTTATCTTTCCACCATGCCGGAGAAACATGCCGGCAATATCCAGGGATGGACCAAAGCGACCAACACTTTAAAGTTCGTCCTCAACAAGCTTAAATTGAAGTATTCTGTGGACCCGGAAGGCGGAGTGTTTTACGGTCCCAAAATCGACATCAAGGTGAAAGATTCCCTAGGCAGACCCTGGCAATGCACCACGATACAGGTTGATTTTAATCTGCCGGAAAGATTTAAAATGGCTTATATCGACGAGAAAGGGAAAAAACAGGAGCCTTATATGATTCACCGGGCGCTTCTGGGCTCTTTGGAAAGATTTATAGGCGTATTAATAGAACACTATGCGGGAGCCCTGCCCTTATGGCTGTCTCCCTCGCAGGTCTGGATAATTCCCATTGCCGACCGCCACAAAAAATACGCCCAGAAAGTCGCCGAAACACTGAAAGACGATTTCAGAGTGGAGCTGAAGGACGAAAACGAAACAGTTTCAAAAAAAATCAGGGGAGGTGAAATACAGAAAATCCCCTATCTCTTGGTCGTCGGAGACACGGAAATGAAAAAGAAAACCGTCCGGGTCAGAGAAAGGGGCAAAGGAGACATCGGAGAAATGACTTTAACTAATTTCTTTAAAAAGCTTAAAATATAGCTATATGTCAGAAGTATCGCAATCAACTCAAAAACTCATTCAAAGATATCAATCCTGGAAAGAATCCCTGAGGAAAAAAGAGGGGGCGTCAACCATACACGTTGACGAGGTGGCTTCCAAGGTTGCCGCTTTCTATGAAAAAATCAGGGGAATCGTTGACTGGAGAGAAGAGCATTTGATGAAAAGAGGGGCAATCGAGAGAAACCTGAAAAGAAGGCTCTTGATATCTAAGGACGGAAAAGCCATTGCCGAACCTCTTATTTTGGAATTGATCAGGGGAGGCCATTTCCCCAACGACCACATAGAAGAATTAAAAATAGGAGAAGTGGAAAAGATATTGAACAAATACATCCACATTCTGGATAAAAGCCCGAATTCCCACTCCGAGAAAATAAAACTTCAGCTTTATAGCTGGATCCTGGGCATTGCCGCCTGCGAGATAGAAGAAACCCTTTCCTCTTCCAGCCGGGAGAGAGCACTGATCGATTATATGATGGAGTCGATGAGGGAAAAAATAAAAATAAAAGAAGGAGTACTGGTCGTGGGCGGAATTAACGATGAGGTAAAAAACACTCAGATCTATATCGCCATACACCGGGCCCTTTTCAAACTGGACGCCCCGATCATCAGTTATCATCTTTTAAAAAGGCGCTATCCGCAGTGGCATGATTTGCCCGCTTCCCAACTCGAGGAAATATCCCAGAACATATATTTGATATGGGAAAGCCTGGAACAGGATCTAAAACACCCTTTGTCCGACAAATTCTACAACGTTTGCGAAAGGTACGACACGCCTTATTTGCTCCTGGGAGACGTCCTGACCGAAGAAAATCCGGATGAATTCTATCAAAAGTTTTCCAAACCCGAAGTTCTGGAGGAATTGGTCAGAAGGTCTTACAGTAAGAGACTCTCCACTTTAAAAAGCCGGCTCACCCGGGCGGCCATTCTTTCCACTTTGTCTATTTTTCTGACCAACAGCGTTTCCCTTATGGTTCTGGAAATTCCTCTGGCCAAATTAATCACCGGAACATTCTATCCCCTTACCATAGCCGTTGACATACTGGGGCCGACTTTCTTGATGTTTCTTTTGGTGATAACTATCCGGCCGCCTTCCAAAAACAATCTGGACGTGGTTTTGATGGAAACTATGAAAATAGTTTATGAGAGGAAAGAAGACGACGTCTACGAAATAAAAGTTCCCAAAAAAAAGGGTTTTCTTACAAAATTCATCATCGGCCTGATTTATCTTTTAGGCGCCTGTGTTTCCATCGGAGCCATCGCCTATATTTTCGAATTAGCCAGTTTCCCGCCGACCTCCATCGTAATCAACATTATGTTCGTGGCCCTCATCGCCTTTGCGGGGCTGGCGGTCAGAAACAGAGCCGAGGAGTTGACGGTTGAAGAAAAAAAAGCCGGTTTCTTCGGTTTTCTGTTCGATATTTTCTTTCTGCCCATCGTGGGCCTGGGAAGATGGCTTTCCAATAAATGGAAGAAATACAACGCCATAGCCATTTTCTTCAACGCTCTGATCGATTTGCCCTTCCAGGTTTTTATCGAATTCCTTGAACAATGGAGATATTTTCTAAAGGAGAAAAAAGAAGAAATACACTAAAGGTCGAGCAAGACAAACTAAAAAAATAAATATCATGCAAAAAATCAGCCTTACGTTTTTGATTTCGGGACTTCTCTTTTCTGCCGCATTAGCCATGGCCCAGGAAGATACCGCCCCCGTACCGACCAAAGCTACTGATGAGGTAACGGTAACTGCGACGGTAACCGGCGCTACCGCTATCGATGAATTTTCCGCAACACTGGATGAAACCGTCGAAGACTTAGGCGTTGGAGAACCGAATATCTTGCCCGACAGTCCTTTTTATTTCTTAAAAAAGTGGAGCAGGAATATTCAGAACGTCTTCGCCTTCACCACGGTCGCCAAAGCTCAGCTGAAGGAAAAATTCAGCAGTGAAAAATTGCTGGAAGTGAAGAAAATGGTGGAACAGAACAAAAACCAAGAACAGATTGAAAATGCGATCAGAAGCTACCAAGAAGAAATAGGAGATATGCAAACAATTACTGAAAGAATAAAGGAAACGGCCCAAGAATCGGAAGAAGTCGGAAAATTCCTTGATAAGTTCATCCAGCAGCAAACGGTCCAGCAAAAAGTCCTCCAGAAATTGGAAGAACAGGTTTCTTCAGACGTTTTTGAAAAAATACAGGAAGTGAGAGAAGAACACCTTGAAAAGTTCGGTGAAGTTATGACCCGCCTGGAAAACAAGGAAAACCTCCAGGAAAGACTGGAACAAAACCTGCAGGAGATGGCAGGCAGCGAGTTCAAGGAATTCAAGAGCCTGGAAGTTATCAAACAGCTCGAAGAAAAAGTGCCCGAAGAAGCAAAAGAAGCAATCCAGGGAGTTCAGGAGAATCTGCTGCTGAAACTGAAAGAAAAACTGGAACAACTGCCTCCGCAAACACAGAAAAAATTCCAGGATTATATTGAAAAAATAAGCGGAGAAAAAGAAACGCAGTTGGAAATCATCGACAGCTTGAAAGAAAAATTACCCCTGCTCCAAGAAAATCTTCTGCAATCAAGAGAGAAAATTCTAGAGCAGATACAAGAAAGAACGCAGCTAAGAGAACAAACCAAAACAATAACGCCTGCTCAAGTGGAGGTTCCTCCCACCCAAAGTACTTCGCCTCAGCCAGTACCAAAACAGGAGCAGGAGAGAGCTCAAGTGTGTATCCAACTCTGGGATCCCGTCTGCGGCAAAGACGGCAAAACGTACTCCAATGATTGTGTTGCCAAGGCGGCCGGAGTAGATATGGCCTACGAAGGAGAATGCGAAGAAGAGGAAAGCGAAACGGGGAAAAACATGCTTCAGCAACAGCTCCAACAGATTAAAGAATTACTGCCGGGAACCAGTAATTCCAAATGATCTTCCCAAAAGGAGTTGAAAAGAAAAACAGCCCCTAAACTTTACGAGGCTGTTTTTCTATCCTAAAATAGAAAGATGATGCCTAAAAAATATTCAATAATCACATATGGCTGCCAGATGAATGAAGCGGATTCGGAAAGAATCGCTGCTTTTTTGGAAAAGAAAGGCTATAAACCGTGTTTGAAAGAAAATAAGGCTGATTTGATAGTGGTCAATATGTGTTCCATAAGACAATCAGCCGTAGACAGAATTTACGGAAAGATCAGAAATCTGACTAAGTTAAGGAGAAAAAAACCGGGACTGAAAATCGTTTTAACCGGTTGCATATTGAGAAAAGACAGGAAAAATTTCAGTGAGCTTTTTGATGAAATCTGGGATAAGGGCAAAGAGAATAAATCCTCTCCTTCCGCCCTCGCTACGACTCGGGCAAAGAAAGACTATTATTACATTCCGATTTCCAACGGTTGCAACAACTTCTGCACCTATTGCGTTGTTCCTTTCACCCGAGGCACTTTAATCTGCAGAAGCCATGAAAAAATACTGGCTGAGGTAAAAAAAGCAGTGAAACAAGGCTCCAAGGAGATATGGCTGCTGGGCCAAAATGTGAACGATTATAACTCCCCCATCCAAAAATCCATCGACTTTCCCAAACTTTTAAAATTGGTTTCCGATATTACCGGTGATTTCAAAATAAAGTTTACCTCTCCCAACCCGAAAAACTTTTCCGATGAACTTATTACCGTCATGGCTGGTTCGGAAAAAATGGCCCACTATCTCAACCTACCAGTTCAGTCCGGAGACGACAAAATATTAAAGAGAATGAACAGAGCTTACACCGCAAAACAATATAAAAATTTGGTCAAAAAAATCAAGGATAAAATTCCCGACATTTTCCTTTCAACTGACATTATTGTCGGCTTCCCGGGAGAGACAAAAGAACAATTTCAGAATACGGTAAAACTCTTAAAGGAAATAGGCTTTGACATGGCTTATATATCAAAATTCTCAGCCAGGCCCGGAACGCTGGCGGCAAAAATGGAAGGTGGCGTCTCTACCGCAGAAAAAGACAGGAGATGGAACGTTTTGAATCGCTATATAGTAAAAAAGATAAAAGAAAGACGCAAGAACGAAGAAAAGAGAATAATCGTTATTCTCGGGCCGACCGCCTCGGGAAAATCGGAATTGGCGGTAAATTTAGCTAAAAAATTTGGAGGCGAGATAATTTCGGCCGACTCTAGACAAGTATACAAGGGTATGAATATTGGAACGGGTAAAATTACGAAAAAAGAAATGCAGGGAATCCCTCATTATCTTCTGGATGTAACTTCGCCCAGAAGAAAATTCACCGTTGCTCAGTACAAAAAATTAGCATTGGAGGCGATTAATAAGGCATTCAAAAAAAACAAAATTCCTATTCTTTGCGGCGGAACCGGATTTTATATCCAAGCGGTAATTGACGGAATAACTATCCCCGAAGTGATGCCCGATTGGCTGCTGAGGACTCGTCTCAACAAGCAGACAACGGAAGAGCTTTTTGAAAAACTAAAAAGGCTCGACCCGCAAAGAGCCAAAACTATCGATAAAAAGAATAAAAGAAGGTTAATTCGGGCCCTGGAAATCGTAATAAAAACTAAAAAAACTATTCCTCCGCTCCAAAAACAACCGCTTCCTTATCCCGTTTTAATGATCGGAGTAAAAAAGGAAAAAGCAGAGTTAAAAAAACTGATAGAAAAACGTCTTTTGAAAAGACTGGCGCAGGGAATGATTGAGGAAATAAAAAAACTCCGCAAATCGGGAGTCTCATGGAAGAGATTGGAAGAATTCGGATTGGAGTATCGTTATATTGCCCAATTTCTGCAGAAAAAGACAACACATGAAGAAATGGTTGAAAGGCTGCAGAAAGCGATTGAAGATTACGCTCGCCGGCAGATGACGTGGTTTAAAAAGGATAAAAGAATTTATTGGATAAAAAAACAGCCTCAGGCTGAAAAATTAGTAAAAGAGTTTCTAAAAGCAGTTGAGGGGAGAAAGATATTGTCTTAAAAGACTTTTTCTCCTCCCCTCTTGTCTCTTGTTTTGTCTCAGCGATTATTAGCGAGACACTGTTCGATTGGTTTGTAAGGAACTATTCTTCCGGTAGAGAGTCGTCTCATTCCCGGCGGAACTGGCGTTTCCTTTTTCCCGAAATAAGGTTCGCCGTTCTCCGGAAAAACAACTCCCTGTTTTTCAAGGAGTTGTTTTTCTTCGTCACTGAGATCCTTAGCTATTTTCACGGTATCACCTCCTTGATACTTTATATTATACTACCTTTTTCTATTTTGTCAAGAGAAGAAACAAAAAGAACGAGGCGGATATATTAATTTTTCCTCGTCCCTTTTGGTTCGCGGGTAGAGATTGCCCGCACCAGAGCGCTGAATATCTCGAGCCATCTCACCTTTATTTTGTCCGGCCACTTGGGATCGAAATCAGGGAATTTTTCAAACAGTTGATACTCAAAGGAGTTTCGTTGATTAACCATGCATATCTCCTTCCCTCAATCGCGAAGGTATCAACACTCTACCCTGAAGGTCTATCCTCTGGAGAAATACGCCGGCGAGCAAAGCACGCCGTTTTCTCCTGAGATCCAATCCCTTAAGGCCGTTAAGTTCCTTGGTGAGAATGGAATCCAGCTCCCCCTCGGTCATGAAGAGAAACTTATTCCGACTTTTGGCTACTGCTATTTCAGCACCGAACCCTGCTCTTTCTTCCTTGGAAAAATGAATTCTTCCGTGGGAATCAAGAGACAGTTTCTCTCGTTCTTTTACAATCACCCTCCTACCTCCTTAGAGAGTTATAGTAATTTTTATTATACTATTAGATTACCCTTTTGTCAATAATTTCTTGAGGATGTCTCCGGCCATCTTTGGGTCGGCTTTTCCGCGAGTTTTAGCCATGACCTGGCCGATCAGATATTGAAAAGCGTTTTCTTTGCCTGATTTATAATCCGCGACTACTTTCGGGTTTTGGACAATGATTTCTTCCAGAATCTGCTCAATTTCCTTTTCATCGCTAATCTGGCTTAATCCTTTCTCCTCGATAACGTTTGAAGGATCTGCTCCGCTCTTGAACATTTCGAGCAATACCTGCTTGGCTATTTTACTAGAAATCTTTCCATCGTGTATTAAACAGATGAATTCGGCGAAATTCTCCGGAGTAATTAAAAATTTATCACTGGAGACCGACTCTCCCTTCAACAATCCCTGGAGGTCCGTAATTAAATAATTGGAGGAGAGTTTTATCAGTTTTAAAAGTTTTTCCAGCGCCAGGTCGGGAGGCAGCTCGGAAATCACTTTTTCAAAATATTCTCCCAAATCTTTATTATAAACGAATATTCCAGCGTTATTCTCATCCAACTGATATTCTTTCTTCAGCCTTTCCCTTCTTTTTTGAGGAAGTTCGGGAATATCACTCCTGATCCCCTCGACAAATCTTTCGGTTTGGTGAAGCGGAGGCAAGTCGGGCTCGGGAAAATATCTGTAGTCATGCGCCTCTTCCTTCTCTCTCTGGGAGAAGGTTTTTCCTTTTACATCGTCCCATCCCCTCGTCTCCTGGACTATTTTTTTGCCGGATTCCAACAGTTCCCCCTGTCTTTTTATTTCGTAATCTATCCCCTGCTCTACGGCCCGGAACGAGTTGAGGTTTTTAATTTCCACCTTGGTGCCCAATTTCTTGTCGTTGGATACGGAAATATTAACTTCCACTCTCATCTGGCCTTTTTCCATGTCAGCATCGGAAACGTCAAGATAGTGCAAAATCAGGTGAAGGGCTTGGGCGAAATCTTTCGCCTCCTTGCCCGAAGCGATATCTGGTTCCGTCACTAATTCCATAAGAGGAATTCCTGCCCGGTTAAAATTGACCAAGGAATATTCTGCGCCCGAGGGATGCACCAGGCTTCCGGTATCTTCCTCCAAATGAACTCTGGTAATCCTGATTCTTTTCCCGTCTAAGTCAAGAAAGCCGCCCACGCATAAAGGTTTGTCATACTGGCTTATCTGGTATCCTTTTGGAAGATCAGGATAGAAATAATTTTTCCTGTCAAACTTGGAAAACTCGGGAATCTGACAATTCAGGGCCAGGCCTGTTTTTATAACTTTCCTTATTGCCTCTTCGTTAATAACGGGAAGACTCCCCGGTTGCGCAGTACACGTTGGACATATATTGATATTAGGGCGATGTTCATTAGGGTCATTTTTACAACCACAAAACATTTTTGTTTTTGTGTTAAGCTCAATATGTATTTCCAGACCAATTGTGGGTTTATAAGGCATGATTATTCAATTATTCTGTCGTCTTTTTTAATCTTGGCCTCCGTCCCTAAAAATTCATTCACGATTTCAATCCCCGAACTGGTTCCTATGATGTCCGCTCCCGCTTCCACCATCATCTCCAAGTCGGACAGATTCCTTACGCCGCCGGCTGCCTTAACGAGCAAGCCCTGCGCCGACTCCCTCATTATCTTCACATGTTTCGCCTTTTCATCCAGTTCCGTCCGGTCCAGGGGATCATCCACCGTAGCGGTTTTAACGCAAATTGCCCCGGCCTCCTTCACTATTTCCGACGCCTTCTTTATCTCTTCGTCCGTCAGGTAGCCGGAACCGATTATTACCTTTGTCGGTAGAGTTTCGCAGATTTCTTTCAAATCCGCCAAAACTTCATCGTATTTTTTATTCTTAAAAGCATCTATCTTCATCACCACGTCCACCTCGTCGGACCCCGCTTTTTTTGCCTCTTTCACCATGTCCATTCTATTATCGTGGGGACTGGTGCCGGTCGGTTCGTCTATCAGGGTGGTTACCTTAATCCCCGTGTTTTTCAACTGTTCTTTGGCCAGTTTCGTATGCTCCGGAAAAATGCAAAGGCCGCGGAAGCCGTATTGCTTGGTTTCCTCACAGACCTTTTTCATCTCATCCTCATCCGCTCCCGCTTTAAGATATGTTTGATCGATTATTTTAGCTACGTTTTCCATGATTTTTTGCTGCAAAATACGTATTTTTTAATAATAAAGCGACGGTTAGGGGGCCGATTCCGCCGGGAACCGGAGTTAAAAAAGATGCGCTATTCTTTACGCTTTTCCGGTCAACATCTCCCGCTACTTTTCCGTGGTCAATCCGCGCGATGCCGGCATCAATCAGAGCCGCTCCCTTTTTAACCATATCATTTTTAATCAGGTTGGGAACCCCGCAGACGGAAATTACCACGTCCGCAGACTTAAGTTCCGCCTTAAGTTTTTCCCGCGAAACTTTTTTCCTTAAAATATATTCTATTTTTATCCTGTCGCCTTTCAAAAACCTTTTGAGCGTTTCCCCGAATATCTTTGAATTAACCAAAGCCAAAATCTTCTTGTTTCGCTGAGATTTAACCGCTCTTTTTAAGGCAATTAAAATTGCCGAGGGCAGTACCGGAGGAAAATAGCTTTTTCTCTGGAAGCCATCGACATCTTTCTGGCAGCTGATTTTACCTGTAATTTTTTTAGTATTAAAACCTTTGGGCAGGGGCAGCTGTACAATTATGCCGTAGACTTTTTCATTTTGGTTTAATGAGTCTATTTTGCCGATAATGTCCCCTTCTTTCGCTCCGCTCTTAAACTTATGGAGAACTAACTTTATGCCGATTCTCCGGGCCGCTTTTTTCTTCAGATTTATATATAATTTTGAGGCCCTGTCTTCTCCCACCAAAATACTTGCCAAACTCGGCTTAACTCTCAATTTTTTTATCTTTTTTTTCAAATCCAGTAAAATTTTCTCGGATTCTTTTCTACCATTGAAAATCTTCATAAATTGGGAATTTTTTGAGTAATTTTTCCACCTCTTTCTTAATTAGCTTTTTAACTGCGGCATTCCCGATGTTCTTAATAAGTTTTACGATCAATATTACAATTTCGCGGCATTCCTTCTCTTTCAAACCCCGGGTCGTCACCGCGGGGCTCCCCAGGCGGATACCCGATGGGTTGTAGGGCGGTCTTTTATCAAAAGGAATTGCGTTGCGATTGACGTAAATTCCGACCCTGTCCAGTTCGTCCTGGATTTTTTTAGACTCGAGACCGAAAGGAGAAATATCTATCACCATCAGATGATTGTCCGTGCCTCCCGAAACCACCCTGATTCCTTGTTTTTTGAACTCGTCTGCCATGGCCCGGGCGTTTAAAAGAATCTGCTTTT
>CAZYNZ010000008.1:0-10506 GCA_964648545.1 uncultured Candidatus Saccharibacteria bacterium
CCCAAATTCTTAAGGATTTGAGGGAGGGAAAATACGATGTTCTGGTGGGAATAAATCTCTTGAGAGAAGGCTTGGATTTGCCCGAAGTTTCTCTGGTCGCCATTCTGGATGCCGATAAAGAGGGTTTTTTGAGAAGCGAGACAACGCTTATCCAGACCATGGGAAGGGCAGCCAGGCACATGGAAGGTAAGGTAATTTTATATGCAGATGAAATCACAAAATCCATGAAGCAAGCGATGAAAGAGATAGAAAGAAGAAAAAAAATCCAGGCAGACTACAACCTGCTCCATAAAATCACCCCTCAGGCCATAAAAAAGGAAATCAGGGACTGGCTTTTCGCCAAAAAAGCAGAGGTCGTTTCGGAGTTCGGGCTGATAAATGATGTAAAACTCTTGAAAGAAGAAATGCAAAAAGCCGCCAAAAACCTTGATTTTGAAAGGGCGGCCGAATTGAGAGACTTGATAAAAAAAATAAAAGGTGCTAAAGATTAATATATGGCAATAACAAAAGCTGCGAAAAAAGCGCTTCGTCAAAGCGTAAGAAGAAGGACGAGAAACGTCAAAAAAAAGACCAAATTAAGAAACCTGCTCAAAGAGGTCAGAACTTTGATTGCCCAAAAAAAATCCGGCGAGGCAAAGAAGCTTCTACCGCAGGTCTACAAACTGTTGGATAAAGCCGCGAAGACCAGCCTCATGAAAAAAAACACCGCTTCCCGGATGAAATCCAGAATTACTAAATCTCTAAATCTCGGACAAAAGTAAATCCAATCCCGTCTCGGGATTTATTTTCCCGGTCTTTATAGCTAAATCTACCTGAAAAATCTTCCGGTAGATTTTTTTTAATTCCGGAAAACTGAATTTTCCAGCCTGCTCATAACTTTTTCTGACAACAAAGGGGTGCAGATTTGCCGTCTTTAAGATGGCGTAGTACGGACGGTTTCGTTCCATCAAATCCTTCACTATTAAAAGATTTCTGAATTGATAATTAATCATGGAAAAAAGATAAAGGGGATTATCTCCCTTTTCCAGGTGTTTGTGCAAAAAAGACAGAGCTTGCCTTTTATTCTTCTGGGCCATGGCGTCAATCGTCCTAAAAATGTCTGACTCGATCTTGGGCTTAACCAAAAGGTCAACATCCTTTTCTTCGATATGCCTGTGAAATTTATAGTTAACTAGTTTTTTGATTTCATTGTCCATCTGCCATAAATCATTGCCGACGAAGTTGATGAGTTTCTCCGCTACACCGGATTTGATATCGGCTTTGTAGGTTGAAAATTCTTTCTTTACCCAATTTTTAAGCTTTTCTCCCTCTAAAGGCGCGAACTCTTGGGCCTTGGCGTTTTTTTTAAGAAACTTAACCAAGGAATCCGTGGCTTTTATTTTATTTTCTTCATATATAACTATATTGGTGCCCTCCGAGTCTTTTATTTTCTTGAGAAAGTCCGCAAGCCCATCGTTTTTCTCGGAAGCAGACAGAATATTCCTGAGAACGATCAGCTTCTTTTCCTCGAACATCGAAACCATTTGAGTTTCATTCATGATTTCATTCAAACTGAAGTTTTCCTCTCCGAAGTATTTTAAGCTCAATCCGCTCTTGTGGGCTTTTTTGTAAGTTTCGATCATCTCTTCCAACTTCTTTTGCATCCTGTATGTGTCCTGGCCGTAAAGAAAAATAAGCATTAGATTTTTTGACACTTTGAGCAAAAATGCGCGCTCCTCCCGCCGATTTTAATTCTCTTGATGACTGAGCCGCAACGGAGGCATTTTTGTCCTTCTCTTTGATAAACCTTATGTTGTTTTACATAATTTCCCTTCTTGCCGCAAGCATCGACATAATGTTCGACTGAGGAGCCGTGGGCCTTTATGGCCGCCTTCAGAATTTTCTTGATGTTTTGGCAGATTTTCTCTATTTCTTTCTCCTTCAGGGTTTTGACAGTCCGCAGGGGATGCACTTTGGAAGCAAATAAAATCTCGTCTGAATAAATGTTGCCTATACCGGATATGGCCCGCTGGTCCATCAATAAGGGTTTAATTTTAGAATTAGGCTTCCTTTCAAGAAGCGCATTAAAAGTATCCAAATCAAGCGTTAAAGCTTCCGGTCCCAAGCTTTTTTCAATCGCCTTTGTGTTTTTTACTTTTTTCCACCAGCCGAACTTTCGGACGTCGTTAAAAATCAATTTTGTTCCGTCATCAAAATTAAAAACCTTGCGCGTATGAGGCAAGATTTTACCGTTGAAAATCAATTGGCCGGTCAGTTTTAAATGGATAAGCAAGCTTGAGCCCTGGGCAAAATCGATGATCAGAATTTTCGCCCTTCGCCGTACGTTAGTGATTTTCTTTCCGTCTAATTTCTTGCCGACAATCTTTTTCGACAACTGAAGCCTGATTGTTTCGACCTCAGGGAGCTCAGGCATGCTTTATTTTAAAACCGCCTTGATCTTTTCTATAATTTCACCCGGAGTGAAATGAGCTTTGATTAAGTAATCAACCGCACCTAATTTTAATCCTTTTTCAACATCTTCTTTCTGGCCGAGATTGGAAAGGATAATTACCGGGATTGAAGAAACCGAAGGGTCCTCCTTCATTTGAGAAAGGACCTCAAAGCCGTCTATACCGGGCAAAATAAGATCAAGAAGGATTAAACCCGGTTTTTCTTCCTTAATTTTTTTAATTCCCTCTTCGCCATCTATGGCTTCGGAAATGGGAAATCCCTCCTTGGTCAGTTTCTGGGAGATTAATTCCCGAAGAAATTTATCGTCTTCGATAATAAGAATTACCTTTGACATGATTTTAGCCGATTTGTTTTTTTATTTTTTCGATCACTTCCTGAGGATCAAACTCTGTTTTTATCAGCCAGTCCTTTGCTCCATTTTTTTGGGCCCGGTCGATTTCCACCGGCTGACCCGAGTTGGAAATTACTATCACCGGAATCTTCTTTAAATCCTTGTCTTTCTGCATATTTTCCATAACCTCAAACCCTCCCATTTTAGGCATAATAATATCAAGCAAAACTAAATCCGGCTTCTTTTTTTTCATCGCCGCCAAGCCTTCCTCGCCGTTTCTGGTGACTGAAATCTCGTATCCTTCCTGGGCTATTTTCCTTTGGAGGAGGTCAATCATAATCTCTTCATCTTCAACCATTAGAATTTTCTTTGCCATATATACAGTATACCTAAAATTTAATTAAAAATCCACAAAAATCATCGCCCAAGCCAATGCATCTTTTTTCCTCTACGCTTGCCTTATTAATGCTTGTTTCTCCGCCGAGCATGGTTATTGAGCCTTGTTTGGAGATTACTCCGTCCAGATACCCCTCGATAAAACCTTCCTCAAAAAAACAAAGGTTTTTGAGGACGTTGGGGATATCGGCGGTCAAGGAGGAACTGTAAATCTTAATTTGGGCGCTTTGCAGTTTAGGCATTATTTCGACTTCGATTTTTCCTTCTTTCAGCGTTTCGAGAATTTTCTTGATTTCTTCCAGCACCAAGGAGATTTCCGATTTCTCTGATTTCGTGCCCACTCGTTTGCCGAATTTCATCCCGGAGAATCTCAATGCCGACTGATAACCGACCGAAGCCCATTGCAATGAAAAAACCAACATCCGGTAAAGACGAATATCCATTACGTCCCCCAAGTCTTTTCTCAAAACCTTGAGAGGCTTCCCTTCCAATATGTTCTGGAGATCCTTTTCCAGGCCTTCAATTAATTTTTCCATAAACCAAAAACTTGGTTATTTTACTATATATTTTTTGGCTAAGAGATAACTCCCCCGAATCAGGTAGATACCGGCAATTATTTGGACGATAAAGTAGGCTATCCACAGAACTTGACCTATGGCCCATTGGTAAAGGATCGGCACTTCGATCAACTCATGAATCGTACCCCAAACTATGGCTAACCAGAATACTTTCCATTCTTCAGGAATCGGTCTTTCTCCATAAAATCGGCGCAAATACTTAATGATGTAGTAAGCAGCCATTCCAAATCCTCCAACAATGGGGATATGTACCAAAAGGAAATAGAGACTCATTCCAAAAGGACCGATGGCTAAGGGATTGACCGCATAAAATTCTAAAATTGGCATATTTTTATGAAGTTACTTCTTTATATAAGAAATAAGCGCCCAGACCGATTAAGGTACCTCCTAAGGCGTGGGGAATTAACAAAAGAATATTTGTTTCAATCATTCCGGCATTCGGCCATTCATAATAACCTAATATTTCTCCAATTTCAGCAATTGAGGTAATAAAAATACCCCAAAGAATAAACTTCCATGATTTGGGAACTCCTCTGCCGGCAAAATAGCCTTTGGTATACTGAACAATGTAGTAAGCCGCAATAATAAAAGCGACCGCAGCAAAAACCAGACCTAAGAGGGTGGGCCACTTTAACCAGCCGAGGGTCTGCCCCATAATTGTGTTTATATCGAAATACTCTATTCCGATGGTCGGAGGAGTAGGACTACTAGGTATGAGCATAATGTTTTCGGAATTTTAAACATTTATCGACCTTTTTAAATATCTTACTTAATTCTACTCTTTGTGGAAAGATAGGCAATAAGCGACCACTGTATAATCTCTACTAGAACAACCGTCAAAAAACCCGCGACCCCTCCTTTGATTATCAAATATATAACAATGGGGAACTCTATCGCTTCCATCCCCCCAATTATCGCCGCTCCCTTTATTAGAAGTTTATAAGTAAAAATCAGCCATGTCTGAATTATGTTTATTGTAATAAAAACGGCAATTAAAATAAAAACAATGGACTGCATGGAAAATTAAAATTCTTTCAGGAATTCCGTAAACTCTTCTTTAACTGGTAGAGTAAAGAAGAAAGTGGCTCCTTTATTTTCCTCCGATTCGAACCAGATTTTTCCTCCGTGAGCTTCGATAATATTTTTGGTGATGAAGATGCCCAGTCCGGAACCCTCGGTGTCCATACGGATTACGTTGGCCCCCCTGAAGAATTTACTGAAAACCCTTTCTTTTTGGTCGACCGGAATGCCGACTCCCGTGTCCTGGATTTTAAATTCAATTTCTTTCGTCTTCTTTAAATAATCCAGGGTCACCGTTATTTTTCCTCCGGGAGGCGTATATTTGATCGCATTATCCAAAACATTATCCACGGCGACTCTCATTTTTTCCACGTCAATTATAATCTTGGGAATCTTGGTTTTCAGTTTTTTAAATTCCAATTTAATCTTTCTCCTTTCAATATTGTCTTTGTGCGAGTTGATCACAAAATGCACGACATTCTCGAAGTTGCTCAAGACGGGTTTGTATAGATACCTTCCTTCTTCAATCCTGGTCACGTCCAGAAGGTCGTTGATCAAACTAATCATCCTTTCGTTGGATTTGTAGGTTTTCTCGATGAACTCCCGCTGCTCAGGAGTTATTCCTCCCAGGTCGCCGTCCAGAAGCATTTTCAAGGTCCATTTAATGGCCGCCAGCGGAGTCCGCAGTTGATGGGCGGCCAAGGAAACGAATTCCGTTTTAACCCTTTCAATCAGCTTTTCTCTGGTAATATCGTGAAAAATAACCAAAACTCCCAATTCTCCTTCGCCGATTACCATGGGTGCGCTTGATATCTCCAAAACCAGATTCTCCCTAATTTTCAGTTCCTTCCTAAAAATGCCCTTAATATCCTTACCCAAGAGATTAACCAAAAGACTAAGGTTTGACTCTCCGGCAAGTTCAAACACTGATTTTCCTATTAAATCCCCGGACTGAACGTTGAAAAAACTCTCGGCCTGAGGGTTTATTAAAGAAAGTCTGTTTTCTTTGTCAAAAACTAATAAACCGTCGGAGAAATTGGTAATAATGGAAAGCGTTTTGTCTTTTTCTTCTTCACTCTTCTTTCTGGCATCCTCCACATCTTCCAGCATATTCATCAGGGCTTTTCTGGAATCTTCCAGCTCCCGTGTTCTTTCCTCCACTCTTTCTTCCAGTTTTTCCCTGGCTTTTTTGGTTTCGGAAATATCGTTCAAGGCAAGAAAATAACCTATGAAATTACCTTTGTTATCTTTTCTTATCGAAACGGAAACGCTTACTGGTATTTTTCTTTTGTTCCTGGAAACCAGAATTAAGTCTTTTACTCTTGGCGCCGTCTGCTTTTGGGATTGATCCAAAAAAAGATTTGCTTCTTTTTTTTCCGAGAAAATAAGATCCAAGGGCTCTCCGATTATTTCCGACGCCTTATAGCCGGTTAATTTTTGAAAGGCCTGGTTAACGTCGATAACGAACTTCGGAGGATTAACGGCACAAATTGCAAGAGGCAAGAAATAAGAAAACTCTTCTATATAAGTTTCCAAATCTTCCAAGTCCTCCTTGGCTCTTTTCAATTCTTCTATTACTGATTTTTCACCGTTTTGTTTTTTTTCGATCATACCTTATTCCCAAGTTATAACGATTTCATGGTAAGGATCTCCCGAAAACTGGCACTTGGTTTCCTGGGTTTTAAAATTCTTGGCATCCTTCAATAAAAATTGGCTGATTCTCTTAAAATAACCTCGGAAATAAACGCATAAAACTGGATGAACTTTAAAATCTCTGATGCGCACAATAAAATATTTCTTTTCCAGAGAATAACCCGGCGTCTCAAGCTTGCCTACGGTGTAATGCTTTTCCCAGTACTTGGGGCTTTCTTTGTAAGTCATTTCAATGGTCAGAAAATATTTCATCAAAAGTTTGACTATCAGAGAGTATTTCGGAGCTAAGTTACCCATTTCTTCTATATCCTGATCCTGTAAGTTGAATATGTTCTTGATTACAAGAAGAGAAACGACCCGCAGCCCCAAAGGATACCAACTGATGGCCTTGATGCTTTTATAATCTATGGGGCAACCCAATCTTTCCAGCTCTTTCTCGATCGCTGCTACGCTCTCCTTCCCCTTTTTATTCCGGATGTATTCCGCATCGGTCTGAAAAACCACGCCTCTGACTTTTCCGGGGGTTGCCAATAATTTTTCGACATCTTCTTTCGTTAATTTATTGTTTGCCATATGATTTATTTTTTTATCTCCGACCTTTGGTTTTTTCCAATTCCTCTTTCAGCCCTTTAATCTCCGCTTTCAAGGAAACCATCTTCAACTCTCTGCCCACCGAGAGCTTGTTGAACCTTTCCAGTTCTTGGATTTTTTCCTGCAGCTGCCCCGTTCTTTTTTCCACCTGTTTTTCCAAGCTTTCCGACAGTTCTTTCAACTCCTTCGTCCTGGCTGCAATTTTGATTTCCAAAGTGCCCATAGCCGCTTCAATCTCATCCTGTGTCTCGAGCAAACTAATGTAATTTCTCTGCATATTCCGGGTGATGGCTCCGATCATTAATATGGCGACTGCAAGGAGAAACATATCCAAGGCCGGAGACAAAACTCCAGCAATCGGGTAGGAGAAAAACAGGTAAAAGTACGAAAGCAGAGTGATCGCGCCGGTGAAAAAAACTGTTTTTTGATCCCGGAAAAAACTGACTATTATAAAAATCAAAGTGTAGCCCAGTACAATGGGTCTTCCGAGATAGGGAATCAGAAATAATATCAAAATGGTCAGGACGGAAACCAAAAGAAAGGCAGTCAAATATTTGCTCCAAGAAACCCAGACCTTTCCCGTTAATATCGATAAAAGACTGAAATAGGCAAAAAAGCCGATGATAAACAGAAAAGAAAATTCCTTCCAGGCGAATATTTTAGCCCCGAGAAAAGAACTTACTATTTGAAAAAACAAAAAGGCGAGCAAAAAAGCGGAGAGAAATACGACCACAAGGCGGGTGCCTTCAACCTCCTTCTGCTCCAAAAAATATTCTTTGAAAGAACGGATGGGCGTTTCGAGCTTATCGCAAAATTCCTTTATTTTCCTTTTTCCGTATTCCGATTGGCAATTCCAATGCTTAAATATGCTTGAGAGTAGTAAACTGTTGATAGGACGGCCGCCCCTCTGGCTGACTATGGAAGTAAAAGTAAGCTCCAATAAATAGGCTGAGATGATGTACCACTCAACCTGAGGCATCAAAGCGGTGGTTGCGAAGAGACCGACGTTTTTATATTTCAAGCCCTTAATCTCGCTGAGATATCTGGCCACGGGCAAGGAAAGACGGGTCCAGTTGGGAGAACCTATACAAACAACGTCGTATTTGGAAACATCTTTTATTTTCGGGGGAAGAATCTCACATTCCTTTTTCACCATTCTGATATGCCACCATGCAAAAAAACTGTGCTCCTTTTTAGGCCTAATTTTTTCAACGTCCACTTCAAACCCCCGCTCCCGAAAATTTTTTTCAATGGCCAGAGCCACTTTTTTCGTGGAGTCCGTTCTCGAATAATAAGCGATTAAAACGCGCATTGTTTTTTAATTTTACCACAACCTTAGGTTCTCCCCAATCTGTTTCTCCTGTTTTTCCGAAGCATCAACGGGAGTTTCCGACAGCCTTTTCAACAAACTGGTGAATTCGAATTCTTCCAGAAGGTCCTTCGCTTTTCCCACGTCCAACCCCCTCCATGCGCATTTGTTTAAGTTAAAATCTATGGGAACGTTTTTTTCAATCTTGGCTAATTCTTTCGAAATAAATGCCTGTTCTTTGTATTTTAACAGGGTCTCTTTCAGTTTAGGCTTCAGCTCTTTTGCCTTGGCGGAGCTGTTTTCTATTTTCTTATAAATGCTTTCCAAGCTGCCGAATTTCAAAAGAAGCTCCACGGCGGTCTTCTCCCCGATGCCGGTGACTCCGGGAATGTTGTCTGAGGGGTCGCCCCTCAGGGATTTGAAGTCAAGGATTTGTTTTGGTTCAAGGCCTCCGAATTTTCCCCTGACGGAATCTTCATCGTACAAAACGACGTCTTTTACTCCCTTCCTCAGGGCGTAAATCTTTGTATTGTCATCAACCAGCTGGAGAGTATCCAAGTCGCCGCTCAGTATAACTGTTTCTATTTTCGGCAGGACCTGTTTTTTCGGTGCCAAACGGGCGATCGTGCCGATGATGTCATCCGCTTCAAACCCCTTTTTCTCGAAAAAAGAAACTCCCATTGCTTTTAGAAACTCTTTCACTTTGGGAATTTGCCGATAGAGCTCCTCGGGGGCCGGGGGCCTTTTCGCTTTGTATCCTTTGTAAATTTTTGAGCGGAAAGTGGGAGCCGGATAGTCAAAAGCGGCAGCGATAAAATTGGGACGAAGATCTTTCAGCGCTTTAAAAAAAACCAGCAAGAACCCGTAGACCGCATTTACCAGCTCTCCGTTCTTCCGGCTCAGTGCAGGCAAAGCGTGAAAAGCGCGATGAATGACCGAGTTGGAATCAATGATGATTAATCGTTTTTTTTCACTTGTCATGTTTGGATTTTGCCACAATTTTTCTTGTGTTTTTGTTAATAAAATCGAATTTTATCCAGACTGTGTTTCCGGGAAGAATCTTTTTTACCCTCTCGGCCCATTCAATCGCTACAATGTTTTTTGGATCGGCCATGATCTCTTTTAAGCCCAAGCTTAGGACTTCTTTTGCTTCCCGGATTCTATAGCAATCGATGTGAACGAAATATTCGAACCTCGGCCTCCCCAGTTTGAACCTCTTAAGGATGACGAAAGTGGGGCTGGTTATTTTATCTTTCACCCCCAATCCTCTGGCAAAACCCTGCAGAAACGTGGTCTTCCCCCCGCCAAGGTCGCCTCTTAAACCGAAAACAAATGCTCTCTTTCCCGGACGACTTTTAAGAACTTCTTCCGCCAAAAGCTTTCCCAGTTTTTTGGTTTGGGACGGATTTTCTGTAATGATTTTCATTGACTTTTGCTTAAATTCAAGATAAATTAAACTAACTTACTTAATTTTAAACCTTCATGGCAGAAAACACAAAAAGAGAAGCCGAAGGAGTAGAGATTTCTTCGAAAAAAAACTCTGAAATTAAAAAGAAAATAAAAAATATCCTCGACCTGAAAGAGGGAATTAAACAATCCGCCCTGAAAAACGTCTCGGATATCCTGGAAGTCATCCTGGGAGGAGCAATAATCCTGGGCTCTTCCGACATCCACATAGAAGCTGAGGAGGAACGGGCTAAAATCAGGGTCAGGAACGACGGGATCCTGCAGGATGTGACCACTCTCTCAAGAGAGGTTTATGAAAAAATTCTTTCCAGAATCAAGCTTTTGTCCGGCATCAAGCTGAACATAATTGATCGGCCCCAAGACGGCCGATTTAGTGTTTTTATGGAGGAACTGACCATTGAAATAAGGTCTTCCACTTTGCCTTCCGAGTATGGGGAATCAGTAGTTTTAAGAATTTTAAATCCCAAAAGCCTGATAAACCTTGATGCCCTGGGATTAAGAGCGGATCTGTTAAACATGTTTAAGGGGGAAATCAAAAAACCAAACGGCATGATTATCGTGACGGGCCCTACCGGCTCGGGAAAGACCACGACCCTTTATGCTTTTTTAAAACAAATCCACAAGCCGGAAATTAAAATCATAACGATTGAAGACCCAATCGAATACCACCTGGAGGGAATATCCCAGACGCAAGTGAGTCCGACCAAGGG
>CAZYNZ010000009.1:0-10204 GCA_964648545.1 uncultured Candidatus Saccharibacteria bacterium
TCTTTTGATTTCTGGCGGAGATAGAATCCGTTTAAGAAATCCAGTCTCTGGATGTTGAAAATAGCGCCTGCTTTCTGCACTTTTTCCAGAGAGAATTCTTTAGCCAAGGAGGGCAGGGAATAAATTTCTCTTTCGTCTCCCGGATTCCATCCCAGAAACCCCATGAAGTTTATAAGGCTTTCGGGCAGATAACCTTCTTTTTTATAATCCTTCACGCTGGCAGCTCCGTGCCTTTTGCTCAGCTTGCTGCGGTCAGGTCCCAAAATCAAGGGCAAATGAACGTATTGGGGCTGCGGCAAACCAAGGGCTTCCTGAATCAGGATCTGTTTTGGAGTGTTGGAAATATGCTCTTCTCCTCTTATCACGTGGCTTATCTTCATTTCAAAGTCGTCTATCACCACGGCAAAGTTATAAAGAGGAACAGACAGGCCTTTGGCAATTATCATGTCTCCCATAAGCCCGGTATCGAATTCCAGTTTTCCCCTTATCAGGTCATCGAAACTCACTTTTTTTGCCGTTAACCTGAATCTGATGACCGACGGTTTCTTTTCGGCGAGATATTTCTTTACGGTTTCTTTGTCCAAAGCCGCGCATTTCCCCGAATACCTTGGAGATTCTCCCCGTGACATTTGTTCCTGTCTCTGTGCCTCCAATTCTTCTTCCGAGCAAAAACAATAATAGGCCTTGTCTTCCTCCAGAAGCTTCTTTAGATATTTTTCGTAAGTTTTGAGCCGTTCGGTCTGGCGGTAAGGGCCGTATTCTCCGCCGACATCCGGACCTTCATTCCACTCCAGGCCCAGCCACTTCAGATTCTCAAGAATGTCTTTTTCAAACTCGGGCTTGGATCGATCCTTGTCCGTATCCTCTATCCTTAAAACGAAAACCCCTCCCTTCTGCCTGGCAAAGAGATAATTGAAAAGAGCGGTTCTGGCCAGACCCACGTGCAAAAAACCAGTTGGCGAGGGAGCGATTCTCGTCCTTATTTCCCCTGGCTTTATGAATTTGAATTGTTCTTCTGGTACCATATTGTTTTTTTATTTTCCTCTGGTTAAATATTCCACAAGATAATTCGCGATTATCTTCGCCGCCTGGGGCTTGGCAAAACTATTTGTCGATTTGGTCATCTTCAAAAGTTCGTCTGTCTGGGTGAAAAGAGACTTTATTCTTTCCAGGAAGAAATGGGAGGTAAAGTTGGTTTCCTCTATAACGATGCATGACCCGCTTTCCTGATAAGCGTAAGCGTTTTTCACCTGATGGTTCTGGGCCGACTCGGGCAAGGGAATCAGAATGCTGGGCTTTCCCACGGCTGCAATCTCAAAAATACTTCCAGAGCCCGCCCGGCTGCAGATCAAGTCGGCGGCGGCGTAAGATCTTTTCATCTCCGGTTCCCGCAGGAATGGAAAGAGATGATAAAATTTCTCCTGTTCCTGATTTATCAGTACCTTGGATTCGGCTTTGACCTGCTGGAAATTATTATCTCCGCACTGGTGAATTATTTCAAAGTTTTCCAAAAGCTGAGGAAGAACCTCGAGAATCTTGTCGTTTATCCTTTGGGCTCCTTGTGAACCGCCCAGAATCAAAAGCACGGGTTTTGGAGAAGTCATTTTAAAGAAAGTCTTGGCTTCCTCTTTCGAGCCCTCCAGTATTTCCCTTCTTGTGGGATTGCCCACCAGGATCATTTTTTTAATCGGAAAATACTCGGTCTTGGGAAAGGAAACGAATATTTCCATGACTAAATTACTCAGGAACTTATTGGCTGCTCCGGGGGTAATGTCGGATTCGTGAAGAATAGTCGGCACAAAAAGAAGCCTGCCGGCCAGAACTCCCGGAATCGAACCGAATCCTCCCTTACTGAAGATCAGATCGGGAGACATGAAGAAAATGTAAAAGAATGCCTGTAAAGTGCCCAAGGGAATTTTTACACAAACATCCAGCACATTCCAAAGAAAATTTTTCCAGCCCGGGTATCTCCTAATCTTTCCTGCCAGAACGTACTTTACTTTTATTCCTTCCTGTGACAAAAGCGCCTGGCTGAAGTCGTCTTTCGGGCCCAGAAAATGGAATTGAAGGTCGGGGCTCTGATAAACTCTCCTTATTTCCCTGGTCAGGGCGATGATCGGGATGATATGCCCTCCCGTACCGCCTCCGGTAAATAGTATCTTCATGTTTCCTTGGAAATGTTTAATAATATTCCTAACCCCATCAATTCGGCTACCAAGGCCGAGCCTCCATAACTGATGAAGGGCAAGGGAATGCCTGTTAAAGGCAAAACTCCTATCATTGCTCCAATATTAACAAAGGTTTGGCCGATAATCCAGACAGTGATTCCCATGGCGGTAAGCTGAGAGAATTTATCCCTGCTTTCTTTGGCGATCTTGAATCCCCGCCAGGCGAAAACCAGAAAAAGAAAAATCAGAAAGAAAGCGCCTATAAAGCCTGTCTCCTCGGAAAAAACGGCGAAGATCGAATCGGAAACGGACTGAGGCAGAAAACCGTGCTTCTGGATACTCAGCCCCAGCCCCACTCCGGCCATTCCTCCCGAGCCTATGGCAATCAGGGCCTGTTTCACCTGATAGCCTATGCCCATCGGGTCGATCTCCGGATTAAGAAAAACCAAAAGACGATTCAAGCGGTAAGGAGAAATCTTAATCACGGAATAAAGGCCGATGCCTCCTATCAAGAATATAATGGCGGTGTGGACGAGAGGCAAACTGGTAGAAAAATACATGGCAACCGCCGTGACAGCGATTATCCCCAGGGTGCCAATGTCGGGCTGCAGGATCAAAAGTAAAGAAACAAGCGCCAGAGCCAGAATGAAAGCAGCAAAAGTTCTGCCGAACTCAGGAGCATTCTTCATCGACACCGTTTTATCCGTTCGGCTGGCCAGCCAGGCAGCCAGATAAAGGATGAAAGTCAATTTCAAAAACTCCGAAGGCTGGAAGGTAACGAATCCCAGATCAATCCAGCTGGAAGCCGTTCCGAAGTTTGAACCGATAATGGGCAGGAAAACCGCTACCAATAAAACCAAGTTAGCTAAAAACAAACGGGGCGCCCATTTCCGGATGATGGACAAATTAGTCCTGTAGAGAATGAAACCCAGAATTAATCCGGGTATCAGGCCCATAAATATCTGGTGTCTCAGAAGGTAAGCAGTGTCGTCGAACTTGTTGAAAGAAAAAGCTGCCGAAACGCTAGCCAGAATCATTATTCCGAACATCAGCAAAAAAAAGGAAACTCCCGTCAGAAGATAATCAGGACGGTCAGAACTTTTCATGAGCGAATTTTTTCACGTATTTTTTGAATAAATTGCCTTTTTCTTTATAATCCCTGAAAATACTGAAACTTGAAGAAGCGGTGGAAAGAAGGCAGATTTTTCCTTTATCCGTATGTTTATAGGCCAGCTTTACCGCATCTGCCATATTGTCCACGGAGAAGTGCTTGGGCACTCCCCTGCCCCGGGACAATTTCATGATTTCCCGCCAAATCTTTTCTCCGGTCGTGGGAAACAGAATTACGGTTTTGATTTTGCTTTTTAAAACTTTTTTGCCCAGATTTTTAAAATCAATATTTCTCTCGAAACCGCCCAGCATGATGGTTTGCACTTTCTGACCCAAGAAATCAATTGCCGCAATCGTGGCCTCGGGTATGGTTGCCAGGGCATCGTTATAAAAAGTGATTCCCCGGAATTTGCCCACCAATTCCAATCGGTGAGGCAAGGGTTTGAATTTTTTAATCGTACTCTCAATAACCTTGTTTGGAACTCTGAATATCTTTCCTGCTGCTCCGGCTGCGGCTTTATCCAGCCCGTAATATTTTCCCCTGATCGGGATTTTTATAGCCTTTGATTTTTCTGCGAATTGCTTTACGAGTTTGTCTTCCGAATTGAAAACCAAGTAATCTTTCCCGCTTTGGTGGAGAGTGATATTGGCTTTGGCTCTGCCGTATTCTCTGAACCCCCTGTAGTAATCCAGATGTTCGGGGTAGATATTGAGAAAAACGGCCACATGCGGGCTCGCTTTAAGGTTATACAGCTGGTGAGAAGATAATTCATATACGTAGACGTCCCTGGGTCCTGCGGAAAACAAAAGGTTGAGGACCGGTTTCCCGATGTTCCCCACCAGATGCGCTTTCTGTCCGCCCTTCTTTAAAATCTCGTAGATCAAGGAAGTGGTGGTGCTTTTTCCTTTGGTTCCCGTAACCCCTACAACCTGCCCCGGGCAATTATCGAAAAACAGATCAGTCTGGGTTATGACTTTCTTGAGAACGGATTTAGGCAGTATTTTAAAGGGAACGCCCGGCGATTTGAGGATTACGTCATACTTTTTGAGCGCCTGAATATAGTTTCTGCCCAAATGCAATCTGCTGTTTTTGCCGGGTTTTTTTATCTTTTCCGATTTGTCGGCAATGCCCAAAATCTTTTTTGGGAACAACTTCCTCAAAAATAAAAAATTATCCTTTCCTTCTCTCCCAAATCCCAAGACGACTATTTTTTTATCCTTTAATTCATTTAGCTTCATTGAATCAAGTTCTCTTCTCCTATCTTAAAAATACCATAAATTTCTCCCTTTTTGAATAAAAAAATCGCCTTCCGGCGGTTATGTTAAAGACAAAGCTATTTATGTCTCGGCAGTATCTTTCTTTCAAAATAATCCAGAAGATAAGGCAATTTCTTTTTTCCCTTGGTTTTCAGCCAGCAGAGATAGAGGGCGCTCAAGCTTTCTTTCTTAGTGCCGACGCATTCGAAAGGTTTAAATCCTTTCTCCCCTATTAATTGCTGCAGGAGGGGCAGAAGTTTTTTATCTTGGAATAAATTTTTTCCGAAAATCTTTAAGATTTCTTTTTCTTCCAAAAAAGGATAAAGAATCATGAAGACGAACAAGCATTTCGAACACTTTCCGCACCATTTTTTCGTCGGCTTTTTGGTCCCGGAAGCGGTCTTATACGCTTCGTTGCAACTTAGGAAAACCGGGAAATATTTGGGATAGCGGCTGAATATTTCGGCAATATGAATTTCGTACAGGGGGCGGAGAAAACTGAAGTATTCTATGTCTTTGCTCAGATATTTCTTCGAATATTTTCTGAACTTTTCCTCGAACTCAAAACTCTTGGACCACTGGTGATTTATTGTTTTGCCCAGATATTTCACATTGCCCTCGTTGGAGCTTTTTTCGTTGGACAGTGCGATGTATTTTTGCCCGAACAGAGAGGCAACCAAAGTGGTTAAAAACGCAAGGTAAGCGGAGAAAGGAGTGTGGCCGTTCAAAAACCCATTTCTGTTCAGCTCAAGAAGGAATTTATCTATTTTCCTTTCAACTATAATCGGTTTTTTGCATCCGGCGACCTTCATTATCTTTTTTGCCGCATCGGTCGGATTCAGAGAGAAACAACGTATATCAGGTTTCTTTTTGGAAAAAGCAGACAATAATTCCAGGGTCACTGCAGAGTCCTTGCCTCCTCCAACTGGCACCAATATTTTATTCCAGCTGGTCTTGACCAAGCTTGGCTTAGCCAGGTTTTGTTTTTTAGAGGCAGCAATAAAGAATTTCGGTTTCTGGAATGGTATTTTGTTCTCAAAAAAGAACTGGCCCAAGCCCTTCATTATCAAGTCCTGCCACCATCTAATTTGTTCTGAATTTAAATAACCGGCCCTGATCACAATTTCCGGCGAACAAGTGGCTTTCCAGTAACTTATCATCTCTATCAAGCCCAGATGGAATGCCAGGTTATCAAACTTGGCTAAGCTCAGTTTGGGAATGTTCTTGATGATCAGAGTGGGATTAAAAGAAATGCCCGGTTCAATTTTAAAACTAAAAGAAATTTTCAGGTCTTTGCCTGAATTCTTATAAGAATAGCTTTCGTAAATGAACCTGGGATATTTTTTTTGCAGTTGCCGAAGTCCCATAGTTGTTTAACCGAGTAATCTAATGGCAATGCCGACTATCGCCATGATGGTGCCTATAATCCAGAATCTCATGGTGACTTGGTAGTGCGGCCAGCCCTTGGCTTCGAAATGATGATGGATGGGAGAAGAAAGGAATATTTTTTTGTGCCTGAATTTCTTCGAAAAAAGCTGGATAATCACCGAGCCCGATTCCACTACCAGTAAAAATCCGATGACTGGCAGAACCAAAACGGAATCAGTCATGAAAGCGATGACGGTCAGGGTTGCGCACAATCCCATCATCCCGGTCTCCCCCATATAAAAACGGGCAGGAGGAATGTTGAACCACAAAAAAGCCAGAATCGTTCCCAGTATCAGGGCGCAAAAAGCGGCAATGTCTATTTGCCCCAAGAACAAGGCAATTCCCGCATATGCGCCGAACATCGTGGCAAAGGCGCCTCCGGCCAAGCCGTCCAGTCCGTCAATCACGCCCCCGGAATAGACAGCCATCACCACCATAACGAAAAGAGGAAGATACCAGCCGTCTATTTCCAGATTTCCCACGCCCGGAATATGAATGCTGTGCCAGTCCAGCCTGAAATAGAACCACAGTGCGCCGATTATGCCGATGATGGCCATCATTAAAAGCCTTTTTTTCAAACTCACTCCCCCGCCGATGTATTTACCTTTGCCGAAAACCTGCAGAAGATCATCGCTCAAACCGATCAAGGAAGCTGCAATCAAAGTGAAAAGCGGAAGCCAGGTCTGGTTTCTGCTCAAAAAATTAAGCTTGTCCAGCCACCAAAAATCAGTAACCCTGGAAAGGCCCCAAAATAAAAGCACCACTATCAAAGAGGTGCCCCAGATCAGCAATCCCCCGAACCTGGGAACGTGGGTTTCTCCTTCGGAATGGAACTTTTGGAAAACCGGCACTTCTCCTCCGTCAATTGCCGCAGACCTCACTTCTTTTCTCCAGAGTTTGTGTTTGTATAAAAAACGAATTAAAAAAGGCGTTAACAAAAACGCTACGATGAAGCCCGCGGCTCCGACGGTGAAGATTTTTATTACATCGATGGCTGCTTCCGGCAAATACAACATGTTTTTACCACCTGTAAGCGCTCTCAACCCAGCTAACCAGTTTCTCCATTTCTCCGAATCTGTCCTGGGTGCCGTTGGCTCCGAGAATCACGCTGATCAAGTAGCCTTGGCTTTCCGGCGCGTTAGTTATCAGAATCATGCAGCCGCCAGCCTCTCCGGTATAGCCTGTTTTTCCTCCGACTATTCCCGGTATTTCTCCCAAAAGTTCGTTGCTGTTTATGAGTTCGGGGCCGTAAAAAGAATATTTCTGGGTT
This sequence comes from uncultured Candidatus Saccharibacteria bacterium, assembly GCA_964648545.1. Classification (GTDB taxonomy): domain Bacteria; phylum Patescibacteriota; class Minisyncoccia; order Minisyncoccales; family RBG-13-42-11; genus CAZYNZ01. The sequence goes on from CAZYNZ010000009.1 coordinate 7,234, forward strand.
TGCAGAACCTCAATGATCAAAGATTTCTTCAATACTTCTTTTGCAAGTTTTACCAGATCTGTAACAGTGGAATAATTCATCCTGGTTCCCGACTCTTCGGGATCAAGGCCAGTGGGATTGTCAAAAAAAGTATCATTCATTTTAAGCCTTTCCGCTTCCCACTTCATCAGTTCAACGAATTTCCTTTCAGTCATGTCTTCGTAATCGTCGGCCAGGGCAAAAGCCGCGTCATTGCTCGATTCCATCAACAGAGGATAAAGAAGGTATCTTACCGGAAAAACCTGGCCCGCTTCCAGCTTCCCGAAATCTCCCTCTTGCTTGATTGCCTCTTGGGAAACCCTGATTTCGTTATCCAGATTGTAGTATTTGGTGACGACCAAGGCGGTCATCATCTTGGCCAGACTAGCAAACGGCAGTTGCTGATTTGTTTCTTTTGCAAAAAGCAACCTCTCTTTTCCTCCCTCGTCAAGCAGCACGCTTATTGCCGACTTGGCCTGAAGTTGCAGATCGCCGACTTCTCTGTTGCGGAAGGGCTTCAAGTCCCTGAGCTGTTCCTCGAGCGCAATCTGGGCGGCAAAAACGTTTTGATTCTGGCTGATTTCGTGCCAATAAAAAACATTGTTCAGGTTTTCTTCCAAAACGTTAATCCCCCACCAGAAAGGCAGGCTGAGAAAAAGTGCTATAAAAAATAATTTGTAATTTATTTTCATTTATTCATTAAAAATCGAAATGAATTGTAAATTCATTGAGTCTTAGACTTCGTTGTTTTAATATGCAATTCTTTAAGCTGTTTTTCTTCAACCTCGGAGGGAGCCTGCATCATCAGATCTCTGTTGTCCCCTGTTTTGGGGAAAGCGATGACTTCCCTGATGCTGGGTTCGTTTGAAACTATGGCCACGAACCTGTCTATTCCCGGAGCGATCCCCCCGTGCGGCGGAACCCCGTATTCAAAGGCTTCCAGAAGGTGGCCAAATTTCTTCCTTAAATCTGATTTTTTGTGTCCCATTATTTCAAAGACCGCTTCCAGAATTTCCGGCTTGTAGCTTCTCAGGCTTCCCCCGCCTATTTCATAGCCGTTCAGGACAAAATCGTACTGATGGGCCAGAATCTTTTCCGGATTATTTTTCATCTCTTTTATATCCTCGGTCCTGGGCCGGGTGAAGGGATGGTGAACTGCGTCCCATCTTTTTTCTTCTTTTTTATACTCAAACATGGGAAAGTCAACAATGAAAGCGAAGGCCAGTTCTTCCGCGTCGTTCTTGTTTCTTCTCAAATCCGGCTTGTCGCTATTATACTTTTCCATGACGCTCTTGTAAGTAATACGCGGAAAAGGAATTTTAGTTATTCTTTTCTCGGGCATAAGTTTCCTGACCAGGGCAATATAGAGTTTTTCAATCAGGTCTAGTATTTCTTCCTGTTCGGCAAAAGACATTTCGATATCCAGCTGCGTGAACTCCGCCTGCCTGTCCGCTCTGGGATCCTCGTCCCTGAAGCATCTGGCAATCTGGAAGTATTTTTCCAAGCCGGAAACCATGAGCAATTGCTTGTATTGCTGGGGGCTCTGGGGCAGCGCGTAAAATCTACCCGGTTCCAATCTCGAAGGAACAAGAAAATCTCTTGCTCCTTCCGGCGTGGATTTGGTCAAAATCGGAGTTTCCACTTCGATGAAACCTTCATTTTTTAAATAGTCCCTCATGAAATGAATGATCCCCTGGCGCAGAACCAGATTCTTTTTCATCCTTTCCCTTCTCAGGTCCAGATAGCGGTATTTCAGTCTTTTCTCTTCGTTAATCTCGTAACCCTTATCGTCAATCGAAAAAGGCAGGGTTTTCGCCTGGGACAGTATTTCCAAGCTTTCCGCTTCCAGTTCCACCTTTCCCGTTTCGATCTTCGGATTCTGCATGCCCTTGGGCCTTTCCTTTACCGTTCCTTCAATGGAAATGACCCATTCCGGCCGCAAAGTTTCCGCAACTTTATAAAGAGATTCGTTTTTCGAGGGAGAAAAGACCACCTGCAATATGCCGCTTCTGTCTCTCAAGTCGATAAAAAGGATTTTACCGTGCGCTCTCCAGTTGTTCACCCAGCCGGACACCCTCACTTTTTGTCCCGCAAGTTTTTGGGTTTCAATATTAAGACTTCTTTTCATTTAAATAGTTTTTTATTTTTTTGATAATCTCCTGGGGCGTATAAGCTGTTTTAATTAAATACTCTTTTGCGCCCAGGCTCAGAGCTTCTTTCTTCGTCAGCGGATCATCGAAATTGGAAAAAGCGACTACCGGGATGGAAGCGGTTTCGGGACTCTTTCTTATCTTAGTCAGAAAAGTAATCCCGTTTTCCCTGGGCAATAGAATATCGAGAAGAATCAAATCCGGTTTCTCTTTTGAAAGAAATTCGTGCCCTTCTTCCGCCGAAACGGCCAGAATAATTTCAAATCCTGCCTGGATGAATTTATCCCGGTACATTTCCCCCAAAATCTTCTCGTCCTCCACGATTAAAATCTTTTTCGTGGCAACCATTTCTAGATTATACTACACTTAAATATGCATGGCAAACCCCTTTTTAGATCTCTAAAATCAATAGGATGGCGATTTTCATTTAAAAGTTTAAAAAATAAATTAAAAATCATAATTCTCTAAATTTTCTAAACTAAACTTGACAAAATTCTTTAATGGTAGTATAATTTAGGCAGAATCCCTTAAAAATTTATAGGGATAGAAACTCAGAAAATCACTGAAAGGAGGTGATTGAAATGGCGCGACAGATTACAGATGTGCACAGACCCGTAACCGTCCCCTTTCCGGCAAAGAAAGTCAACTGGAAACGGTTGATGCTCTGGATCGTCTTGGCTTGCGTTGTTGTAGGCGGAAGCGTTGGCGGTTACTATCTATATGATTATGTAACCTCCACAGTAGATCTTCCTAAGCCCCCGGTTCAACCCGGTGTGGTTACGCCAGCAACACCAACCGAGACC
>CAZYNZ010000010.1:0-9730 GCA_964648545.1 uncultured Candidatus Saccharibacteria bacterium
GTAAAATGCAAGAAACGGAAAACAGCATCACGGTTTCAGACACGGGAACCATTTACGCCAAGCCCGACCTGGCCGTGGCCACGGCTTCTGTAATCAGCGAAGACGTGACCGTAGCCGCAGCTCTCTCTGCCAACGCAAAGAAGATGAACGCCGTAATTGCGGCTGTTAAGGCGGAAGGAGTGGAGGAAAACGATTTGAAAACTACCAGTTTCAATATTTCCCCAAGGTACGAGTGGCGCGATCAGACCTATTACTATTCCGGAGAGAGGGTGCTGGTGGGATACGAAGTAACCCAGTCCCTGGAGATAAAGATAAGAGATTTGGAAAAAGTCGGCGCCATAATCCAGAAAGCAACGGATGAGGGAGCCAACGAAATCAGCAATTTGCAGTTTACTATTGACGAGCAGGATGAACTGAAAAAACAGGCCAGGGAACAGGCGATTGCCAAGGCTAAATCCAAAGCAGAAGAACTGGCCAAGGAATTGGGATTAAGGCTGGTGGAAATCAGCAGCTTCAGCGAAACGGGAGTCACTCCTTATTACTATGGCCTGGAAAAAGCGTCATCTGCCATAGGCATGGGAGGAGAAGCAGCGCCAGAGATACAAACCGGGGAGAACAAAATTGAGGTGACGGTGTACATTACTTACAAGATCAAGTAAGAATATGCTCCTGAGCGTGCAAAGCGGTGAAGGTAAGGTTTTCTGGACGCAGCATTCCAAAGCGAAACTGCGGCAGTACCGATTTTCGGAAAAAAGAGTATTGAGCATTTTCAGGAAACCCAACAGGAAGGAAGAAGGGATAGCCCCCGGTACTTTTGCCTCTATGCAGGTTACCGGTACCAAAAAACATCCGACGGAAGCCTGGGTTATGTACGTAATATTAAAAAGACCCAAGGGAATCAAGGTAATTTCCGCCTGGAGGTATCCGGGAAGAACGCCGGCAGGAGAGCGGCCGGTCATACCGCAGGACACTCTCGAAGAACTGTACAAGTTAATAAAATAAAAACAGGAGTCGCCGGAACGTTAAACGCCCGGCGACTTTTGTCGTGTGAAATGGTTTTTGAGCTTTACCCAGTTTTCGAAATGGGCGCAAAGGACGATGATGCCCATCAGATAGACTGAGAAGACAAACGCCGGATAGGTTCGGGCTTCCATGATGCCGAAGAAGAGTATCATGGCCGAAACCAAGAAGGCGCTGGCTAAAACCATCCACTTATGGTTTTCTCGCCTGAGGATCCAGACAAAGGTTCCCCAGAGAAGGAGGATGATGGCGAAAAGCAGTATAAGCCATAAGGGATGATAATCTATCAGGGAAACAGCCACCAGGGGAGTAAAAACTCCGCCAGTGGTTGCCACGCCTTTGCCGCCCTTGAAGCGGGGTTTCGATACCAGGACCGGAAAAAGGTTCCCCATAAGAGAAACCAGTCCTACCAGCCCGACCATCCAGTGCTTTCCCCAGAGCAGGGTAATGGCTATTGTTGTCGGAGCAGCGCCTTTCATATAGTCGCAGAAAGCGGCAAATATCGCCCAACGGACGCCCAGCGCCCGTTTCACGTTAGTCGCCCCTCCGCTGCTGCTTCCCCCGACATCTCGGAAATCGGCCCGAATGTCTTTGCGGGTCTTAAACTTTACCAGATAATACCCTGAGGGAGCTCCCAACAGGTAAGCGGCTACGAACAGTAAGACCGTATAAAAAATAGTCATTTTCGTCACCTCCTTTTCTGAAATTTATCAAAGAGTTGTAAATGTGCTGTTGAATTTTGTTGTTTTATGTTATTTTATATAAAGACAAAGGTCAAGTGTTGATCTAAAAAATATGGAAGAAAATAAAAAAGACATTTCTTCGTACATTTTCGGCTGGATTTTACTGGTTTTGGGAATAGCGGTAATCGGTTGGACGCTGTTGTCTTCGTACAACATATTTACCGGGCAAAGCGCTTTACCCGAATTTTTTGAAATACCGGAGGAGACGATCTCTGTAAAGGGAACTACGCAGGACGTTCAGGCGCAAGTCCAGCAGATGATAGGGGAACAATTGCAAGGATTGCTGCCGGCGAACTCAATCACTCAGTTTTTTAATCTGATCGTTTGGTCAATGCTGGCTTTCATATTGATTTTCGGGGGCACTCAGGCTTCCGGCCTCGGAATAAAATTAATAAAGAAATAAATGCAAAATATCCTCTTTCAATATTTAATCTGGCATTTTTTCGACATGCCAAAGAACATTCTCCGGGCCTGGAGGGATTATCTCCGATTCAACCTGAACTATTTTTCCGTGCCTTTGCTGTTAAAAACACTTTTCTCGCCCTGGAGGAAGTACCAGGTTTCTTACGGCAAGGGGTTTGACCTAGGAAGATACCTTGAAGCCTTTTTTTCTAATTTGATTTTCAGGATTTTCGGCGCGATAATCCGTGCCTTTCTGATAATTATCGGCATCATAGCAGAGATGGTCATTGTCTTGGGAGGAGTTATGGCTTTCTTTGCCTGGCTGGCTTTGCCCGCCCTTTTAATTTTAGGAATTTACTATGGCTTCAGAATTCTCGTTTAACTTAAAGAAGGCCAGGATTTATCAGGCGGTGAAGTGGAACAAATTCATCTCCTTCAGGTTTTTAAATGTTTTAAGAAAATTATCTTTGACGGCTTTTGTCGTCCTGCTGCCGGTTTTCCTTTACGGATTCCTGACGGACGCCATCAGCCTTGCAACGCTTTCTTCCATCCTGGGGGTGGCCGTTTTATCCCTGGCTTTCTTTCTGATTTTTTGGATTAAAGGCTTATTCATAATATCCAAACTGCAGCAACCCAAACTGAAATTCAGCGTAGAAGAAGCCGCATCCAATCCGGAAGACTACAATCTGGCGGAACTTCTGAGTTTCAGGGCTGCCAAGGCTGCGGATAAATGTTTTACCTCAACCCATCTTCTATATAGTCTGCTTTCCGACGATTCCGATTTTCAATTCGTATTTTCCCGGGCACTCCTGGATTTTAAGTGGATAAAGAAATTACTCAAAGACTACATTAATAAGTTTCAGGCTTCCGTAAAAAAAGAAGCGGAGGAGACGTTTAGCGAAGATTTTCAGCAGACCATTTACGAAGCCCTGAAGGTCGCTCAAAGAAAGGGCCATCAGAGGATACAAGCAGGGGATGTTCTCGCAGGCCTGGCCAAACACGACCCCATTTTCAAGAAGATTCTGATTGATTCCTATCTTAAAGCCCAGGATATAGAGAATTTAACCTTGTGGATGGAGTCTTTAAAAGAAAGGATTGCCGAAAGAAAAAGGTTCTGGGAATGGAAGAACCTGGTCAAAAAGGGCAGTTTTGCCAAGGCTTGGGCTGCGGGCTACACCATAACCCTGGACCAGTACTCGCTCGATCTGTCGGAAGTTATCAAGAAACAGGGCTTTCCTGAAACCATCGGCCATAAAGAAGCCATTAAAAGCATGGAGAGGATTCTGTCCCGGAGAGAGATAAACAACGTCCTGATAGTGGGAGAGCCGGGTTCCGGCAGAAAAAGCATGATCCAGGCTCTGGCTAAAAAGAGCGTTCTTGGTGAAAGCCTGCCGGCAGTCAATTACAAAAGAGTTGTCCAGCTGGATCTGCCTTCCCTGCTCGCCCAGACTGAGACGCACGAACAAGTGGAATCTATTCTGGACGAGATATTCCGCGAGGTTGCTTCAGCCGGCAACATCATACTCGTCATAGATGAATTGCAGAATTTCGTGGGAGGCGCGGCCAGGCCCGGCATGATAGACATCTCCGGAGTCATTTCGTCCTATCTCGCCCTGCCTCAGTTTCAGATCGCGGCAATTTGCACGTTTGAGGGCCTGCACAAAAACATAGAACAGAACTCTTCAATCCTTTCGCTTTTCGAGAAAGTGGAGGTTTCCGGAATTTCAGAAGAGGAAACCTTGATACTTCTGGAAAGCCTGGCTTTGAACCTCGAGTATAGATACAAGAAGTTCATATCTTATCCCGCACTGAGAGACATAATCCAGAACTCGGCCAAATATCTGCCCTCCACTCCTTTCCCGGAAAAGGCCATGAGTTTGATGGACGAGGTGATGGTTCATCTTTCCCAGACGAAAGACAAAGTCTTGCTTCCCAAGCATGTGGCCGTCATAATTTCCGAGAAGACCCAGGTGCCGGTTGGCGAGATGGAAGAAAAAGAAAAAGAGACTTTGCTCAATCTGGAAACTTTGATCCATGAGAGAATCATAAACCAGGAAGAGGCGGTGGATGAAGTTTCAACCGCGCTGCGCCGGGCCAGGGCGGAAGTCACGGTGAGGAAAGGGCCCATCGGCACATTCTTGTTCCTGGGACCGACCGGTGTCGGGAAAACGGAAACCTCAAAAGCTCTGGCTCAGGTTTATTTCGGAGCGGAAGAAAGGATGATCAGACTTGATATGTCGGAGTTCCAAAGCGTGGAAGACATTCCCAGGCTGATAGGCTCTCCGGGAGAAGAAGGGCTTTTGACCACCAAAGTCAGGCAGAAACCTTTCTCCCTGATTCTTTTGGATGAAATAGAAAAAGCTCATCCCAACGTTTTGAATCTCTTTTTGCAGGTTCTGGACGAAGGCAATCTGACCGACGGCATGGGCAGGAAAGTTGATTTCACTCACTCGATAATCATTGCCACGTCCAACGCAGGATACCAGATTATATTGAAAGCCATAAAAGAAAGACTCGACTGGGGCGGGGTAAAACAAATGATACTGGATTATCTTTTCCAGGAAGGCCTTTTCCGTCCCGAGTTCATAAACAGGTTTGACGCAATGGTCATCTTTAAACCCTTGAGTAAAGAAAACCTTTTGGACATTGCTGGATTGCTTCTTTTGAAACTGAAGAAAAACCTTAAGGAAAAAGAGATTGATTTCGTCATCACCGATGCCCTGAAGGAAAAAGTTGCGGAGCTTGGATATGATCCGACTTTCGGAGCCAGGCAGATGAGGAGGGTAATTCAGGATAAAGTAGAAAACCTTCTGGCCTCAGCCATTTTATCCGGTGAATTGAAAAGAGGGCAGAGAGCGGAGATAGACCCCGAAGGGTTTGAACTTATCATCACTTGATGAAGCTTTAATCATACATCGCTTAACAGCTCAAATGAGCTGTTTTTTGTTTGGTTAAGGGGTGGTGTGGATTAAATGTGTAAAACTGCCTTATTTTTACCGTATTTGAATGTATGAACAATGGAAGACAGTGGTTGACCCTATATTAAAGGTGGGGGATAATGTAGTTGCGGTGGGGAATTGTGGATAAGTATGTTAATAAGTCCCCACTTCTGTGGATAACTCAATGTTTATCGGAGAATACAAATATTCAATAGATGACAAGAAAAGACTGGCAATTCCGGTTAAATTCAGGCGGCTTTTGGGGAAAAAAGCGGTCATCACCCAGGGCTTGGATAAATGCCTGATTCTTTATCCTACAAGAGAGTGGGGGAATCTGGCGAAGAAGATAGCCAAGCTTCCTCTGGCTCAGGCCGATGCCCGGAACTTTGCAAGGTTGATGCTGGGAGGGGCAATGGAGGTTGGTTTCGACGGGCTGGGAAGAATACTGGTTCCCGATTATCTGAAAAACTACGCTGGACTGAAAAAGAAAGTGATATTCGTCGGCCTGTATGACCGCGTTGAACTGTGGGACGAAGAGGAATTCCAGACGAACAAAAAGAAAACTGAAATGGCGGCCGGAGACATTGCCGAAAGATTAAAAGACCTCGGAGTTTAATGAATCACATACCAGTCCTTCAAAACGAAGTATTAGAATATCTGGCGCCGAAACCTAATGAGAATTTCATTGACTGTACGGTAAACGGCGGAGGGCACAGCAGGGCCATCCTGGAAAGGACGGAACCCGAAGGAAAAGTGCTGGGGATCGAAGCAGATATTGAACTTTATCAAAAAATCAAAGCGGAAGCTCCCAAAAGATTGGTCCTGGCAAACGACAACTTTGTCAACTTAAAAGAGATAGTAAAACAAGAAAGGTTTCGACGGGTTCAAGGCATACTCTTCGACCTGGGAATGTCCAGCTGGCAATTGAGTGAATCGGGAAGGGGATTCAGCTTTCTGAAAAAAGAACCTCTGGACATGAGATACAGCACCCGCAACCCTCTGACAGCGGAAAAAATCCTCAATTACTGGTCGGCTGCGGAGATAGAAAGGATTCTCAGGGAATACGGCGAAGAAAGATTCTCCGGCAGGATAGCCCAGCGAATAATCGAAGAAAGGAAGATGAGGCCCATAAATAATACTTCTCAGCTGGTGGAAATTATAAGACAGGCGGTTCCTCCGAAATTCAGTCATCAGAGAATACACTTCGCCACGAGAACCTTCCAGGCACTGAGGATAGCCGTGAACGACGAACTGAACAATTTGAAGAACGCTCTTCCCCAGACCACAGAAATATTAAAAAGCGGCGGAAGATTGGTGGTAATATCTTTCCACTCCTTGGAAGACAGAATCGTTAAAAATTTCTTAAAAGAAAAAGGTCAAGATTTAAAAGTTTTAACCAAAAAGCCAATCGGCCCAAATTTTAAAGAAATAAAAATTAATCCTCGCTCAAGGTCGGCAAAACTGAGAGCAGCAGAAAAAATATAATAACATGCAAAACACCATAACCTTAAGCATACCTACGACAAAGACATTGAAGCTCAGTTTAACCTTGAAGTTCTTCTGGGTATTGGTTCTGGCGGCGATGATGGCTCTTTTCCTGGTCTGCGTCTTCCAGCTCAACGCTTACACCAGGGAGTTCTACCTCATCAGGAACCAAGAGAGCAGATTGCAACAACTGACTCAGGAAAATAAGATGCTGGAAATCAACTTTTCCAAGTCCAATTCCTTGAATAATATGGGCAGTTACGTCGAGAACCAGGTCTTTGAAAAGGTAAACCAAGTGGAATACATCAGAGTCTTTGAAAGCACGGCTTTAGCCAGATAAAACAGGTTTAATATGCAGCAATGGAGGATTAATTTAATTTTAGGTTTTGTTTTATTGTTCGGGATGGCTTTGATTGGCCGGCTTTTTTTTATACAGGTGATGCAGGGCGATTTTTATAAAGCCCTGGCCCAGGGATTGTATTCTCTGGACGAGGAAATACCGGGACAGAGAGGTGAGATTTTTTTTAAGAACGGCGAACCCCTGGCCATAAACATGGAATGGCCCCTGGTTTACGCCTCACCCAGGGAGATTGAGAACAAGGAAGAGACAGCCCAGAAACTGGCGCAGGCGATTTCCGTCGATCAGGACTCTCTCTTGGCAAAATTAAAAAAAGACAATCTTTATGAAATCCTGAAGAAAAGGATAACGGATGAGGAAATAAGCGCGGTCAGGGAACTTAATCTGAAAGGAATTCATCTTGGAAAGGAAACAGGCAGATATTATCCCCAGGAAACCATGGCTTCCCAACTCGTCGGTTTTCTTGACGCAAACGGAGAAGGGCAGTACGGATTGGAAGAATATTACGATGACATTTTGAAAGGCAACGGCGAGCAGGACGGAGACAATCTCATCTTAACCGTTGATTATTCCATTCAGTTCATGGCCGAGAAGCTGCTGGCTGAGGCGGAAGAAAATCTCCATGTCGAAGCGGGACAGATAATAGTCATGGAGCCCCAAACCGGCGACATTCTGGCTTTGGCCAATTTCCCCAATTTCAACCCGAATCAATATGCCCAGGTAAGCGATCTGGACGTCTTCCAGAACAGTGCAACCCAGAAGATTTATGAACCGGGCTCGGTTTTCAAGCCTCTTACCATGGCCGGAGCTCTCGAGGAAGGAAAAATCACTCCGCAGACAACCTATGTCGATAAAGGAACGGTCAAAATAGGCAGTTATACCATTTACAATTATGACAACAGGGTTTGGGGAGAACAGACCATGACCAACGTTTTGGAAAGATCCATCAATACCGGAGCGGTTTTTGCCGAAGAACAACTGGGCGACAATCTCTTTTTGAAGTACATCGAGAAATTCGGCATTTTCGAAGCGACCGGCATAGACCTGAGGGAAATTTATTCTGAGAACAAGGAATTCAGAAAGGGATATGACATAAACTTCGCCACGGCTGCCTTCGGCCAGGGAATAGAAATGACGCCAATCCAGCTGGTTAAGGCTTATTCCGCCGTTACCAATTCAGGGAGCATGGTCAAACCCCAGGTCGTAGATAAGATCGTAGAGAACAAGGATGAAGTCACGGAAATTGAGCCGGAAGTCGAAAAAGAGAGCGTGCTTTCGGCCAAGACCGCCTCGCAGTTGACCGCAATGATGGTCAGCGTGGTCCAGAACGTCTACACCAGGTCCGCCCAGATTCCGGGGTACTATGTTGGGGGTAAGACCGGGACGGCCCAGGTTCCGGAAGGCGGAACGTATTCCAGCGAAAAGACGAAACAGAGCTTTATCGGCTTTGCCCCGGCCTTTAATCCTAAATTCCTTATCTTGGTGAAACTGGACAATCCGCAAACGAAAACAGCAGAGTACTCGGCAGTGCCAGTTTTTCATAGCTTAGCGAAATATTTAGTCGATTATTATCAAATTCCTCACGATTATGAATCTAATTGAAAAAATAATTCTTATTTTCAAAAAACCCAGAGTGGTTGTTTTGGCTGAGAAGAATCAAGAGAAAATTAAACTAATTTCTGCCGGAATCGTGGGCTCTTGTTTTCAGGTTAAAAGAGAGGTTTTATTCGTGGATGACGCGGAAAAAACCAATTTATCTTCCAGTGAATGCTTGATTTATAATTTTGACCAGGAAGGTCTGCGAAAAATAAAAGAGAAAGCGCCCGATGTCAAACTGTTAAGCTTCGGCTTCCAGGAAGGTGCCAATTTTCAGGCCAGCGATTTAAGGCAGAATGGCGGTACCAATTTCAAGATAAATTATCAGGGCAAGATCGTTCCTATCTGGCTGATAGGTAACTTAGACAAAGAGGAAATATATTCCGTCCTGGCTGCCGCAGCGGTCGGAGTGCTGCTCGGCCTGAATCTGGTGGAGATATCCCAGGCGCTGAAGAACTTGACTGTTGTAACAAAATAACGTAAGATACGTCATTAAATTAATTATGCTTAAAATCGCCTCCAAAATTTACTTCGTCTTTAAATTGACCGATCGGAGAGCCGGCTGAGTTTTCAATTAAATAACTTTTGAAGGTTCAGCCGGTCCTCAAGATCGGTTTTTTGATGATTTTGAGGACCAAAATTAAAAAGGAGGGTATCGAATGAGCCCATGATAGTTCTTTGTAGTTCATTAAACAAAACAATGAAGGGAGCGAAAAATGTTTTACATGAAAGGAGAAGGAGTATCTACCATGATAGATGACATTGACAGGTCAGTGGAATTAAACAGAAAACTCGATATCATTCTCACCAATAAACAATCCATCGAAAGCAAGCTCAGCGGTAACGGCATCAGTCCTTTCCGGCGCACGTGCCTGGAGTACCAGCTCGAGTGTTTAGAGAAGCCGATCGGCAAAATCACGACTCAGCTTATGGGGTCAACATAACTTCGCTACACCTTCAATTAATCTGCCGCCTTGTCTTATTTAAGCAAGGCGGCTTCATCTTTTCAAAGGCGAAATTTTATGTTATTTTTTAATTGCGTAAAGCCCAGCTAAGATCAATGGCCCCATCGTCTAGTGGCTTAGGACGCATGGTTCTCATCCATGTAACACCGGTTCGACTCCGGTTGGGGCCGCCACTTCTCCCCAGGCCTTTTATAGGTCTGTTTTTTTTATTACAATGGGTTA
>CAZYNZ010000011.1:0-8055 GCA_964648545.1 uncultured Candidatus Saccharibacteria bacterium
CTGAACCCGTATAAATCATCACGTCGAAAGGGATGAGGGGAAGTTTATAACTTTTAACATGCGCAGCCTCGGAAGTGGCGGGGGAAAAACCGATATTGAAGCCGCCGGCTTCGTTGCACCCTAAAGCGGCAAAATAAGGAACGCCTGTCGTGGCCCCAGTTACCAGATTGCATTTTTGCCGGGCGATTTCTTTCCCGACTTCCTTGGCAAGTTCTTTTATGTTTTTGCAGCAATGGTTGAATTCGGCCGCTCCCGAAACGACGATTTCGTATTTTTCCTTCTGCATAGACCAAAATTTTATTTATAAATAAAATTGAAGGTGAAGATGAGGATAAAGTCCTCATCGCCTTGCCAGTTCATTTTAGCATAATTCATCCAAACTAAAAAAGAGGATGCTTTCCTCTTTTTTGGTGAGGGGGAAATAGCTCTTGATGAACTTGACTGATACTCAAGTCCGATTGGACAATTGACGGGCAGCTGCTGTTGCCTCCTCCATCAAAAACTATCTGTCCATTGAGCAAAAAACTCGCACCCCCTCGATTTAAAGTTTAATCAGACTAAGCCTTTTTGTCAAACCGTTCTTTTTCCACAATTTATCAACAATTCTGTGCCCCCACTCCGAATCGAACGGAAATCTCGACCTCCGGAGGGTCGCGCTTTATCCGTTAAGCTATGGGGGCCTTTTTAGCCATTGCCAAGATATTGCTTTCCTTGCTGTCCTTCCTGCCAAGTATGCTTAATTTCTCTACTTTTAAACCGCCTTCTCCGAGAAGCCTTATTAGCTCTCCTTTCGAAAAACGGTGAACGTAGCGCAGGATTTCCTCTCCCCAGGGCAAAAAGGCATCGCCGAAATCCAAACTCGATCTTTTTAAGACCTTCTTGAGGCCGTACTTCAAAAACGTCAAGGATTTGTTAAAACCGTTCAGGTTCCAAACTATCAGGATGAACGTCCCGTCCGGTTTTAAAACTCGTTTGACTTCCTTGAGAAACTTCAGCCTTGACTGTTTTGAGGGAACGTGATGGAAAACGGCAATGCTTATCACTTTATCGAAAAAATTATCGAAAAATGGTAAGTTTAAAGCATCTGCCGCCCAGAATTTAGCCTGAGGATACCTTTTTTTGGCAATCTCGATCAACCTTTCTGATATGTCTATGCCGTAATAATCAATGTTCTTTTTCCTGAACAATTCGTACAATCTGCCATTGCCGCAACCCAGGTCTAAAACTCGCTCACTCTCGCCCACATACCCATCTAGAAATCTCAACTCTTCCCACAATTTGTCTCTGCTTCTTGAAAATTCTTCGGCAATGAGATTATAATCTCTGCGAGTCTTATCCAATAAATATTTTGCGTAATTTTTATCCATGGATATTTTAGAAACAACGGTAAAAGAACTTATCAGAACGGGAATAAAAACCCCCGAAGATTTAGCTAAGGCAAAAAGAAATGCTTCCAAACGCCTTAAGGCTTCCTGTCCGAATAATATATCTCTACTAAAAACTTATCACGAATTGCTGAAAAAGAAAAAGGTAAAAGAATACCCTCTATTTGAGTTTTTACTCCAAACGAGGCCGATCCGTTCGCTTTCGGGGATCGTGAATATCTCCGTTTTAACAAAATCTTACCCCTGCCCGGGAAAATGCCTCTATTGTCCGAACGAGCGGGGAATCCCGAAGAGTTACGTTTCGGGTGAGCCCGCGGTTGAAAGAGCGAAGAAATTACATTTTGATCCTTATCTGCAAGCGAAATTGAGAATTGGAATGCTGCAGTCGGAAGGCCATCCCACCGACAAAATAGAACTGAGAATAGTCGGAGGAACATGGAGCTATTATCCCAGGCACTACCGCAATTGGTTCGTTAAAAGATGTTTTGATGCCTGCAACGGGAAAACCAGCAAAACCTTAAAACAAGCTCAAAAGATAAACGAAAAAGCCAAAAACAGAATAATCGGGCTATCCGTGGAGACAAGGCCTGATTTTATAAACCCTTCGGAAATCAAACACCTCAGGGACTTGGGGGCAACGATGGTGGAACTGGGAGTCCAGTCGATTTATGAGGACATTCTGAAAACCAACCTGAGAGGCCACGGAACGAAAGAAATCATCCTGGCGACAAAACTTCTGAAGGATGCCGGATTCAAAGTTCTCTATCAGATGATGCCCAACTTACCTGGTTCCGGCCTAAAGAGAGACGAAAAGATGTTCGAAGAACTTTTCGAGAATCCGGATTTCCAGCCGGACCTTCTGAAGATTTATCCTTGCGCATTATTAAAAAGTGCTCCTCTTTATAAATGGTGGAAATCAAAAAAGTACAAGCCCTACAGTTTCAATCAGTTAATAGATCTAATCAGAAAAATCAAATTAAGGATTCCTTACTTTGTCAGAATCCAAAGGATAAGCAGGGACATACCTTCGCAACTTGTTCTGGCAGGACCCGCCAAAGTTTCCAACCTGCGCCAACTTCTGGCGGAAAGAATGAAAAAAGAAGGCTGGCGGTGCAGGTGCATCAGATGCCGCGAAATCAGAGAAAGATACAATCAAAAAGAAAAAATTAATCTCTTCCGGCATAATTACGCTGCTTCCGGCGGAATAGAAATATTTCTGAGTTTTGAGGACAATGCGAGATCAAAACTCTACAGCTTGCTCCGACTGAGAATCAATTCCAAAAACAAGGCCGCAATCCGGGAAATCCACACCTACGGCAGGCAACTTCCCATAAGGGATAATTCTGATTTTCTCATGTCTCCCCAGCATAAAGGACTCGGCAAAAAATTAATCAAGGAAGCGGAAAGAATAACGAAAAAAGAATTTAAATTAAACGAAATCTCCGTGATTTCCGGAGTAGGAGCGAGAGAATATTACAGAAACCTGGGTTATAAACTTGAAAAAACCTATATGGTAAAGAGTTTAAGATAATGTGTCTTTCAATCTTCTCTGAGCTTTGATTTTTTCCGAAAGCGAGATTTGGCTCATTCTGATTCCTCTTTCCAGAAGAGAAATCGTTTCATCTAATTCTTCCGGCTTGGGGAAATAAGGCGTTCCGTCTTTTCCGCCGTGAGCGAAAGAATATCTGGCAGGATCCTCGTAAGACGGTTTCGCCCCGTAAATTATCTCTGCGACCAAAGAAAGAGCCCTTATCGTCCTTGGCCCTATTCCTTTCAGGGAAAGGAATTGTTCGAAATTTTTAGGGTCTTGGTCCTTAGCGGTAAAAATCGTTTTTTCCAGCCTTTTTAAATCGAACTTTTCTTCCACTACGGGATGCCAATAAAATTCTTTATTATAAAGCTCCATCTCGGTCAGGTTTTTCGATTTCTTCGTCTGGATCAGATCCAAATCTTTTATAAAAGTCTTCGGCTCCTCTTTCACTAAGCTAACCGAAACAACCCTGTTCTCATCGCTCTTCTCGGCCGTCAGGTTTAGAGGCTTAGACTTGGCGCCGCTGATGATTCCAGAATGAGGTTCTTCAATAAAGTCTTTGCGTCCGGAAGATACTTTCACTTTCGATGACAGCCAATGATATCTTCTTGCAGTTTGATTTTCGGTATTCATCCCCTGCTGGATTACCGTCCAATTTCCTGATTTCGTAAAAAGGAAGTTATGCTGATAAATCTGATAGCCAGCCTGAATCAAGCTTGAGTCAACTTTAGCCGCCATCTTCGAGGCATAGATTAAATCGGGCGTAAAAGAAAAACCGCGGGATATGCCATAGGCCGTAATCTCGTCCGGGGTTTTTCTCGATTCTCTTTTTCCTCCGCAGACATAAATGCCCAGTTCATCTTGGATATCGAAAAGGGCGACTTTAAGAGCGCCCAAAGTAATTGTAGTCAGGCCGGAACTGTTCCAATCAAAACCCAAAACACAGCCCAAGCTTTGGAACCAGACCGGGTCGGAAAACCTCTTCAAGGCCTCATCCGGGCCGAGTTCCTCTGCAATGGCCGTAATAATCCCCCTCGATAATCTTTTCATTCTTTCGAAAAGCCAGCGAGGGCAGCGGCCATAATCCAATGGAATTGTGGCAATACCTGTTCTCATGCATTCATTCTAACAAAAACAGTCGCTGCGGGCGACTGTTTATTTTAATATTCGGCAGATTAAAGACTCTTTTATTTTTTAGCGGGTTTTACTTCTTCCGGTTTTTTAAAAAATCTCTGAAGAAGTGCGTCTATCTTTTCTTCCCGTTTCTCCAAGCCCAAAACCTCACGGCGAATTTTTGCCTTTTCTTTACGTATATGTTTGCGGATTGATTTAGATATTCTAACCATTATCTATTCCCCTTTGATTACGGCCAAAGGCCTTACTTTGGCCACCTTTCTCGAAAGGCCGGAAAGAGCAACTACTTCGACCACGTTATCTATGTTTTTGTAAGCCATGGGTGCCTCTTCGGCAATACCGTGTGCACTCCAACATTTTACAATAATTCCCTTGGATTGCAAATCTTTAACCACGGCCTCTCCGGAAACCGCCCTGCTGGCGGCACGTCTGGACATCGTCCGTCCTGCTCCGTGGCAAGTCGAGAACCACGACTCCTTGCCCTGTTCTGTTCCTGCCAGAACGTAGGAAGCCGTGCCCATGGAGCCGGGAATCAATACCGGCTGACCCGGAAAAGCCCTGGTCGCTCCCTTACGGTGTAAAACCAATTCTTTCAGCTGTCCCCCAACAATATGTTTTTCAATCTTGGCGATATTGTGAGCGACGTCATAAAGAGAGACTAAAGGAGATGCTTTCTCTCCCAAAATGTTTTTCCAGGCTAATCTTACAAAATGCGTGATCATCTGGCGGTTAGCCCAGGCATAATTGGCTCCGCAGGACATGGCCGCAAAATACTTCTTCCCCTCCGGAGAATCCATAGGGCAGGCGGCCAGCTCCTCATCGGGCAGCTCTATTCCGTATTTCGGCATGGCCCGCATCATAATCTTTATATAATCCGTGGCAATCTGATGACCTAGTCCACGAGAGCCCGTATGGATCATAACTACCACTTGGTCTTTAAAAAGTCCGAAGGACTCGGCGGTCTTTACATCAAAAATCTCTTCCACTTTTTGAATTTCCAGAAAATGATTGCCCGATCCCAAGGTCCCTACCTGATCCCTGCCACGGTTTTTTGCACGATCGGAAACCATGGAAGAATCGGCCAGAGAAAGCTTGCCTTGAGATTCGCAATTCTCCAGATCTTCCTTCTCGCCGTAACCCTGTTCCACCAGCCTCTGCGCTCCGTTTTCCAGAATCTTATCCATTGAACTGATGTCAATTTTAATCTCCCTGCCCCGACCGAGACCGGAAGGAACTTGCCCTTGAATTTCCGTCGCCAATTTATCCAGATGGGGTCTTACTTCTTCTTCTCTATATTCTGACCTCAAAAGCTTCATACCGCAGTTGATGTCATATCCCACTCCTCCGGGTGAAATTACCCCTTCTTTCAGATCCATCGCTGCCACTCCTCCAATAGGGAAACCGTAGCCTTCGTGCATGTCTGGCATGGCCAGGCTGAAGTTTACTATACCGGGCAAAGCGGCCATGTTAACTAACTGGTTAAGAGATTTGTCACAAAAAATATCATCCAGCATTTTTTCTGAAGTATAAAACCGAGCCGGTACTCTCATGTCTCTCCTAAAAGTTTTGGGAATTTCCCAGAGACAATCAGATATCTTTTTGATGTCTTCTTTTCTCATCGGGATTTTAATTTATTAAATTCTTCTTTGACAACCTCTCTGTCGTCCCACGGAATTTTCTTGCCATGGGCTTCAACTATCCAAGGTTCGCATCCCTTACCGGTGATTACCACCATATCTCCCGGCCTGGCTGACCTTAAAGCTTCCCTGATTGCCTCTCTTCTGTCCAGTATTTTTTTAGCTTTGCCTTTTGCGCCCCGAGCCACCTGATCAATGATTGCAATTGGGTCTTCATTATACGGATCCTCGTTGGTAATAATTACTTCCTGACAAAAAGTCGCCGCAATTTTTCCCAAAACTGGTCTTTTCCATTTGTCCCTTCCTCCGCCGCAGGCACCTAGGACGCAAATCATTTTAGCGTTTTTTGGTTTCAGGGTTTGATATACTTTTTCCAAAGCATTCGGAGTGAAAGCGTAGTCAACAAACGCTTTGAATGGTTCTGATATCACTTCTTCCATTCTTCCAGGAAGACTCTCCACTTTTTCCACGGCTTTTCTGCAAACATCCAGACTAACTCCCTGTGAAAGTCCTACACAAATCGCCGCTAAACCATTGTAAATATTAAACTCGCCCGGCAACTTTAAATTAATAGGCATCGGATTTCCGTTAATAGCTGGCTGCCCTTCTTTTATTTGATATTTATATTTTTCTTTGGCCGGAAACCTCAAGAAGTAATCTGCATTTTTATCGTCAACATTAATAATATGAATGTTTTTAACCGCTTGGAATAGTTTTCCCTTTGCTTTTTTGTAGTTCTCAAACCCGCCGTGCGCTTCAATGTGTTCGGGGCTCAAATTAGTAAAAACTGCTGCTTCAAAATCAATGAATTTGTGACGATATTGTTTTATCCCTTCCGAAGTCACTTCCAAGATCGCAAGTTTACAATCAGCGTCTTTAGCGCGTTTGAGGAATTTCTGGATGAAAAATCGCCCGGGCATTGTCATTTTATAAACGTTCGGCTGCTCCTTATCTTTAATTTTAAATCTTATGGACGATTGAGAGGCAACCGGGACGCCCGCTTCTTCAAAAATTTTAGTTATGAATTCAACTACCGTCGATTTGCCGTTGGTACCAGTAACGCCAATCACTTTTATTTTTTTTGAGGGAAATCCGCATAAAAACGCGCCCAGAAAGGCAAGGATAAAATGATACCAGCCAAGCAAAAAAGAAGGAGTGATTTTTCTCAATAAAGATATCATATATTTCATCTTAACTTAAACTTGAATAAAGGGAAAATTTGAGATAAAAAGAATAGACATGTTCCGATTAAAATCATCATTTAAACCAACCGGAGACCAGCCTCAGGCGATAGAAAAACTGGTAAAAAATCTAAAATCTGGAGCTGGTCACCAGGTTCTTTTGGGCGTTACCGGCTCGGGAAAAACATATACCTGCGCCAAGGTCATTGAGAAGGTCCAGAGACCTGCTTTGATCATATCACACAATAAAACTCTGGCTGCCCAGTTATATCAGGAGTTTAAGGAGTTCTTTCCGGAGGCGGGGGTCCACTATTTCGTTTCCTACTACGACTACTATCAGCCCGAGGCATATATTCCCCAGACTGACACTTATATTGAGAAAGATGCAAGGATAAACGAAGAAATAGACAAATTAAGGCATGCAGCTACCCAGGATTTATTAACCAGGAAAGACGTAATCGTTGTGGCTTCTGTTTCCTGTATCTATAACATCGGCTCTCCGCAAGATTATGAGAAGGTTTCCCTCGAAATCAAGACGGGCCAGGAAATAAAAAGAAAAGGGCTAATTTCTCGTTTAGCCTCCCTGCAGTATCAGAGAAATGACATTGATTTCGAACCCGGAACTTTCAGAGTCAGAGGAAACATTGTCGATGTTTTCCTGGTGACCGGCCAGGGGATTTTAAGAATAGAATTGGTTAGAGATGAAATCGACAAAATTTTACTTTCTAAGCCCGGCCTCAATACTAAATTCGACATTCCGTATTCAAGATTCCGATTATTTCCCGCTCATTTCTGGGTTACCCCTCAGGATAAACTGGAAGTCGCCCTTGAGAACATAAAACTTGAATTACAGGAACAAATAAAAAAACTTAAAAAACAAAAGAAATTGCTGGAAGCCCAAAGATTGGAACAAAGAACGAATTACGATATGGAAATGCTGGTTGAGACGGGCTACTGCCACGGAGTGGAAAATTATTCGCGTCATCTGGAATTCAGGAAACCCGGACAAACGCCCTATACCCTACTGGATTATTATCCCGAAGACTTTTTGGTCTTTATCGATGAATCCCACATAACCTTGTCACAAATTCGGGCCATGGCAGTACAAGACAGAGCCCGTAAAAAAACCTTAATAGAATACGGCTTCAGACTGCCTTCGGCCGTGGATAATCGGCCTTTGACTTTTG
>CAZYNZ010000012.1:0-7834 GCA_964648545.1 uncultured Candidatus Saccharibacteria bacterium
TACTTTTCTTGGAAATTAATGACAGCTGTCTTGGTTTTTGCGCCAAAGTATCCCGAAACCTCTCCTTCGGGATAAACTTCGGGGTCTTTAGCCAGGCATTTTTGAAGTTCCGTAACCTCGCTCCCTTGCGAACTCAGCTTGAGAGTGCTTTTGAACTGGAAACTGGGAGTTTTTTCAAGAACTTTCTCTCTGACGCCGTTGTCTTTCATCATGAAACCCGCAGTTTCCAGGAGTTCCACGGCTTTATTCTTGTCAAATTCATAAATTATTGACGGCTGTTCAAAGCCGTATACTTCAGGCAAAACAGGGGACTGGACGATTTTCCCCTGGCCCAAAAAAACGCTGTTCACGATTTCTTCTTTATTGGTACCCTGAGTCAGGGCCAGCCGTACTTCTTCATCGGAAAGAGTTTTTGCTTTTTCTTGGTTGAAAAAGAGAGAAAAATACTGCGGTAGAGAAATCTGATATTCCGAAAAACCGGATTTTTTTATTTTTTGATAGTTTGTCGGAGACAAAAGAGAGAACCCCTTGATTGAGCCTGCGTTGAAGGCGGCGATTAAATCGTCCTCTTTATCAAAAAAGTAAAAGATGATTTTCGGGATGTTGGGGACGGAGCCGTAATACTTTGAATTTACGGTCAGCTCAGCGGATTTAATATTTCCTTCGTTGTTTAATTTGATATCTTTTATTTTGTAAGGACCGGAGCCTACGGGGTAAAGATTATAGATTGAAAGGGTAAAGTTTTGGATTGAAATGTCCTGCCAGATGTGTTTGGGCAGGATTTTCAGAGTGCAGTTTTCCAGGAAAACTGAAGAAGGATTTTTCAGTTCGAAACGAAGGCCGTTTTCCGAAATCTTCTCCACTTTTATTCCGAGCCAGGTGGCGCGGATAGGGCTTTTATAAGAAGGATTCAGTATTGTTTTAATGGTGAAGAGAACGTCTTCCACGGTAAGCGGTTTTCCGTCCTGCCAGTAGAGATTATCCTTCAGATAAAACTCGTAAAACTTTCCGTCCTCGGAAACTTTGTACTCTTTTGCCAGATCGGGAATGATACTGTTTTTTTCCTCGCCGGAATATTTCATTAACCCGGAATAAACCAGTTCCGTCAGGTCTCTGTCTGTGTCTCTGACGGCAGCGTAAACCGGATTTATAAAGCCGGGAGAGCCGAGCATTCCTTCGGTATAAACTCCGCCGGAAGCGGGAACAATTTCAGTATTTTTAATATAGAGCGCCGAGCACAGGGAAATGAAGCTGCTCAGCCCCAAAAATAAAAAAACAAAGAAAATTATTCTTTCTTTTTTGCCTAAAACTTTTAAAAATTGCCCCCACTGAGAACGTGCAGGCCATTTGTGAATTAGAGGAGACATTTAAAACAACAGGTTGACTATGGCCAGAGCTATGAACAAAACCGCGCAAACTATTGTCGCCCAGTAGATTTTTTCCTGTATGCCTCTTCTCGTGGCGTAAAAACCTCCTTCCTGGCCGAAAGCGGAACCCAAAGCGGTTCCCCTCTGTTGAAAGAGGATTAAAACTATCAAGAGTACGGCTACGATGATTTGGATTAAAGATAAATATTGTTCCATGTTATTCTGTTTCTTCGTAAATTACTTTTTTCCTGGGTTTGTAAAGACCCAGAAGGAAACTGATTCCCCAGATCAAGAGAGTCGTCCAGAAAAGGGGTATCAATCCTTGGATTATCAGTTCGGGGAAGAGAATGTCCACCGCCCAGATGATGAGCATGTTGATTACCAGTCCGAAAAGGCCGAAAGTTAAGACTTTCAGAGGCAGGGTTATTACTTTGAGAACCGGCTTAATAAAGAAATTGATCAGTCCCAGGATTACGCCGGCGAGAATAAGATACTTGAATTCTCCGACAAACTCCACGCCGGGAATAAACTTTATTGCCAGCCAGAAACCCAGCACTCCGGCAATCATGTTCCAGATTAGATTGAACATTCTATTAATTAGAATATCACAAATTTACTTTTCCAACAACCCCCGTTTTCTCAGGCGATGGTGATAGGAAATGGCGAAACGGTGGGCCTCGTCCCTCAGATGCAGGATTAAGCTGAAAACTTCCCTCGGCAGACTTTTAAGCAGGATCGGTTTTTTTCTTCCCTCTATGAACAATTCATTTTTTCTTTTGGCGATGGCAATCGCGGGTATGCGTGATTTCAGCGCCGATTTTGCGGCGTTCAGCTGCGCTTTGCCTCCGTCAATCAGAATTAAGTCTGGCTTGCCCCACTCGGGATGTTTCATTCTCCGGGACAAGGTTTCTTTTATCATGGCGGTATCGTTGGGCTTGCCCTGGATTTTCATCCTGAATTTTCGATAAAGATTTTTATCCGGTTTCCCCTCGATGAAGGTCACCATGGAACCGGCAGCTGTCTGCCCCTGGATGTTAGAAACGTCGTACGCCTCGATTCTTTTTATTTCTTTTTTAACGTTCAATATTCCCTTAAGAATCTGTTGAGGCCTGGCCTCAACAATCTCAATTTGGGGTTCAAACACTCGGGCATGAGAAATTACTCTTTCCAGAGATGTTATTTTATCCCTGATTTTAGCCGCTTTTTCGTATTCCTGATACGCGGAAAATTTCTGCATTTCTCTTTTCAAATCTTTCGAGACCTTTTTGCTGTTTCCCTTCAAAATAGAGACAAGGTTTTTAATGTTTTTTTGGTATTCCGATTTCACAGGATTGGGTCCGGGACAAAGTTTCAAGCTGCACCAGAGGCAACTGCCCTTGGGATGAGATTTGCTCGTGTAATAGGGGAAAGCCCGCCTCAGATAAGTGAGAGTTCTTTTTAAAGAGATTCCTTCTATGAAGGGGCCTATGTATTCGGCGTTTTCCTTTTTCTGGTGGATTATTAAAACGCGGGGCAGGTCTTCTTTTGTGATTGCTACGTAAAAATAATTCTTGTCGTCCCTCCAGAGGACATTGTACTTCGGCTGTCTTTCCTTTATCAGTTTTGCTTCCAAAATCAGAGCTTCAATCTCTGAGTCGGTTTTAATATATCCCACTTCCGAAACCTTATCGATAAAAAGGTTGTCACGCAGAGTCGGCTGCTGAAAATGATTTTTTGTCCTTTCCCTGATGTCCGTCGCCTTGCCGATGTACAAAATCTTTTTTCCGTCTTGAAAACAGTAAACACCGGAGGTTCTGGGAAGTTTTTCAATTTTATTTAATTTCAGGTTGGAAAAACGCATTGATTTTAATTTCTTTGAGATTTATCTCCTTGATCGCCTTATTTTCAATTGATAATTCGATAATCTGGCTTTCCATTGTTTCTTGCGAGAAACTCTGGTCGAAAATGAAATTTCCCAGGCTGTAGGCGATATAGCCCTGCAGATATTTTTCAAAAGGCTGCGTTACGTGGGGATGATGTTCTACCACCAGGTCTGCACCGGCATCGACCGCCATTTTTGCAAAATCAATCTGGAATTGAGCGGGCGTTTTCTGATATTCTTCTCCGGCGTGCAGAGAAACAATCAGAACGTCAGACATCTCTTTGGCCGATTTGATATCCCCCTTGATTTTTTCAAAGTCATTTTCCGAAATCCAGGCAATGCCGGAACTTTCTCCTATAGCCTGCCAGGTTTCCGGCCCAAGGTTTGTGTAGGCCAAAAAGCCAATTTTTGCACCATTTATTTCTTTGATAAGAGGAGAATATGCCTTGCTTTCGGAAAACCCCGCGCCGACATAACTTATTTCAGATTCATTTAATCTTAAAAAAGTATCTTCTAAAGCTTCTCTACTGTAGTCAAAAGCGTGATTGTTGGCAAGGGAAATTACGTTGAACCCGGCAAGGGTTAATCCTTCTATCGATTCGGGTTTTTGGCGGAAAGAATAAATGCTGCCGACCCTTACGCCTTTATCTGAAATCGGTCCTTCCAGGTTTGCAAAGACGATGTCTGCATCTTTCAGATAATCGGCAATTTTCAAAAAAGGGAATTTGAAATCTCCGTTGCCGTACTTTCCAATCATATATTCCACTCCTCGGCTCAACATTACGTCTCCCGCCAAAATTATTTTTATTTGTTCCGGTTGAGGATTTTCTTCGACGGCCTGTTCGGGATTCACCTCGACAAATTCCGGCTCAATGAAAAATGAACCTCCGAGAAATAAAATCGCTCCCAAAGCAATTGCAGCCAGAATCCACTTCATAGTTTATTATAGCAACTCTTGTCAGAGGTTTAAATTTGAAGTATAATGGTTAACTATGCCCGGAGACTTCATTAAAATTCGCGGGGCCAGAGTTCACAATCTTCAGAATGTCGATGTCGATATTCCCAAGAACAAACTGGTGGTGATTACCGGCATTTCGGGTTCTGGAAAATCTTCCTTGGCTTTTGATACTCTCTACGCTGAAGGTCAAAGAAGATATGTCGAGAGCTTGTCGGCTTATGCCCGCCAGTTTCTGGGGGTCATGGACAAGCCGGACGTAGACAAGATAGAAGGAATCTCGCCAGCTATTTCCATCGACCAGAGAAAGGCCAGCCACAACCCTCGTTCGACTGTAGGAACCATTACGGAGATATACGATTATCTCCGTCTTTTATTTGCCAGAATAGGCGTTCCTCATTGCCCCAAATGCGGAAAACAGGTTTCCAGGCAGACGATAGACGAAATAGTAAAACAGGCTTTGAGGCTGCCCCAAAAATCGGAGATTACGGTTTTAGGGCCCATTATCCGGGGTAAAAAGGGAGAACATCACGGCGTTCTGGAAGAAATTCAGAGAGGCGGATTCGTAAGAGTAAGGATTGACGGTATAGTACACAGGATCGAAGAAGCGCTGGAAAAGATTCTGGACCGCAAGAAAAAACACAGCATCGAAGTGGTTGTTGACAGGCTTATTCTGGAAAAAGGCCTGGACAAATCAAGGCTGGTTGACTCTTTAGAAACCGCACTGAAGCTGGGCAAGGGGATAGCCATGGTGAACTCGAAATCGAAAGATATAATTTTCAGCGAGCATTTTGCCTGCGAAGAGTGCGGGATTTCCTTGCCGGAGCTGGAACCGAGGCTGTTTTCTTTCAATTCGCCCTACGGCGCATGTCCCGCCTGCCAGGGATTGGGAGAAAAGCTGGAAGTGGATCCGAAACTCGTAATTCCCAACGCCAACTTAACTCTGGCTGAAGGAGCGATTTTTCCTTGGGCTCATGCTTCCCATAAGATAGGCAGGCAGGGTTATTTCTGGTTGCAACTGCAGGAACTGGCTCAGAAACATAAGTTTTCCCTGGATACGTCTGTAAAGGATTTACCCAAGAAAATAGTCGATTTGATTTTATACGGTTCGGATTCTTTCGAGGGCGTGATTCCCAGTTTGGAAAGAAGGTATCACGAAACCGATTCCGAATACACCAGAAGCGAGATAGAACAGTACATGGTTGAGAAGAAATGCGAACAGTGCAAAGCCAAGAGGCTGCGGCCCGAGGCGCTGGCAGTGAAAATTGCCGCAAAATCCATAGATGAGGTGGTAGACATGAGCATAGATAAGACGAAGCGATTTTTTTCAGAGCTTCCCAGCAAAAACGGAACGAATAAAATCATCCAGCCGATCACCAAGGAAATCATAAACCGGCTGCAGTTTTTGATAGATGTGGGCCTGGACTACCTTACTTTGAACAGAAGGGCGGACAGCTTATCCGGGGGAGAGGAAGAAAGAATAAGGCTGGCCACGCAGATCGGCTCGAAGTTGTCGGGGGTCCTTTACATACTGGATGAACCTTCAATCGGCCTTCACTCCAGGGACCAGCAGAGGCTGATCAATACTTTGAAGCAGCTAAGGGATCTGGGCAACACGGTTGTGGTCGTAGAGCATGACACGCAGACTATTAAAGCGGCCGACTGGGTGGTTGATGTGGGGCCAAGGGCCGGAAAGCACGGAGGCAGAATAACTTTTCAAGGTACGCCTCAGTCCTTGCTCAAATCGCATACTCTTACCGGCGACTATCTGTCCGGCAGGAAGATGGTTGAGGTAAATCCCCAAAAGAAAAAGAAAGCCGTTGAGGTCAGTTCTCAACAGAATGAGTTGGTTATCAAGGGCGCCTCGGAGCATAATTTAAAAAATATCGACGTTAAAATTCCTTTGGGCAAGTTCGTCTGCATCACCGGAGTTTCGGGGTCCGGGAAATCGTCTTTAATGAACGACATTCTGGCCAGGGCTCTTTTGAAGAGATTCTACAATGCCAAAGAGCAGCCGGGCGAGCATAAGGAAATTTCAGGGATCGAATTCTTAAATAAAGTCGTTCTGGTTGACCAGTCGCCGATAGGCCGCACTCCCAGAAGCAATCCCGCAACCTACACGGGAGCCTTTTCATATATAAGGGATTTGCTCACCAAGACAAAAGAGGCCAGAATCAGGGGTTACCAGCCCGGTCGTTTCAGTTTCAACGTAAAAGGCGGAAGGTGCGAGGCGTGCGAGGGCCAGGGAGTGAAGAAAATCGAAATGTATTTTCTGCCCGATGTCTATGTCCAATGCTCGGAGTGCAAGGGCAGAAGATTCAACCAGGAAACCTTGTCTATAGAATACAAGGGGAAAAACATTTCCCAGGCTCTGGAAATGACGGTAGAAGAAGCCATGGAGTTTTTCAAGAACATTCCCGGTCTCTACGAAAAACTGAAAACCCTGAACGAAGTGGGTTTGGGTTACATCCAGATAGGCCAGCCGGCTCCTTCTTTGTCCGGGGGAGAAGCCCAGAGAGTAAAGCTGGCCACCGAGCTGTCGAAGAAAGCCACGGGAAAGACTTTGTACATTCTGGACGAACCGACGACCGGTTTGCATTTCGACGACATTAAAAAACTCATTCAGGTCTTGAAAGGATTGGTGGAAAAGGGGAACACTGTTTTAATCATCGAGCATAATCTCGACGTGATTAAAAACGCCGACTATCTTTTAGACCTAGGGCCCGAAGGAGGTGAGAAGGGAGGATACATCGTTGCAGAAGGTTCCCCTGCCGAAATTGCAAAAAACAAAAAAAGCTATACCGGACAATATTTGAAAGCGGTGTTGACAAAATTCCACTGAGGGATTAAATTTAATATTAGCAATCAAACTTAATAAGTGCTAATTCAAAACATATGCGCATCAAACCAATTTCAGACCATATTTTAATAGAGCCCATAAAAGAAGAAGAAAAAACCAAGACCGGCATTTTGCTTCCCGATACCGCGGAAAAAGAAAAGCCGGAACAGGGAAGGGTGATTGCCGTAGGCCCCGGGAAAAAAGACGAAAATGGCAAAGTCGTTCCTTTGGAAGTAAAGCCGGGAGACAAGGTTTTGTTTACAAAATACGGTCCGGCCGAAATTAAGGTCGAAGATAAAGAATATTTAATAGCCAAAGAAGAAGATATTTTGGCAATTATTGAATAATTATCATGGCAAAAGAAATTCTTTTTAACGAACTAGCCAGAAAAAAATTAAAAGCAGGCATCGATAAAATAACCGATGCGGTGAAAGTCACTCTTGGACCCAAGGCAAGATTGGTGGTTTTGGATAAAGGGTTTGGCGCTCCTGATATTTCAGACGACGGAGTCAGTATTGCCAAAGAGATTGAGCTGAAGGACAGGGTTGAAAATCTCGGAGCGGGAATCGTAAAAGAGGTGGCCGAGAAAACTAGCGATGTTGCAGGAGACGGAACCACCACTGCGGTTGTCTTGACCCAAGCGATAGTTGCCGAAGGTCTCAAAAACGTTGCTGCCGGAGCCGATCCATTGGCTTTAAAGAGGGGGATACAAAAAGGCGTGAAAGCGGTGATCGAAGATTTGAAATCTAAATCAAAGCCGATTGCCAACAAAGAAGAAATCGCCCAGGTGGCAACCATTGCCGGTTTGGATC
>CAZYNZ010000013.1:0-7826 GCA_964648545.1 uncultured Candidatus Saccharibacteria bacterium
TATTATGCAACCTTGCCAAGGTTGAGAAGGCGGTTCGATTCCGCTCACCCGCTCATCGCACGCTCTCCCTTGACATCCGTCCCAAAATGAATTAATATATTGTAATCCCCTAAACGGGGATTTTAAGATGGAAACAAAGAAAAAAACTATCTTATTTTCGCTTATTCTAGGCATCGTCTTCTGCAGCGTGCCCTTTTTCGGGTTATCTCTGAATAAAACCAGGACTGATTTAAACTACGAGGAAGTATCCTTGCTCCAGGAAGAAAATTTGCTCGTTTTCGGAAGCAATACCTTGATTTCAAAATTGAACCCCACGAATCCGGAACCAAAGGTGGTCCAGAAATTTACCGTAGTGGTAACCGCCTATTCCAGCACCGTTTGGGAGACCGATGATGACCCATTTATCACGGCAGCCGGCACCGGAGTAAGAGATGGAATTGTGGCCAATAATTATCTGCCCTTCGGAACGAAGGTGAGGATTCCCGAGTTGTACGGAGACAAGGTATTTACGGTTGAGGACAGAATGAGCTGGAAAAAGGGGAACTACCATATAGACATCTGGTTTCCTTCTTATTTGGAAGCAAAGGAATTCGGAGCCAAAAGAACGTATATAGAAGTCTTGGAAGGATAAAATATTAAAAATCAACCAAATAAAATTCCCGCCGAAAGGCGGGTTTTTCTTTATGCCCGGGGTGGGACTCGAACCCACATGGGCTTGCGCCCACAAGATTTTAAGTCTTGCGTGTAAACCATTCCACCACCCGGGCAAATCAGAGGCCAGGGTGGGAATCGAACCCACGTGTAAGAGTTTTGCAGACTCTTGCCTTACCACTTGGCTACCTGGCCACATTTAAGATTTTATCTTATTTTTCTCTTTTCTTCAACTTAGCCAAAATTTCCTCAATCTTGCCAGCTTCAAACGTTTCTTTCTCTTTCAAAAAGATTATTTTTGGTATCGGCCTCATTCTCAATCTTTTGTTTAATAATTGCTGGAGATGCCAAACTTGAGATTTTAGCATATTGAGGATATTTTCTTGTTCCCCCTCCGGTATACAGCTTATGTATATTTTGCTTTCGCTTAAATTAGGAACCGTCTCAACCCTGGTCATGGTCACCAAAACATCTTTAGGAAAATCAACCTCTCTTAAAAGGATTTGGGATAATTCCTTCTTAATCAGCTGGTTAACGCGCGGAAGGCGATTAGACATCAGAGTTGGCCTTTTACTTTTTCTTCGGTATAGATTAAGAGAATGTCTCCCTCTTCTATTTTTACGCTGCCCTCGAACAATATTCCGCACTCCTCTCCTTTTTGGACCTGCTCCGCCTCCTTTTTGTTTCTCTGGAGGCTGATCATCCTGCCTTGTCCAACTTTTTCCTCATTTCTAAAGACTTCTATGTGCGCTCCTTTCCTTACCTCTCCTTCGATCACCCTGCCACCTATAATCTGGCGGGATTTGTCGTCCAAAAACTTTGCCAGCACTTTTATCCTGCCCAAATCGGTTCTGACCTCCTCGGGCTCCAAGATTTTTTCCATGAATTTCCTGACTTCTTCCACCAGCTCGTAAATCACCTCAAACTGCATTATCTTCACCTTTTCCCTCTCCGCCATCTTTTTTGCCACCGGATCCACTTTGACCCTGAATCCCAGGATTATAATTCTGCCCGTCCTGGCCAGCTTCAGATCGGACTCGTTGATATTGCCGACTTCCGATTTGAGAATCCTTAATACGATTTTGTCCTGGGGCAGATTTTTCAAAATTTCCTCAACCGCCTCGAGAGAGCCAAGAACATCGGCTTTGAGAATCAGGTTTAAGGCTTTCTGATCCTCGCTGATTTTCAGGGGCTCTTCTGTTTTTTCTTCTTTCAATTTAATATTCTTCTCAGCACTCTCTGTATCCGGAAAAACCCTGAACTCCTCTCCGACTTTAGGTACGAGATTGAAGCCAAAAATAATACAGGGATCGGAAGGGAAGCCTTCTTTAATCGGTTTCTTTTGAAAATCCTCCAGGCTTTTCACTTTGGTCCAGGCAGAGACGGTGCCTACAACGTCGCCC
Source organism: uncultured Candidatus Saccharibacteria bacterium (assembly GCA_964648545.1). Classification (GTDB taxonomy): domain Bacteria; phylum Patescibacteriota; class Minisyncoccia; order Minisyncoccales; family RBG-13-42-11; genus CAZYNZ01. The sequence continues at coordinate 2,055 of CAZYNZ010000013.1, forward strand.
GCCTTCACTTTTCCTTCGGTAATCAATAAGGTGGCCGTAGGTCCCCTCAGATTGTCCAGATACGACTCAATAATCACTCCACGGCCGGGAACTTCGGAATCAACGGACGGTTTTTCCATTTCCGCCACCAGCAGTATCAGTTCTAGAAGTTCGGGAATACCCTTGTGGGTTTTTGCCGAAACCTCCACTGCAGGAACCTTTCCTCCCGCTGACTCGACCAAAATATCTTCTTTCACCAGTTCTCTTTTCACTCTTTCCGGATCGGCATCGGGCTTATCCATCTTGTTCAGGGCGACGATAAGAGGAATCCCTGTTTTCTTTATATGTAAAATCGCCTCTTTTGTCTGAGTCTTTACTCCTTCCGCGGCATCGATGACCAGAATGGCGATATCCGCCACTTTGGCGCCGCGGGATCTCATCTGAGAAAAGGCCTCATGGCCAGGAGTATCGATAAAGGTAATCTTTTTACCTTGTTCCTCCACCTGGTAGGCGCCTATGTGCTGAGTGATGCCGCCCGATTCTCTGGCAGTGATTTTAAAATCTTTAATCGCTTCAAGCAGAGAGCTTTTTCCATGGTCAATGTGCCCCAAGACGACGACCACCGGTGGTCGGCCGATTAAATTTTCCTGTTTTTCTTTTGTCATTTTTTTTCATCCTTATTGTCCGTCGAACTTCCGCCCGACTTTGCTTTTTCAATCGCCTTTTTTTCCTCTTCCGACAGAAGGTATTCTGATTTTCCTGCCCTAACCGGTTTTCCGTAAATCCGGTTATCGGTTCTGGTATAATGGCTGGTTACGACAACCCCGTCATCCTTTCCGTCGAGCAAAGCAATGGAAAAACTCTGATCTCCTCCTACTTCCTGAAAAGGGTTGAATCTTATTATCCCCACTTTTTGGACAGAAAATTTGTTTTCCTCTTTGATCTTTTCTATCTCTTGGGAAATCTTTTCAATATTAACTTCCAAACCCTTCAGGCTTGCCAAAACCTCCTTGAAACTTTTCGGTTCTTTATTTGTTTTTTTAAAAAAAGAAAGCATATGCGGAGGGGGTGAGATTCGAACTCACGAGGACCTTTCAGCCCTACCGCATTTCGAGTGCGGCCCATTCGTCCACTCTGGCACCCCTCCCGGAAATAATATGTGGACCCGCGGGGAATCGAACCCCGTACTCCTCCATGCCATGGAGGCGTGTTACCGGTATACTACGGGCCCGAGTGCCCCCACCAGGAGTCGAACCTGGATTTAGGGTTTAGGAAACCCTCGTCCTATCCATTGAACGATGGGGACTAGTATTCTTTTCCGATAATATCCCTTAGGGCATTCAATAATTTCAAGACATAAGCTCCTTTTATAACCCTTACACGACACATTCCATACTCAAGCTTTCCTTTTTTTTTGCCGTTTAATACGTCGATATACATTATTTTTTCCTTTGGTATACCGACAACATTTGACCAAAAATTACATGCCCTTTCTTTATTTATATCTTCATATAAACGAAGATTAATTGAAAGCTTTTCTCTGTCTACGCCTAATTCTTTAAGACCATCTATAAAAGTTTTTATTAAAATCGGGTCTGTGTTAGTTAGACTGATATCCCTTCTTGCTCCTTCTGCCCAATAGAGACAAGCGGTTATTATAATTTTGTCTCTTTTTTTAATATTTTTGAGAAGTCTTCCAGCCTCTTCTCTCGCCTTCTTCCACTGTTGAGACGCCCGGAAAATGCTTGATTTCCTCTTGTTGCGCCAGAATTCTTGAAATTGCGGTAAAATTTTGACGTCTTGAATATATTTAAAAACCGTTCCGTATCCGTGACTAGTTGTCCGTTTTATTTCTGGAAGAGAATGTCCTCGTTCTCTGAGATAGATTATACGACTGATTTGTTTTTTAGTAAGCGTCTTTTTCCCCATTCTTTTATCTTATCATACCGAACTCTAAAAGACAACTAGGACGCTACCGCTTTATCCAATTAAATCACAAATGCGTTATGTAAAATTTCTAATCCCTAATTGCTAAAATTAGCATATTTTTTGTTTGCTGGCAATGTTTTTTATAGTATAATAAATTATATGGCAGAACGTTCCCCCGTAATAGACATTGCAAAACAGGCCTGTCCGGCCGTAATTACCATAGTAATATCAAAAGACCTGCCCAAAGTAGAGGGCTTTTATTTTTTTCCTTACGGCGGACAAAAATTTATGATACCCAAAATTGAAAAGGGCGGAAAGCAAAGAACGAAAATCGGCGGAGGCTCAGGATTCATTGTTTCCCCCGACGGCTATGTTTTTACCAGCTGTCACGTGGTAGGGGATGCGGAAGCGGATTACACCGTGATTTTAGAGCCGGAAAAGAAATATCCGGCCAAAGTCTTATCGCGCGATCCGCTTAACGACATCGCCATTTTGAAAATTGGCGCCAAAAACCTACCATGTATTGCATTGGGTGATTCTGAAAAAGTTGAACTGGGACAGACGGTAATTGCCATCGGCAACGCCTTGGGAGAATTTCACGACACGGTCAGCACGGGAGTAGTCTCCGGTTTAAGCCGCTATATTACCGCCTTCAGCGGCATGTCAAACCAGGCGGAAAGACTGAGGGGACTGATACAGACCGATGCAGCCATAAACCCGGGCAACTCAGGCGGCCCCTTGGTTGATATAGAGGGAAAGGTAATCGGCATCAATACTGCTACGGTAATGGGAGCCCAGAACCTAGGGTTTGCCATTCCCATTAATTATGCCAAGAAAGACTGGGAGGAAGTTAAACAATACGGCAAGATCAAACGGCCATTCCTCGGCGTAAAATACATCGTCTTGAATACGGAAATAACCCAAAAAAACAAACTACCCGTGGATTACGGCGCTTTCATAGTAAGGGAAACTCTGGGAGAAACGGCGATTATCAAAGGCAGCGCGGCAGAGCGGGGCGGCCTTAAAGAATTCGATATAATACTGGAATGCAACGGAGAAAAAATCAACGAAGACAATCCTCTTTCGCAGATTCTGCAGAAGCTGAAGATCAACGACGAAGTTTCCCTGAAAATATTGAGGAATAAAAAAGAGTTGATTTTGAAAATAAAACTGGAAGAGAAAAAATAGCGTCAAACGAAATCCCCCACCCAAAACGGTGGGGGATTTAATTTTGGGGTCGTCTGGCGAACGATGTTAGAACCTGTTTTATGGTTTCTTGGGTATGAAATAAACGAACCAAACAAACCAAACCAACCAAATAGCTTCTAAATAATCTCCACCTAAAAGTCCTTGTATGCCCTTTATCCCCATAAACCCAAGGAATCCTAACATCCAATTTTTTCGCATCATAAAAATGATTATTGAATTATTTATTATTTAAACCTTTAATATATTAATATTTTGAAACCCAATCTGGTAAATTTCCCACTCCTCCTCCGCTAGTAGAAAATTCAACAAAACCAATAGTTCCTTTTACACTGTAACCGGAAAAAATAGCGGCATCTATGCCTTCTGACATTAACCAAAAAGCATTGGATTCTTCGGGTTGCCACTCAATATCGGCTTCAAGATGCCCAGTCGCTGAAGGATAAGTTTCTTTAATCCAAGCAGTCCCATAATCTGACATCGGAATCTCGGCAGTTCCCACAAGCTCAGCTGACATATCTTTGGGCTTATAATTAGTCGGAGGATACCATTCTCCTTCCTTGTAACATATCTTTTCTGTAGAAAATGGGGTTTTTGCCCAACCAGTACAACCTGGATCTTCATAAGTACAGCCACCGCCACCGTAGGAAAGCTGTTCGCATTGAAATTCAAGGTAAGACCAGCCGCTGCTTTTAGCATAAGCAGGATAACTGGTGTACTCTCCCCAGGGTCCGTCGTGTTCGTCCGGGTATCTCATATCTATCCAAATATCTATTTTGCCGTCTATTACTGTATATTTTTCCCAAATTTCTGTCTGGACCTCATGAGGTTCAGTGCCCAAAATTTTTCCTGAAGTATGAATTATTCCCTCATCCTCCTCTTCTTTTTCCTTCTCTTCTTCTCCAATTAAAGCCTCTTTTTCTTCCACTTCTTCCTTCTTTATTTCCTCAAGCTCTTTTTTCTGCGCCTCTAATTTATTCCTTAATTCCTCTTCCAATTTTTTAATCCATTCCTCGTCGTTTCCGAACAAATCTTTCGTCAAATTAATAAAGGTGTTTTTATAATAAGGGTGCTTTTCTATTATTTCTTCCAGGGCATCAAAATAATTCCCTGTTTCCCTGGCTTGTTTCATAATGTTGTGAATTTCGTCTATCTCGTCGGGCGCCAGTAAAAACAATTTCTGCCAGTATTTTTCTTGGATAGACAGAGGAAGATTTTTGAATGTCTCGCTCTCTCCCATTAAATAGCTTTTAAACTCTTCTTTCGCTATAGTGTTTACAAATTTATCCCACTCGGCTTTTGTAATAGCCACTCTAATTCCGGTTACTTCTCCTTCCTTTAAGGATTCAACAAACGCCCTATCGGCTTCGGTTATCGCAGCTGACGTCTTCCCTTCCATGGCGCTTTTCCCGGAGTCAGAAAGCCCTTGGACTATTGATGTTCCCGCATCCAATACATCGTCATCCAATATATAACTCTTTATTTGTCCTTGGACATATCCTTTTGCCTGACCTTTCGCTTCTTCCATAAGAATCTCTTTAAAAACAAATGCTTTATTCTGCCTTACGGCGTTCAGATAATTAATGTATTGGGTTTGGGAAGCTCTCAAAGCCGCAGCCTTCTCCATGGCCTTTTTTGTCCCTTCTTCCGTTTCTGCAAAATTAGCCTCCCTGTTTGCCGCCTCCACTCTTTCTCCGATTGTTTCAATATAATCCTCTATATTTTTTTCCGATTCTTCCGATATTTTTTTGGTGGTATCCGCCGACGTCAAGGCCGTTATTGCCGAAATGGCCATACTGCTGTAGCTGTAAACCTTGCCGGCAAAAACAATCAATACAAATATCTCCACTCCCGTGGCTTTCACTGGAGCTGCATTAACAAAAAGAAAGATAAAAAGTAAAAAGGCAACGATGGTTTTCTTGGCAGAATGGAAATTAATCATGTATTAAATATTTTTATTGATTTTCCAAAACAAGCACGGGAAAAGTCTGGATAAAAACTACTTTATCCCCTTTTGTCCCTACCGACACTTGGTCCATGTAATTATATACAAGGGCATTTTCCAAAATATCCTGGTTTATTTCTCCTTTTGCGGAGGGCTCTCCCAGAATTTCACCAATTTTACTGAAAAGAAGATCTTCTCCAAATTGGGTAGGCCTGAATTCGGGAAAAGCAACTTTCTTTTCTTCCAAATTGGGAATTGTCTGTTCCTCAAAAAAACCTCCGTCCAAAAATACGAACGCTCTTTCAATATCGTAATAGTTCCAGCTTTCATACCTCACCCCCTGGTCCATTATAAGCATAAAGGTGTCGGGGTACCCGAAAGAGTTTATAACTTCTATCTGGTCTGTCGAGGGTGAAACCACATCCGTTTCTACCACAAAAGACGGCTGGGATGGCAAAAAATACCAAATTAAAAATCCTCCGATTATTATCAAAAAAGATGTAGCTAAAATTAATATTTTTTTATTTTTCATCATAATATCTTTTTTTATTTTAACTTATTATTCTAAAAAAAGAATTGGGGTTATCCACAGTACTCCATTTAGTAAAAATCTCCTAATTGGCGATCGATTGGTTCTATGGGTGGCTAAGCAGATTCGAACTGCCACTGAGAGTTCCACAAACTCTAGTGCTGCCATTACACTATAGCCACCA
>CAZYNZ010000014.1:0-6997 GCA_964648545.1 uncultured Candidatus Saccharibacteria bacterium
CGTTTGACTCCCCCGGGGTGCAGAAAAGAATGAAAAGAAATGAGGCCTACCTTCATCGTTGTTCTTGATAAATTAATTCTACTTTGATATATTATACCTGATGACGAACAACTCTCAAAATTCTCAATCGTCCGACAGATTGCCTCCCCAGTCTATTGAAGCCGAAAGATCGTTTTTAGGCTGCCTTATGCTGGATAAAAACGCCATTGTGAAGGTAGTTGATTTTATGGGGTACAAGGATTTGTATCGTCCGGCTCACCAGGAGATTTACCGCGCCTGCCTGGAACTCTTTGAGAGGAACGAGCCCATTGATTTATTGTCCGTGGCCAACCGCTTGAAAGAAAAAGGTGTTCTCGAAGAAATCGGAGGCAACGCTTACCTGACCGAAGTGATAAACTCCGTACCCACGGCCAGCCATATTCTGAGCTATGCCAATATTATCCGGAGAAAAAAAATTCTGAGAGAGCTGATTGACGGCGGTTCAGAAGTTGCCGCCTTGGGGTATGACGAGAGCGAAGACCCGGAGGTCCTGCTTGACCAGGCCGAAAAAAGAATCTTCAGCATTGCCCAGCAGGGTCTTTCGCAAAACTTCCTTCCCATTAAAGCGAGCTTGAGCGAAGCTTTTGAGAGAATAGACAATCTTTCCAAGCACAAGGAAGGCCTTCGGGGCATACGGACCGGTTTTACCATGCTGGATAATATGCTGGCCGGCCTTCAAAAATCGGATTTAATAGTTCTGGCCTCGCGCCCCTCCATGGGGAAGAGCGCTTTGGCAATGAATATAGCAAGTTTCGTGGCGATCAATGAGAAAATACCCGTAGGCATATTCAGCCTGGAAATGTCCAGAGACCAGCTGATAGACAGACTGATTGCCGACCAGGCCGGGATTGATTTATGGAGGCTGAGAACCGGCAAGCTTTCCGGAGACGGAGACGACAATGACTTCAGCAGAATCCAACAGGCTCTGGGCGTATTGTCAGAGGCGCCTATTTATATTGACGATGGCGCTCTGACCAATATCCTTCAAATGAGGGCTCTTGCCAGAAGGCTTCAGGCGGATAAAGGATTGGGCCTGATAATCGTTGACTATCTGCAGCTGATGGAGCCGAGAAATACGCAGGCGAGCATAGTCCAGCAGATGACGGAAATCTCAAGATCGCTGAAATCATTAGCCAGAGAACTTTGCGTTCCGGTTCTGGCTCTTTCTCAATTGTCCAGAGCGACGGAACAGCGCACTCCACAGATTCCCAGGCTTTCCGATCTCAGGGAAACGGGAGCCATTGAGCAGGATGCCGACGTGGTCCTCTTTATCTACCGCGAAGACAGGTACAGGCCGGACACCACCAAGAAGAACATCGCTGACATAATCGTGGCCAAGCACAGGAACGGGCCTGTGGGCAAGGTGGAACTGTATTTTGACGAAACCAGGGTCGCTTTCAGAAACCTGGAAAAAGGATATTACTCCGAGAACGAAGAATAAATGCACTCTCCCGCAATAGAAAAACTAATAAAACTTTTCTCTAAGTTCCCGACAGTGGGACCGAGAACCGCATCCCGCTTCGTTTTTTATTTATTGAGGCTGCCGAAAGAAGAAATGAATGATTTGATTTTCGGCATCGGCAATCTCATAGACAAGGTAAAAGTCTGCAGCCTCTGCTTCAACCCTTTCGAGGGAGAGGGAGAGCTCTGCGAAATCTGCAAAAACCCGGGCCGCGACAAATCCCTGATCTGCGTGGTGGAAAAAGAAGCTGATTTGGATTCGATAGAAAAGACCAAGAAATACAAAGGACTTTATTTCATCCTCGGGGGCACTCTTTCTTCCCTCAAGAAAGATGACATCAAGAAAATAAAAACCGAGGAGCTTTCAAAAAGAATGAAAGATCCTCAGGTAAAAGAGATAATCATCGCCACCAATTCCACAGCCGAGGGAGAGGCAACCGCGCTCTACCTTGAGAGGACGCTCAAACTTTCGGGTAAAAAAATCACCCGGCTTGGCCGGGGATTGCCCAAAGGCTCGGAACTGGAATACGCGGATGATGAAACCTTGTCTTCCGCTTTGGAAAGCAGAAAATAACTCTATTTTTCCGTTGCGGTTTCTATTTTCGTTATCTCAACTTCGGTATAGGTCTGTCTGTGGCCTTTTTTTGTTTTCTCCCGTTTCTTGGCCTTATATTTGAAAGCGATCACCTTCTTTGCTTTGCCCTGCGACACTATCTTGGCAGTTACCTTGGCTCCTTTCACGAAAGGCACGCCTATTTCCGCTTTCTTGTTCTTCTCCACCAGTAAAACCTCGTGGAAGACTATTTCACTCCCCGCTTTCTTGTCTATCTTCTCGATTTTTATTTTGTTGCCCGGGGTTACCACGTACTGCTTGCCCCCGGTTTTTATTACGGCTAACATATTATTTTAGTTTTTTTGGTTCTTTAAATTCTTTTAACCTTTCGACTTTATCGGAAAACATGCTAAGGCGTTTTTCCGAACTGTCATAAGCGGATGAAGCATTCTTCAAATGACTGCCCAACTTTCTGAAATCCTGCATCAGTTTTCCCGCATCCTGCTGAATTCTGTCCAGTCTTTTTAGAATCTCCTGGGTCTGCCTCGATATCTGGGTGTCCTTGAACCAGTGCTCGATGGTTCTTAAGGCCAGATAAATCGTGTTGGGCGAGGTCATGACCACTTTCTTTGACATGGCGTAATTCCCCAGATCAAAGTCCTTGCCCAGATTATTGACTATCTCGTAGTAAATGGCTTCGGCCGGAATGTACATTAAAGCGAACTCGACCGTGGACTCAGAAGGTATTATATACTTTGAGGCGATTTTATCAATATGCCCCTTCACGTCTTCGATAAATTTCTTCTGAAAAACTTCTCTCTCTCCGCTGCCGGCTTCTATCATTTTGCTGAAGTTTTCCGAAGGAAATTTAGAGTCAATGGGCAATATCCTGCCGTTGGGAAGAGATAATACGGCGTCTACCTGTTCCCCTGTGGAAAATAGATATTGTCTCTTGTAAAGCTCTTCCGGAAAATGCTGGGAAAGGATGTGCTCCAGAGACGCTTCCCCCCACTGGCCTCTCAGCTTTGGGGCCTTGAAAATATCCTGGAAAGAGGAAACGTCCTTCACGCTTTCCTGCATCTGTTTTATTTCTTCTCTTATCTGGGTTGCTTCTTTTGTAAAGGAAGATATCTGTTCGTGCATCTGTTTTGATACTCCGTCCTGGCTGTCTCTCATTTCCTTCAGCTGAGCGATCATCAGGTCGGTTATTCTCCTTTCCAGATCCCTTATAGAATCGGACTGCTTCTCGTCCGTCTTTGATTTCCTGAAAAAAATGAAAACCAGTGCTGCCGTCAATATTCCCAGCAGGATAAGGAGAAAATTGAATTCATTCATAAAAGCATATTAACATTAGTGAGTTAAAATTTCAACCGCAAAGAAAATGAAATAAATCAAAAGAAGGACTGTCGCTTCTTTCCGGGTAACCTTCTGGTCGGTTTTGACGCAGAAAAAGAAAAGGAGCGAGGCAATCACCAGAAACAATCTGGCAATGGCAAAGGGTGAAAAATCGGGAATCCTTATAGGGCAGATCAAAGCCACGATCCCTAAAACAAGGGTGGAAATGATAATTACGGAACCCATCAAGTTGCCCAAAATCATCCAAGTTTGGAACTTTCTGGCTGCAATTACGGCAAAATAAGTTTCAGGCAGGGCACTTCCGACTCCGACTATAAGAATTCCCACCAGGCCCAGGGGCAGGTTGAAGGCCTGGGAAAAGTAAGATGCGGATACGACTATCCCCTGAGCTGCTCCCAGCAACAAGAGCAATCCCGCAAAGACTTTAGCCAGATTTTTAATGAAAACCCTGAACTCTTTGAAAATGGAAACTTTCTGCCCGTCGTATATCTTGCTGAATCTTTCCTTCTTTGAAAAAAGCCAGAAAATATAAAAGAAGAATACCAGGAGCAAAATCATGCCGTCTCCCCTGCCCAAAACCCCGTCAAGAAGCAAAATCAAGGGCAGGATGGCGACAACCATGGTGAAGAGAGCCGAAGTCTGGACCATCTTACTTTCCGCAGGTATGCCTTTTGCAAAAAGAGTGGCTAAAGCCACGGCTATCGTCAGGTCAAACAGATTTCCTCCGACGATGTCCCCGAAAGATAACTGGGGAATCTTGTGCAGGGCTGCGGTGATGCCGACGAAAAGATTTGGTATGGAAGTGGCGATGGCCACGATGATGAAAGCGACCACGAATTCCCGCCATTCCAGGTATCTGGCAATTCTGACTAAAGCGGAAATCAACAGTTTCCCTGCCCAGAAGAGCAGGGCGCAAGACGCTATAAAGACGACAACGTAAAGAAAAGTCATGATGTTTGGTGTTTAGTGATAAAATACCACTTTGCGGCCTCGATTAAAATAATATTAGCAAATCCCAGGCCAAAAAGAATAAGCCAGTCGCCCAGATCAAGGGAAACCGTTTTCAACAACGTCTGGAATACGGGAACGTAAATCCCGAGAACGAGCATTGCAAATCCTATGAAAACCGCTCCTAATAAAAACTTGTTTGAAAAAAGGTTAATGTGCCAGATATTGTTCCTGAGACTCTTGCAGGAAAAAACGTAGAACAAAGAATTTATGGCCAACCCGGCGAAAATCATGGTTCTCACGTATGATATGTCATGGCTTTTATTGAGAAGCCAGAAAAACAATCCCAGAAGCAGAAGATCGGTCAGGATGCCGATGACGAAAATTATCACCTTCATCTCCTTCGTCAATAAAGGAGTTTTTTTATTATGAGGCTTTTGTTTTATGAGGTCTTTTTCTTTCGGTTCGAAGGCCAGGGCAAAATCCGGCAAGCCGTCTTCAATCAAATTCACCCATAAAATCTGAACTGCCGTAACCGGCAAGGGAAAACCCGCAGCAATACTGGCTCCGATCAGAATTACTTCCGTGAAACTGTCGGAAAGCAGATAGGTAATGACTTTTCTGATGTTATCCAAGATTGCTCTCCCTTCTTCCACCGCCGCCACGATAATGCTGAAACCGTCATTCAAAAGAATCAAATCGGAAGTTTCTTTGGCCACCTCGGTCCCGGAGCCCAAAGCCACTCCTATGTCCGCTTTCTTTAAGGCGGGCGCATCGTTTATCCCGTCGCCCGTCATTGCCACGACCTCTCCCTTTTCCTGCCAGGCCGCAATTATCCTCATCTTGTGCTTGGGCTCGACCCTGGCATAAATCTTAATTTTGGGGAGAATCTCGGCGAATTCTTTTTCAGATAACTTATCCAAATCTTTTCCTTCCAGTATGTTTTCCGCTTTTATTTTAAAACCCAATTCTTCAGCTACGGCTTTGGCCGTTAATTTGTGGTCGCCGGTTACGATAATCGGCCTCATCCCGGCCCGCCTGCAAAGCCTTATGGCCGATTTGGCTTCCGGTCTGACGGGATCTTTCAGGGTAATGAAGCCGTAGAAGGTCAGATCGTCGGCCAGTTTATCGATCGAAGGCAAAGAATCCTGTTTCTGCCTTATTTTTCTGAAAGCTACGGAGACTATTCTTAAACCCGCTTTCGCCAGTTTATCAAGCTCCTCTTCCAGTTTTTCTTTCTCTTTAACCTTTAACTTGGACATTTCCATCAACCTTTCCGGTGCGCCAAGGACATACAGGGCAAATTCATTTTTTGAAGTTTGATACAGAGCGGCGGAATATTTATGAATCGGGTCAAACGGCATCTCATCCACTTTCCTTTCTTTTTCTTCCAGTTTATTTTTGAAAATTTCCTCTTCCGCTGCGGCAAGGAGCAGGGCTTTCTCCGTGGGCCTGCCTCTTAAAATCATTTTTTCCTTCTTTGCTTCCGGATTTTCGATGAAAGCATCGGAACACAAGACCGCTATTTTAAGAGCAATTTCTTTTGAGGGGGCTATAATATCAGCCACTTTCATTCTGCCTTCGGTCAGGGTGGCTGTTTTATCCGTGGCAATGACAGAAGTCGAACCCAGGGTTTCCGCCGAGGCCAGCCTCCTGACCAGCCCTTTTCTTTTCAGAATCCTCTGCATGCCCAAGGCCAGAATCACGGTCATGGCCACCGGCAGGCCTTCCGGTATGGCGGCCACGGCAACAGCCACAGACGTAGTAAACATTTCCAGGAAGCTGTTGCCCGTAAGCACCCCTTCGACAAAGATAAGCACGGCGATCAGCGCTATGAGGCCGCCGATGATTTTACTGAAACTCGCCAGTTTCTTCTGCAGGGGAGTTTTTTCTTCTTTCGTTTCCTTCAGCATTTCTGCCACTTTTCCTATTTCCGTTTCTGAGGCGGTTTCCGTTGCCACTGCCCTTCCCTTTCCGTCTTCCACAACCGTGCCCATGTAAATCATATTGTCCCTGTCAGCCAAGGGAGCCTCTTTTGCTAAGACGTTCGGGCTTTTCTTGGCGGCCAGCCACTCGCCGGTCAAAGCCATCTCGTTTATCTTCAGATTATAGCTTTCAATTATTCTTCCGTCAGCCGGCACCTTATCGCCCGCATTCAAAATAAAAACATCCCCGGGAACCATCTCCGTGGAATCAATGAGCTTTTCCTTGCCTTCCCTTATGACCTGGGCGGTGTGTTTTACTATCTTCTTCAGTTCCTCAAGGCTTTTCGAGGCCTTGCTTTCCTGGAAATAACCGACGATCGTATTCAAAACAACCGCTCCGAAAATCACGATGCTGTCGGTGAATTCTTTCAGTACCAGGGTGATTATTCCCGCAACGATCAAAATATAAATCAGGGGGCTTTTAAACTGTTCCAATAATATTCTGAGTTGGGAAAGCGTCTTTTCTCCCTGAATCTTGTTTTTCCCGAATTCCAATTGCCGGAGTACGACATCTTTTTCCCTCAGCCCTTTTTCAATATCAGTCCTCAATATTTTAATTGTTTCTTCCCGGGATAAATTGTGCCAAAGAATCGTAGCCATTAACCCATTGTAATAAAAAAAACAGACCTATAAAAGGCCTGGGGAGAAGTGGCGG
>CAZYNZ010000015.1:0-6355 GCA_964648545.1 uncultured Candidatus Saccharibacteria bacterium
ATTCCAGTAGTCGTTTCAATTTTTTCTTTATTATTCACCTATTTCCTGGTCAGGGAAATCAATAAATTCTCTTCCGGCGAAGGAAAGCAAGTGGGCATATCCTCGGCTATAAAAGAAGGGGCAAAATCTTATCTGGCCCGCCAATACAAAACGATCGGCATTGTCGCTTTAATCTTATTTATTGTTCTCTGGCTGATTCTGGGGTTCAAAACTGGCCTGGGCTTTTTAATCGGAGCTGCGGCTTCGGCTTTGTGCGGCTTCGTGGGTATGATGGTTTCGACCTCTACGAACGTCAAAGTGACGGAAGCCGCAAAAACCGGATTGAAACCCGCTTTATCTTTATCTTTCAAGGGAGGAGCGGTCACTGGACTTATGGTAGTCAGCCTGGGACTTCTTTCGGTCACCGCATTTTATTTTCTCACTCAGGACTTAAAAGCACTAATCGCCTTGGGGTTCGGCGGGAGTTTGATTTCCGTTTTCGCGAGATTAGGAGGGGGCATCTTTACTAAGGCAGCGGACGTGGGGGCTGATTTGGTGGGAAAAGTTGAAAAAGGCATACCCGAAGACGATCCGAGAAATCCGGCCGTCATCGCCGACCAGGTCGGGGACAACGTCGGCGACTGTGCGGGCATGGCCGCTGATTTATTTGAAACTTATGCGGTAACCGCTATTGCGGCGATGATTCTGGGATCCTTGATATTCCCCAATTCACAAGTGATCATTCTTCCTCTCATCCTGGGAGCGGTTTCCATTCTCGCTTCAGTCATCGGAACTTTTTTTGTAAGACTGGGGAAATCCCAGAATATCATGAATGCTCTTTACAAGGGCCTGATAGTTTCGGGCGTTTTGGCCGCCATCGGCTTTTATTTCGTCATAAGACAGTTTAGTTTTTTGGAATTTTCTTGGCTTAAACTTTATTTCGCTTCCCTGGTCGGCATTCTGGTCACGGCCGGGATGATGGTGGTTACGGAATACTATACTTCCAAACAATACCGACCCGTCAGAAGCATTGCCGAATCGTCCCAGTCGGGCCACGCAACGAACATAATCACCGGCCTGGCAGTGGGCATGCGCTCTACAGTCTTCCCCATTCTCTTGATAGTCATGGGTATTTTAATCAGTTACTGGCTAGCCGGTCTTTACGGAATTGCCATAGCCGCGATGGCCATGCTTTCTTTGACCGGCATTATCGTTGCCATTGATTCCTACGGTCCGATCACCGACAACGCAGGAGGAATCGCCGAGATGTCCGGCCTGTCAGATGAGGTGAGAAAAATTACCGATTCTCTGGATGCAGTCGGCAACACCACCAAGGCGGTCACTAAGGGTTATGCCATCGCTTCGGCCGGTTTGGCGGCAATCGTACTTTTCGCTTCCTACACTCAGGAATTGGCCAAATTGGGAGGGGGTTATGAATTTCATCTGGACGATCCCAGGCTTGTGGCCGGTTTATTTCTCGGCGGTCTTCTGCCCTATCTTTTTGCTTCTCTGGCCATGTCGGCCGTGGGCAGAGCTGCCACAGGCGTTGTTGAGGAAGTAAGGAGGCAGTTTAGGGAAATCAAAGGCCTGATGGAAGGCGAATCCAAGCCGGAATACGGCAAATGCGTTGATATCGTTACCAAGTCGGCCATAAAGGAAATGATAGTTCCGGCAATGATTCCGGTTCTTTCCCCGATTCTGGTCGGTCTGATTCTGGGAGTAGAAGCTTTGGGAGGATTATTAATCGGTTCAATCGTCAGCGGGCTGTTCGTAGCGATCTCAATGACTTCCGGAGGAGCGGCCTGGGATAACGCCAAAAAATACATCGAAGAGGGAAACTTCGGAGGGAAAGGAAGTTTTGCTCACCAGGCTGCCGTGACCGGGGACACGGTGGGAGATCCTTATAAAGACACCGCCGGTCCCGCCATCAATCCGATGATTAAGGTTCTCAATATCGTCGCTCTTTTGATTGTCGCTTTTCTGGTATAACGGAAAAGGCAGCGTCAGAAATTTCTAACACTGCCTCAGAGGAGAAAATGGACTCCCTGATAGATATGATAGGTGATGACGGCCCAACGAAAGGCGTTACCCAGAATCAGCAGGATAATTCCGCATCTGATATTTAAAACTTTTGCTGTGGCAATTACTGCCGAGCCTAAACCAGGTACGAAATGCGTATAAGGCAAGAAAGCGAGAATAATCACAACCCACTGTTTCTGCAGACTAAGCCAGTTATGAGAAAGGGAATTATTATTTGCGAAATTGTTTTTTCTGCTTGTTATTTCCTTTTCCCACTTGGCAATGACGAATCGTAGGAGCCACCATCTTTTCAACCGGCTCACTAATATGCCGGTTCCGTAGTAGGTGATTATTAAGCTTAGGGATGTCCAGCAAAGCGAGAATAAAAGACTCTGCCAGTAAGGAGATCCTTTTGCCGCCCAGAGAATAACTGCACCTTCCGTACGGAAAAATATCATCGGGAGACCCTGGAAGAAATCCAACCAGGACATATTTCACCCCCTTAAACGAACAATTTACTTATCATAATATAAAAAAAGAAAAAGTCAAAAATTGACTTTGAAGACAGAATAACTAAAATAAATATATCATGAACTTGATTCCTACGGTAATTGAAAAATCGCAATACGGAGAAAGGGCCTACGACATTTATTCCCGTCTTTTGAAAGACAGGATCATATTTTTGGCGGCTCCCATTACCGATCCCGTGGCGAATTCCATCATCGCCCAGCTTTTATTTCTGGCGTCGAAAGACCCGAATAAAGACATCCAGCTCTACATAAACACTCCCGGAGGATCGGTTACCGCCGGCATGGCCATTTACGATACCATGCAATACGTGAAACCGGACATCTCCACTGTTTGTATAGGCCTGGCCGCTTCCATGGGGGCCACTTTATTGGCCTCCGGAAAGAAAGGCAAAAGATTCGCCCTGCCTAATTCTCAGGTATTGCTGCACCAAGTGGCGGGCGGAGTTACCGGCGAAGCGGTGGAAATTGAAATTACGGCAAAGCAAATCGTAAAGATAAAAGAAAAACTGAATAATATTCTAGCCAAACACACCGGCCAGCCCCTGGAAAAAATCGAGAAAGACACAGACAGGGATTTTTACTTGTCCGCTGACGAGGCAAAAGAATACGGTTTGATCGACGAGGTGATTAAACAAAAGGATTAAAGATGGCCTTCAAGGTTTCTAAAAAAATTCTTTTTTCGTTGTTAGCCCTAATTGGAATAGGGCTTTTTATTTTCTTTCTCGTCTTGCAAAACGCGGAAACGGGGAAATCGCCCGAGGAAATCATGGAAGAAATAGAAAAGGACAAAACTCCTCCCTCCACGGCAATACTTTCTCCCGAAGACAAATCTTGGCATAATCATGATTTCTGGGTCGAGATTAACGATTCCGATCTGGGTTCGGGCCTGGTGGATTTCAAGTCCGGAGAGTCGGGCTGTAAATACATCATCGAGGACTTGGGAACCGGGGAGGCTGCCGGAGATTTCAGAAAATGCGATCCGGTTGAAATCTGGGTTCCCCTGGGCGAAGGAAAAATCTGTTCTTCTTCTTACCGGAAAGAAGACGTATCGCAGGGCAAATGCAAAGTCAGTTCTCTGGCTATTGACCTGGCCGGCAACGATTCCGGCTGGAAGAGCAAGGTTTTTAATGTTGATTTGATAGATCCCATTGTCAGTCAGATTACCTTAAGCCAAAACAGTTTTGAGTTGCAGAAAGATTATATTTTCGAAGCTTTGGTTTCCGATAACAGCCAAATCACCGGTTGCTGGTTTTATCTCGCTGGAAAAAACACTGAAGAAAAAGTGAATATCGATCCCATTCCCTGCAAGGATGGAGAAGAATGCCGGATTTCTGTAAATCATTCCTTTAACAAGGAAGGAGATTATTCTGCCAATTTTGTTTGTTCCGACATAGTCGGGAATCTGAGTGTGGGAGAAAGCCAAACAGTAAGGGTTACCCGCAACCATGCGCCTCAAATTTCTTCCTGCCAGGCCTTATCCAGCCAGGGGACAACGGAGGATGAGTTTCAATTCAAGGTTGAGGCCGAAGACCCGGAACAGGACTCTTTGTCTTTTGTTTGGGATTTCGGCGACGGCAAGAGTTCGGAAGAACAGAATCCCAAGCACCAATATTTAGCTTCTGGCACCTTCGAACCCAAGGTAGTCGTTTTTGATGACAAAGGAGAAAGCGCAGAATGCCAAACCGGCTGGGTAGTTGTTTCGGAAAACTAAAAATAGTATCATTAATTAATAAACAATATGTTCAAGAAATTATCGAAATATTTCAGCTTGGTATTGCTTTTAGGGTTGGTTTTTGCTTTCCCGGGAATTTGTCTGGCGTCCCCTCTAACCTTGTATTCTCCCGCTCAAGGCGAGGGAGACGTCCCGGTGGACGGTTATTTCCAATGGCAGGATGTGGGTGCGGCAAAATACGTACTGGATATAGACCAGTTTACCCAGTCTGAAGACAATATTCCGTCGTCTGTCTGTTCCGGAGGAGTCTGTTCTTTTGCTTTTTTGGATCTGACCGTGGGAAACATAAATTATTTAAGCAGTTATACCTGGCGGGTGATAGCGTACAACGCGATCGGCACTCCGATCGACTCTTCTCCTGAGTACACCTTTTCCACTGAGTCCATGCCCGCTCCCCCCGGCCCTCCCGGCGGTAACGGCGGAAACGGAGGACCTTTTAACTTGACCAATCCTTTGAACGCCGACACTCTGCAGGAAGCACTGAACAGTTTTCTTAATTTCCTTTTCTTTTTGGCGATTACACTGGCTCCGATCCTGATAATTTATGCGGCTTTCTTAATTCTTACTTCCGGGGGCGATGCGGCTAAAATCAACCGGGGAAGACAGATAATCCTCTGGACTTTGATCGCCGTAGCCTTGGTTCTTTTCGCTAAGGGTTTTCCAGCTTTAATCAAAGGTGCTTTCGGAGGATAGAGGCGGGGCGATCAGAACTTCGTCCTCATCTTCACCTTCGCCCCGCACACAGCGGGGCTTGGCGTTTGACTTTGTTGGAAATTTTTGTTAAAATTAGAACGTCAATTATTATCATGATTAACCAATTTTTCAACTTAAACCATGGATCAATTTATCCTATTAGCAATAGGCGTAGTTACCTTAGCTGCGGGTGCAGTTCTGGGTTACTATGCTCGTCAATCGATAGCTCAAAAGCAAGCAGGAACCTTGGAGGCAAAGCTCCAGCAGAAGGTTCTCAAGGCCAAAGAGGATTCTGAAGCAATTCTCAGCGAGGCGAAATCAAGAGCGGAAAAATTTCTCGAAGCAACAAAAAAGGAAATAGATAACAGGCGGGATGAAGTGTTAAGAGCCGAAAGGATGCTTCTCAGGAGAGAAGATACTTTGGATCAGCGATTGAACGGTCTTGAAAGAGAAAAAAAAGAATTTCAGGACAAGGTAGAAAGGCTCAGGGCGATAAAAGAAAGCCTGGAGAGTTTAAGGCAGGAATCAATAGAAAAACTCGAAAAAATTGCTAAGCTTTCGAAAGAAGAAGCCAAAAAAGAACTGCTTTTGAATTTGGAAAAAGAATACGAGCAGGAGATTTTAGAGAGACTGAGAAATCTGGAGAGAGAAGGCTGGGAGAAATACGAAAAAAGAGCGAAAGAACTGTTGGCCACGGCCATTCAGAAATTCGGCTTGAGCCAGGCGCAGGAAATAACCACCACTTCCCTCACTCTTCCTTCGGAAGAAATCAAAGGAAGAATTATCGGTAAAGAGGGAAGGAATATCAGAACCCTGGAGAAACTCACTGGCACGGAGATAATTGTAGATGAAACACCCGAGGCCGTAGTGATTTCCGGTTTTGATCCTATAAGACGCCAGGTGGCGAAGGTGGCCCTTGAAAAACTGATTCAGGACGGCAGGATACAGCCAGCCAGGATAGAAGAACAGGTGCAGAATGCCGAGGCGGAAATCGGAAAGCAGATCAAGGAAGCAGGAGAGGCGGCAGTGTATGACGTAGGATTAATAGGCCTTGAGCCAAAATTAGTTCAATTGCTTGGAAGGTTGAGATTTCGGACGAGTTATGGTCAGAACGTTCTGCTCCACTCCATAGAGGTGGCTCATCTGGCCGGAGCCTTGGCTGCGGAAATGGGTCTTAACGTTTCGGTTTGTAAAAAAGCAGGCCTACTGCACGATATCGGCAAAGCGGTTGACCAGCATATCGAAGGTTCTCATGCGGACATAGGAATTAAAATCCTGGAGAAGTTCGGAATAGAAAAGGAAGTTATTTCGGCTATGAAGTCGCACCACGAAGAATATCCCTATGAGACCCTCGAGGCGGTGCTGATACAGACCGCAGACCAGATTTCCGGAGCCAGACCCG
>CAZYNZ010000016.1:0-6166 GCA_964648545.1 uncultured Candidatus Saccharibacteria bacterium
TAGAGCGCTGCACTCACATTGCAGAGGTCACAGGTTCAAGTCCTGTATTGCCCACGAATATTTTTTTATCATGCTGTCCTTCAGTAAAAACAAAGGTTTCACTCTCATTGAATTATTGGTGGTGATTTCCATAATCGGACTTTTAGCATCCATTGTTTTGGTAAACCTTCAGGGCACGAGGGCCAAGGCAAGGGATTCCATCAGAAAGCAGGATATAGCTCAGATCGAAAAAGCGTTTATGCTGTATTGGGAAAAATACGGGCAATTTCCCGGAGAGGCTTGTTGCGACAGTAGCTTGGGGAGCGACAACTGCGGCTGTCCGGCATGTCCTTCCTGCACGAGCTGTACCGGGAGCGATTGGTGTCTCACCAGCGGGATCTGGCAGGGGATAGTCGGAAACGCATTCATGGGCGTCCTTCCGAAAGACCCGATGAATAACAGCACCTATTATTATTGGTATGAGCCCTGTTGCAATCAGGATTGCGGCGGAGGAAGAACCTGTACCGGTAAATGTTGCGAATATACCATAGGAGCCAGCAGGCTGGAAACAACCGGTTCGGGTTATACCAGGTGGGGCCGTTGGGAATGATAAAAGCATCTAATATGGATAGCCAAAACAACAAAAATGAAGAAGTGGTCGACTTGAGTCAATTTCCGACCGAAGGGAAAGAAAAAACAAGCCTGGAAAGTTTTAGTTTGAACAGCTACAAGACGCTTTGGCGAAGAATGGGGAGAAAGAATCAAATTTTTACCATTATAATTGCAGTCAGTTTCATTTTAATAATCGCTCTTTCTTGTTTAATGTTGAGCGTACAAAAGGGCAGG
The DNA here is from genome assembly GCA_964648545.1 of uncultured Candidatus Saccharibacteria bacterium. GTDB lineage: Bacteria > Patescibacteriota > Minisyncoccia > Minisyncoccales > RBG-13-42-11 > CAZYNZ01. The sequence goes on from CAZYNZ010000016.1 coordinate 826, forward strand.
GAGGCAGAATCAGTTGCGCCTGGCACGTATCCGGAATATACTCCTCCGGTCGGATATCCTCTTTCCCCGGGAGAAAAATATACGCCTCCGCTTCCATAAAAACATATGTTGTGGTTTGAAGTATTATCGGTAATCTTACTTTTAGTTTTTACTGTTTGGTTTGTAATAACCAATGTTTGGCCGCATCTTTTCTAAGAAAAAAAATCAGGGCGAATATGAAAAACTGCGCGCCCATGTTTTTGTTTCCGGCAAAGTGCAGGGCGTTTTTTACAGAGAAAATACCAGGAAAAAGGCTGAGAAACTGGAAGTTTCGGGCTGGGTTAAGAACCTGAGAGACGGCCGCGTAGAAGCCGTTTTCGAGGGAAGCAAGCCCTATGTCGAGGAAATGGTCAATTGGGCCAGGAAAGGCCCTATTTGGGCTAAAGTGGAGGCTCTGGACGTGGTCTGGGAAGACTTCACTGGCCAATTCGCTTCTTTTGAGATAAGATACGACATCTGAAGCTCATTGAGTAATTCATAGGAAAGGAGGTGATTAGGATGGAAAGGAACGACTTTATGTTCGCCGTGAACCCTCAGGCGGGAAAAGGAAGGGGACTGTTATATGGAGAAAGAATAAAGAAATTGTTTGCATGTTGGGGAGTTAAAACGCTCGTTATCCATACTTCCAAAGACGGAGACAATTCGGCTTTCGCTCTCGGAAAGAGGGCGGCGCAGGACGGGTTTCACACTCTTGTCGGAGTCGGCGGAGACGGAATCGAAAACTTGCTGTTCAACGGCATGATGGCCAGCGGGGTTCCCCTTGAAGCTCTGCCGAGACTGGGTTTCATCCAGGCCGGCACAGGCAACAACCTCGCCAAGAACATTGGTGTTCCCGGAACTTTTGACGAAGCCATGGCGGTTATCAGGCACGGCCACACGATTTCCATTGATGTGGGGCTGGTGACCAGCCCGAGCACGAGGAAATATTTCCTAAACGTGGTAAGTTTCGGGTTCGACGCTCTGGTCGTCGAGAAGACAAGGGATTTCAAGGAGAAATACCGCTTTGTGCCCAAAGACCTGATTTACTTATTGACCGCCGGGCAGAATATTTTCCTGGGATTTCCTTCATACCGTCTTTGCTTATCCGGTCCGGGCTTCACTCTCGAAACCGAATCCTGCTTGCTGGCAGTACTGAACGGTCGCACTTACGGCGCGATCTTCCATATCGCTCCCGGTGCCGATTTGTCAGACGGTCTGTTCGATGCCTATCTTATCGACAAAGTCGGCAAGATTAAGGCCCTGGACATTTTGCGCCGTGCTATCAAAGGAAAGCACGTAGGTCTCCCGCAGGTGAAGCATCTCAAGATTGCTTCATTGACCCTTACTTCTCCGGATATTCTGCCTTGCGAGGTGGACGGAGAGGTAATGCCCAGCCAGAAAGAGTACCAGGTTTCCATCCTGCCCAGGGCGCTAAAGGTTTTAGTGCCGCCAACTCTTGTTGGCGTCCAGACGCCTATAGTCGCCAAGGCAAAGGCTCCGGAATTTCAACCTGCATAGAGGAAGAAGTTCCGGGGCCTTTCTAGTTGACTTTTCGATTATTTCGTTTTATAATAAAAGACCGACAGTTCCCGAAAAAATTAAGGAGGATGGTTATGACCAATTTAGTTATAGAAACTCTGGGAGAAGAAAGGGTCAATCAGATTTGCCAGGAAGCAGGTCTGACCCCGGCAGAAAAAGAAACGGTGGAAAAAGTGATTGAGGAATGGGAGAAATTGGTAGGAAAGATAGAAGCCAAGATGGAAGCGGCCGTACGTCTAATCGGAAACAACCCCCGGCGGACAAGACTCATCAACGTTCTATTGAAGATCAACACCGAATTCGCCGCCAAGCGCATGGAAAGGTTTACCTGATATGGCAGAGAAAGGCGCGATCTTGATTGTTCTGGGTCCGCGAGTCCAGGGCGTTGGTTTCCGGGTTGAGATGAAAAGCATGGCCGAAAAACTGTCTTTGGTCGGAAACGTCCGCAATTGTTCGAATAGCCGGGTAAGAGCCGAAGTCGAAGGCGAAAAATACAGGATTGAACAGCTGCGGGATTGGGCCAAAAGCGGTCCGGAGTCGGCGGAGGTAGAGCAGGTTCTCTGCTTCTGGAGGCCTTTTAAAGGCAAGTTCACCGAATTCCAGGTGAAATGAGCCCTGAGATTTCTTGATGAAGGAAGTTTCAGGGCTTTTTTCGTGGTCTATTGACTGCGTTCAGCAGCCGATGTATCATAATGTCTTCATCGTTCTTTGAAAATCTCTTTGTGAGAAAAATATGGGCCGATGAAAGAAGGAGGATAAAAGATAGATACTATGTTGGGAGCAAGGGTCTACGTGAACGCCTTTCCTAGATTGCACATCGGGAAGGAGGAGTTTCAAAAGCTGGTTCTGGAGGCGCTTTCAAGCGTCCGTGAATTTGTCTTCATTCCTGACGTTTGCTTTCACTATACTTCTTATACCAGATACCTTGTCGGTGCCAGAAAGCGGGATGACGTCCGAATCATAGTCGTGCTCGAACTTTTGCCGGTCATAGGCCGAAACAAGCTAAAGAACGGCTTCAAACAGGAAGCGGCTGAGGCGATAAAGTCAGCTATTTTGCATCGGGTTTCCTCTTGCGATCTTGAAGTTACTGTCCGGAGTTCAGATTCCGCCAATGATGGTCATTCTTGTCGTGGCATGCCGGAATTATAAAGGAGGAGAAAGGATTGAAAAAGTGCAAGAATCAGATTCGAAGGAAAAGTGAGAAGAAGCAGAAGACAAAAGAAAAGAACGGAAATAAATAAAATAAACAGGTGCGCAAGCACAGAGGGCTTGGTGGTTTTTACCGCCAAGCCTCTTGTTTTATTTTATGGACAAAATATGCCGGAAGTGCCAAGATGAAATCAGGGATAAAAGGTCGCTAAAATTAAATACGGAATAAAACGTTTATTTAATATGGCTACAAACGTAATTAAAAAAGACGGGACGAAAGAGCCCTTTAATCCTGACAAAATTAAAAACGCAATCAGAGCTGCCGCTTCCATGACCGACCTCTCGGAAGAGAAGAAGGACCAGGTAATGGAGCAGGTGACTGCTTCTGCCCTGCAGCTGGCCGCTGCCAAAGAGGAAATATCCGCCTCGGAACTCAGAGATAAAATTCTTGCCGAGCTGGACAGCGTGGAGCCCTCAGTCTCCAAGGCCTGGAGAGAGTACGACCAGCAGAGCAAAGGCGTTTAAGATTAGTTGGGCTTGCAAACAAAAAACCGCCTAAGGGCGGTTTTCTGTTTTAGGATTATCTGCTGAAGTCTCTTTTAGGCCTTCTTTTTGACCAACACTCTTTGCAGTAAATAGGTCTGTCTTGAGCTGGTTCAAAAGGAAGTTCAGAGATTTCTACCCCGCAGTCAGAGCATTTCCAATTGCCCTTGACGGTCGGGCGGGGAGCAAATCCTTTGTCTTCGTATGCCATTTTAATTACGTTTTTATTGTTAATTAAAAAAGCGACCTTGAAACTCTAAGCCGCTCTACTTCGCTACTACTTTAATTTTTAGGTTAAAGATTCGACTAAGCTACTTCGACTTATCGTCTGTGGGTATTATATACCATCATTAAATATTGTCAAGTAGCGCGTCCGTTGCGGCGGATGAGATTGAAAATTATTCTCTTTGAGATATAAATAAGTATATGCCGCTTTCTATCGGAATAGTGGGTTTGCCCAACGTCGGCAAGTCAACTCTTTTTGAAACCATAACTAAAAAACAGGTAGATCGGGCCAATTATCCTTTTTGTACAATCGACCCAAACGTCGGGGTTGTTGCCGTTCCTGACGAAAGGGTGGATAAGCTGGCCGAACTGACCAAATCTCAAAAGAAAATATATACCACTATTGAGTTTTTCGATATCGCCGGGCTGGTAAAGGGAGCCAACAAGGGAGAGGGCTTGGGAAACAAGTTTCTGGCCAACATCAGAGAGACGGATGCCGTGGTCTATGTCCTGAGGGCTTTTTCAAAGGGGGATATAATTAACACCCAGTCCGGCATTGATCCCTTGTCTGAAAAAGAAATCCTGGATACGGAGCTCGTTCTGAAAGATCTGGAAACGGTGAGCAAGGTGGTAAGTTCCCTGGAAGGGGACGCAAGATCGGGCAAAAAGGAAGCCCTGAGGGAGATGGAAGTCCTTTCCAGGGTTAAAAAGCTGTTGGAGGAAGGGAAAATTTTAAGCGAACAGGAATTGGAGGGTGAAGACCTCAAAATCGTGAATCCCTATCATCTCCTGACCATGAAGCCGAGGCTTTATCTGCTGAATGGCAAGGACGAAGAAGTTGCCCCGGAGATAATCGAAGGATTCAAGAAAAACAACTGGCCTTTTCTGATAATAGACGTTCTTACCGAGTTTGAGGCCGTAGGCTTGAACAGGGAAGAGAGAAATGACCTGGGGCTGCCTTTGGAAACGGAACTGGATTCCCTGATAAAGAAGTCTTATGAGATACTGGGCCTGATAACTTTTTTTACCACGGGGCCGGACGAAACCCGGGCCTGGACCGTAAAAAAAGGATGCTTTGCTCCTCAGGCCGGGGGAGTGATACACAGCGATTTCGAATCCAATTTCATCAAGGCGGAAGTGATAAACTGGAAAGAATTGCTGGATTCAAACGGCTTTGCGCGGGCCAGGGAAACCGGGCTGATCAGGACCGAAGGCAAAGAATACGCAGTTCAGGACGGGGACGTTATCGAGATAAAGCATAACGCCTAAAGTAGACAACTTGTTGACAACTTTCGTTTTTTAAATTACTATAAAGTTGTCAACTAAATTTTATGAATATTGAGCGCCTCATCTTAAAAAAACTCACAGAGAATAAAGAAATAAAGGCGGCGGACATCATAAAGGCCACCGGTTTTTCGCGCGCTTACGTAAACCGTTTTTTCCAAAAATTGAAAGACGAAGGCAAAATCGTTCTTGTGGGCAAAGCGAACAAAGCCTGTTACATATCGGTTGATAAAAAAACTGTTTCTCGGGAGAAGAGATCAATTTTAAGCGTCAGGAAAATTTTACGGAACAGGAACCTTTCCGAAGATCTGGTTTTGGATGAAATAAAACGGGATACGGGTATTTTCTTCGGTTTGCCCAAGAATATTTCTGCCATCGTTGATTATGCTTTTAGCGAAATATTGAACAACGCTATTGAGCATTCAAAATCCACCAGAATAGAAATTCAGATGCAGCGCAATGCCGCAGGGGTTGTTTTTGACGTGAGAGATTGGGGAGTCGGAATTTTCAATAACATAAAGAAAAAAAAGAAATTAAAAAATGTATTTGAGGCGATCCAGGATCTTTTAAAAGGAAAGCAAAC
>CAZYNZ010000017.1:0-5729 GCA_964648545.1 uncultured Candidatus Saccharibacteria bacterium
AAATTAAAACCCGTTGAAGCATTAAGAAGGTACGAATAATTATGATTTTAGAAATTAAAAAATATCCGGATCCTGTTTTGAGAAAAAAATGCGAGGAAGTGAAAACAATTACTCCCGAGATAAACGAGATGGCTTTTAATATGGGAGAAAGCATGGACAGAGACAAAGGAGTAGGCCTGGCCGCTCCTCAGGTGGGCGTGCTGAAAAGAATAATCGTGGTTCAGGGGAGTCAGGGACCCGATACTTACATTAACCCGAGGATCATAAAAAAAAGCAGGGGGAAGGATTTTATGGAAGAAGGGTGCCTGAGTTTTCCCGACGTATTTTTGCAGATAAAAAGGCCCAAGGAAGTGGAGGTGGAGGCTTTGAACCTGCAGGGAGAAAAAATAAGGGTGAAAGCCCGGGACCTTGCAGCCAGAGTCTTTCAGCACGAGATAGACCACCTGGACGGCATTTTGTTCATTGACCGGATAAGTTTTTTTCAAAGGCTTTTGTTCAAGCTTCGTCCGAACACGCAAAAACATGGCACTGATAGATGATTTAATAAAAGAGGGATGGCTAAAGACGCCGGAAATAATCTCGGCCTTCAGAAAAATAAAGAGGGTCGATTTCATGCCGCGTAACTTTAAAGATTTGGCCGAGGTGGACGAAGCTATGTCCATAGGTCAGGGGCAAACCATTTCCCAGCCCCTGGTTGTGGCTTTTATGCTGGAATTACTGGGGCCGAAAGAAGGAGAGAAGATTCTGGACGTGGGTTCCGGTTCCGGCTGGACATCCGCGCTTCTCAGCGAAATAGTGGGCGAGAAGGGAAAAGTCATTGCGGTTGAACTGGTTCCAGAACTGAAAGAGTTCGGAGAGAAGAATGCAGCAAAGTACAATTTCGCGGAAAAGGGGATAGTCGAATTCGTTTGCTGCGACGGTTCCAAAGGATATGAAAAAGAAGCTCCTTTCGACAAGATTCTGGCTTCCGCTTCTGCCCGCAGGCTTCCGGAGGCCTGGAAAAAGCAGCTGAAGGTCGGAGGCAGGATCGTGACTCCCATCAATTCATCCATTTGGCTTTTTATTAAAAAAGGCGAAAACGAGTTTGAAGAGAAAGAACATCCCGGTTTCGTTTTCGTGCCACTTATTGAAAAATAGTTTATGGCAAAGAAAATATTAATCGCACTCTTGGCAACCCTGATAGGTTTTTTGTTCTGGCAGGTCTGTTTGCCCAGTGATATTAATTCCCAGGAAAAAGTTATTTTTTCCATTGAAAAAGGCGAAGGCTCCAGGGACATCGCTCTTAATCTGGAAAGGCAGGGGTTAATCGGCTGGGCTCCGATTTTTCGGGTTTATGTTCTGACTATAGGCGTTTCAGGAAAACAGCAGGCCGGGGAATATTTGTTGTCTCCCTCAATGAACATTCCGGAAATGGCGCAGAAGTTCACAAAGGGAGAAGTGGTAACCCTTAAACTGACCATTCCCGAGGGATTCACGGCTGAACAGATAAAAGAAAAACTGAGGCAATTCCCGAGCCTTAGCGGGCAGGAACTGTCTTCTATGGATGAGAAAGAAGGCTATCTTTTCCCCGATACTTATAATTTCAGTTACAATACGACCCTGGAAGAAGTTCTGAAAACGATAGAGGACAATTTTGGAAAGAAGGTGACTCCGGACCTGAAAGCGGAGATCGAGAGCCAGGGAAAAACGTTGGACCAGATAATCGTCATGGCTTCTCTGTTGGAAAAAGAATTGAAGACCAGGGAGGACAAAGAACTGGCCGCAGGCATTTTGTGGAAAAGACTGGCCATAGGCATGGCCTTGCAGGTGGATGCGGAAATGTGGACTTATGCCAATCTGGGCCTGCCCTCGGGAGCCATCTGCAATCCCGGGCTTGAAAGTATTGTCGCTGCGGTGTATCCTGAAAAGAGCGAGTTCTGGTATTATCTTTCAACCCCGGAAGGGGAGACGATTTTCAGCAGAACGCTGGAAGAGCATAATATCGCAAAGTATAACTATCTGAAATAAACGATGAAGAGATTTTTAATTCCCGCGGGAATAACAATTGCAATAATACTGATCGGTTTTCTGGGATACCAGGCGGTTTTGAATTTCCAGGAACTGATAAAGGAGGGCTCATCTCCTGCAGCGGAAGAGGAAACGGCAACAGGCACTCCTAGCGAGATCCAGGAGAACAAAGAAACGGGAACGATTACGATATCCCCGGCGCTGGAAGATAAATCCATATTGATGATTGTGGCGTACAGCGAGTTTAACGAAGAAGAATATTCTTATCTGAGAAATCTTTTTGCCAGTTCAGGCGGATCCATTGAGATAGCCAGCAGCCAGAGCGGAGCAGCCACCGGAAACAAAGGCGGAATTCTTCCGCTCAGCTTTTCCCTGGAAGAAGCGGATTTCGGTTATTACGACGCCTTGGTTTTCATCGGCGGCTCCAGAGTTTTAAAAGATTTTAACTCCCTGGATTTGCCCGAGACAGCGAAAGAGGAGATTTCTGAGGGCAAGGCAGCGGCCGTGATAGGCCAGCAAGTGATCAAAATAGACGATTTTTCCGGGCCGGAGCAGTTCGGCATGGAAATAATCGAAGCCTTGACAAACCTTTAAATTGCTATAATATAAAAGCATATCCGCAGACAGCAGGCGATTAAATAAGACCTGCCGAGGATGAGCAATCTGATTTAAAATTAATCTCGATTGACATCTTTTTTCTGCGGAAACGCAGATTTTTTATTTATCATGCCCAAGACCAAAGCGCAAAAACAAAAGATACTCGATGACTTGAAGAATAAAGTCGCTCGCCAGAAAGCGATTCTTTTGGTCGGAATCACCGGCTTGAAAGTGAAGGACCTGTCCCAGCTGAGAAAGAAACTGAAGAGCATAGACGCCAACATCCAGGTGGTGAAGAAAACCCTGGCGGAGAAAGTCTTAAAAGAAAATAAACTGGATTTCGACAAAAAGGGGATGAAGACGGAAGTGGCTTTCGTCTTCGCCTTCGGCGACGAGCTGGCGCCGGCTAAAATGGTTTATCAGCTTTCAAAAGAAAACGAAGCCTTAAAAATATTGGCCGGTTATATTGAAAATCAGCCGAAAGACGCCGACTACATAATTACCCTGGCCCAGCTTCCCACTAAGGAGGAACTTTTGGCCAGATTGGTCGGAACCATGTCCGCTCCTGTTTCAAATTTTGTCCGCGCTTTAAATTATAATATTAAAGGTCTGGTATATTTATTAAGCACAATTAAAAAAGCATAAAACTATGGCAGAAGAAACAAAAACTGCCCCAGAGGCAGAAGAGAAAGAAGAAAAAGTAGAAGTGCCGGAAAAGTTCAAGAAAATGGTGGAAGAGATAGAAAAAATGTCGGTTGTCGACTTGGCGGAGTTGGTTAAAATTCTTGAAAAGAAATTCGGAGTTTCAGCCGCAGCTTCCGTCGTCGCTGCCGCTCCCGCTGGACTTTCCGCTCCCGCTGCCGATGAAAAGAGCATCTTCAACATCGAACTGGTTGCTGTCGGCGACAAGAAGATCGAAGTGATCAAGATTGTCAGAGACATCACTCAGAAAGGGCTGAAAGAAGCCAAAGACTTGGTTGATGCTGTCTTGTCCGGTCCCCAGATGGTGAAAGAAGGGGCCAAGAAAGAAGAGGCGGATGAAATCAAGAAGAAGTTCGATGCAGCCGGCGCCAAGGTTGAACTAAAATAGTATTCTGTAAACCTTCAAGCCGTTGAGCAGCCAGATCGTTTTTCCGTCCTGAGAGAGGCTGAAGTCCAGGAGTCCGTCGAATTTCGGGCTCTGGAATTGCTTCACTATCTGCCCCTGCTTGTCGAGGATAACGATTCTGTTTTGACTGGGTTCTAAAAGATAAATGTAGGGCAGTTCCGCCGAGGTGAGAAGCTTTGAAAAGTATTTCGCTTCAGGGAAAATCTGCAGGTCTAAAGTTTCCTGCAGGGTTCCCGCGTAGTAACGCTCGAGGGAATTGTCTTTTGTGAGAATCCAGAGCGAACCATCCACAGCCAGGGATCTGAAATCCCTGGCTTTTTGGTTGGAATACCAAGAAAGCGAAGATCCCCAGCTGAAGTTTCCCAGATAAGGATACTTTATTATCTTTCCCTGCTTTATATCCAAAAGATAAAGGCTTGACTGGAAAACGGAGACGGCGTTCCACTCGAACCCGGCATAAGGAGTCTGCAGGGAGAAGGTGTTTTGGAATTGTCCGTCTTTGAGGTTGATTAGCTTGTCGGGTTTTACCAGCAATAAAACCGAGTCTGGCAGCGCAATTCCGAAGTTTATTTTTTCGGCTATTTCCAGAAGTTTTCCTTCCTTCTCTTTATTCACTTCGAAAACGTTGTCGGCGTAAGGGCTGAAGAGATAAAGGTTGTCTTCAAAGAAAACCAGTTTCTGGGGGATGAAACCCCTGGCCTGGAATTCGAAAAAGAGTTCCGGTTCCTGTATTTCAACCAGCAGGTTTAAATCGAAAAGATGACCGGCCAGCTTGTCCTTCAAAGAGAAGATCTGTTCGGACAGGGTCTGGGGGAAAGAAGGAGACATGTTCACCAGGGGAGTCAGCTCCTGCCAGCTTTCGCTGAACAGCATGTTGGCTTGTTTTTTCGCCTGGGGGTTTTTTCCCGCCAGTATGAGATAACTCTCGGCCTGGCTTACTTTTTCCTGGATTTGTTTGGTCTGTTCCCAGTAGACTTCCAGGCGCTTTTCTTCGGTCCTTGAAAAGATAAAAGCGCCCAGGGCTAGCAATAAAATCAGAAATACAACCAGGTTCAGCTTTTTGTTTTTCAACATCCCCTTGAAGGGAATATTGAGATTGAATTTAAAGGAAGGGAGTTTTATTTTTATATTCGGTAGTTTTGGCGCATGCAGCGTCGGTTTCTTTATCGATAAGGAGGGTTTCTTTATCGAGAGAGTTGGTTTCTTAAAAGAGATTTTGGGCAGCTTAAAAATCGAAACTATGGGAGCAAAAACTTTCTTGAAAGAGAATATTTTAAACGTTTTCTTGGGCAGAAGGGTTTCTTTCTCTTTGCGGTAAGATTCCTTGCTCAGATATATCAAAAGGCAGAGGCCAGATATCTTTGACAGCTCTTCTTTCTTTCCGTTCAGGGCTTCCTGCATTCTTTTTTTGTCGAAAGGGGAGAGCCGGGCGATCTGCTGGATAAGAGCCTGGCTGGTGAAGAAGTCGGCGATTTCCTTGGTCAGTATCAGGACGATGTCGTTCTCGGCCAGCTTTCCGGTGATGATGTTTCCGAATATCTTCAGGGGATAGGGCTCTATGTCTCCCATTCCCTGAAGTTTCTGGTCGATGTCTACTATATGGCCTTTCCTCAATAAAAAAATCTTGAGGTCTCCGACTTTGGCGAAATTCACTTCAGAGTTTTTGAATGCGGTAACGCTGAAGTGCAGATTTCCCAGCCAGCTGACGTCTCCGGCCCTGGCTGTTTTTTCCAGGTGATCGTTGGCTTTTCGCAAGGCCTCTCTCAAAGCTTTTTCCGGATTAGGGGATACGGTTTTGTAGTATTTCTCCCTGATTATTCTTGCCAGGGTGTCCAGAAAGCGGTGGTTGTGGGGCAGGGCGTTTTTCAAAACTCCCACCATGTAAAGGCTTCCCATTCTCTTTTCATAGACGTTTTCCGGTTCGTAGCAGAAGCTGTCGAAAATCAAATCCTGCTTTCCCTTGGGATTGAAATGAAATTCGAAAATCTCCATGATTTTTCATTTTAGCGGATTTTTT
>CAZYNZ010000018.1:0-5411 GCA_964648545.1 uncultured Candidatus Saccharibacteria bacterium
AAAAACTCCGGCTTTTATTAAGCTCTCAAAGGACTTTTTGTTCAGGTCCTTGGAACTGACTCTGGAGATGAAATCATCCATCGAGGCATAGTGGCCCTTGGCTTTTCTCTCCTCAACGACGATTTCCACGATGTTGGACCCGACGTTTTTTATTGCCGATAGCCCGAATCTGACCTGGTTTTTCTTTGGCACCACTGAAAAGAAGGTGAAGCTTTCGTTGATGTCGGGCGGGAGAACCTCCAGCCCCATTTTCCGGCATTCGGTTATCAAAACTGATATTCTTTCCACGTCATTCCTCTCGGAGGTCAAAAGCGCGGCCATGAACTCCGCCGGGAAGTGGGCTTTAAGATATGCCGTCTGATAGGCGATGGTGGCGTAAGCTGCGGCATGAGAACGGTTGAAAGAATAACTGGCAAAAGGCTCGATCCAATACCAGATTTGCAGGGCAACCTGTTCCGGTATTTCGTTTTTCTTCATCCCCTCGATGAATTTTTCCTTCTGGGACATCAACAATTTCTTTATCTTCTTTCCGATGGCCTTCCTCAGGACGTCCGCTTCAGCCAAGGTGAAGCCGGCCATCTCCTGGGCTATTTTCATAATCTGTTCCTGATAGATCGCTATTCCCTGGGTATTTTTCAAAATAGGTTCCAGTTTCGGGTGAAGGTAGATGATGGGCTGCTTTTTCTGTTTTCTGGAAATGTAATCCGGGATCAGCTGCATGGGGCCCGGACGGTAAAGAGCAACCATGGCGATAATGTCTTCGAACTCGCTGGGTTTCAGTTGTTTCAAGTATCTCTGCATGCCGGCCGACTCCAGCTGGAATATGCCCACGGTGTCTCCTTTCTGCAGTATTTTATAAACTTTTTTATCGTTCTCGGGAAGATTCTGGATGTCAACGTTTATTCCCTGGACCGCGTAAATTCTGGATAAGGTGTCTTCGATAATGGTCAGGTTCTTCAGCCCCAGGAAGTCCATCTTCAGGAGTCCCATGTCTTCTATCGAATGCATTTCATACTGTGTGACTATGGCCTCGTCGTCCTGAGTGGGATGCTGCAGGGGGACAATTTCGTCCAGAGGAGTGTCGGATATCACCACGCCGCAGGCATGGGTGGAAGCGTGGCGGGCGACCCCCTCCAGTTTCTTTGCGGCATCTATCAGTTTCTTTGCCTGTTCGTCAGTCTCGTAAAGAGCGCGGAATTCGGCTATTTTCTTCATGGTTTCGTCCAGGGTCATGCCGAAAGGAATCATTTTGGCTATTTGGTCGCAGTAGGAATAGGCGTAGGCCATGGCCCTTCCTACGTCCCTGACCACGGCTCTGGCAGCCATGGTTCCGAAGGTGATTATCTGGGCCACTTTGTCCCTGCCGTATTTCTGGGCGACGTACTGGATCACTTCGTCTCTCCGGCGGTCGGTGAAATCAAGGTCGATATCAGGCATGGAGATTCTGTCCGGATTTAAAAATCTCTCAAACAAGAGATTGTATTTCAGAGGATCGACGTTGGTAATGTTCAAAACGTAGGCGACGATGGAACCTCCGACCGAGCCCCGGCCCGGCCCCACCACGATTCTGTTTTGCTTGGCCCAGTTAACGAAATCCTGGACGATGAGAAAGTAGGAGGCGAAACCGGTTTGTTTTATCACGGAAAGTTCGTATTTCAATCTTTCCAATACTTCCGGGCCTTGATGCTTTCCGTATCTTGCCTCCAAACCCTGCTGGCAAAGTTCTTCAAGGTACTCATCGGGCGTATTGCCCCCTGGCGTGACGAAAGTCGGGAGCTTCACCTTGCCCAGTTCAAGCTGGAAATTGCAGAGGTCTTTGATTTTCTGGGTATTTTCTATGGCTTCCGGCACGTCCTTGAAATCTTCCATCATCTGTTCAGGAGTTCTCATCGAGAAATCATCGGCCTTAAGTGTCAGTCTTTCAGGGTCGTTGGGGTCGGCTCCTGTATTGATCAACATTAAAACGTCCTGCGCTTCCGCATCATCAGGCCTCAGATAGTGGACGTCGTTGGTCGCCACCAGGGGAATGTTGTGTTTTTTTGCAATGGAAATTATTCCCTCGTTTACTGTTTTCTGCTGGGGAGAGTGAGGATGGTGCTGCAGTTCGAGATAGAAATTTTCTTTGCCGAATATTTCCTGATAGCGCAGTGCGGTTTTTTCCGCCTCAGCCATTTTTTTAGCCAGGATCAGGACGGGTATCTTTCCCGCCTGGCACGCCGACAAACCTATCAGCCCTTCGGAATGTTGAGCGAGTATTTCTTCGTCAATCCTCGGTTTGTAATAAAAACCTTCAAGATGGGCCAGGGTCAGAAGCTTTACCAGGTTTTTATACCCTTTTTCATTTTTCACGAGAATGACCAGGTGGTATCTCCGGTCATCGATATTCGGCCGCTTGTCAGTCATCTTTTCCAGGCTCTGGTACATCTCGCAGCCGATGATGGGCTTTATGCCTCTTTCCTGGGCCTTTTTATAAAACTCCACGGCTCCGTAAACGTTGCCGTGGTCGGTCAGAGCGACCGTGTCCATACCCAGTTCTTTTACGTAATCCAAAAGTTGATCGATTTTCGGCAGGCCGTCCAAGAGGGAGTAATGTGAGTGAACGTGTAAATGGGTGAATTTTTGCCCCATGAGAATTAAACAAAATTAAAAAACTCTTCTGAGCGTTAGATTATTTTAGTTTTTTTCTTGGAAATAGTCAAATACCGAGTTTTCGTAAAGCGAAAACGAAGGGGAAGATGAAATTTATTTCATCGTCTGCTACAATATAACATTATGAATTTTTTGTCCGAGGAAAAAAAATTGTGGAAAAGAGGATACAGAAGAGTGGCTTGTCTGGACGAGGCCGGCCGGGGGCCCTTGGCCGGGCCGGTGGTGGCTGCCGCCGTGGCCATGGTGAACAGAAAATATCATCTACCATATAGTGATATAAGAGATTCCAAGAAGCTTTCTCAAAAGCAGAGAGAGAAATTTTACAAGCAGCTTACCGGCGACTCCAACATAAAATGGGGGATAGGCAGGGTTTCGGAAAAGGTGATCGATAAAATCAACATTCTTGAGGCGACGAAGTTGGCGATGAAAAAAGCGCTGGGGAGCCTGAAGACAAAACCGGATTTTTTAATTCTTGACGGCAATTTTAAAATCAATTCATCCGTTCCCCAAAAGCCGATCGTGAAAGCTGATGGAAAAGTTTTCTCCTGCATCGCAGCCGGTATTCTGGCCAAGGTGACCAGGGACAGGATAATGCGGAGGTTTCACAAGAAATACCCGCAGTACGGTTTCGACAGGCATAAAGGTTACCCGACCAGTTTTCACCGCCGGATGTTGAAAAAATACGGCAGGTGTGTTATACATAGGAATAGTTTTCAATATGGGAGTTCCAAAACAAAGACACACAAAATCAAAACGTAACAGGAGAAGATCGCATGATTCCCTGAAGGCGTCTCGCTTGACGCTCTGCCCGAAATGCGGAAAACCTGTCTTACCACACACGGTTTGTTTGAATTGCGGATATTACAAAACCATGGAGGTGATTGACGTCATGAAGAAGCTGACCAGAAAAGAAAAAAAGCAGAAAGAAAAGGAATTGAAAGCAAAGGAAGCGGAGGAAAAACAAACCCAGAAAAAACCTTTATCCTGGGAAGGACTTTCCAAAAAATAATTTATGGCTTCGCGTCATTTATCACGTTCAATCGCCATGCAGTCCCTATATGAGTGGGATTTTTCCGGTAAAAAGACCGATCTGGAGAAGATAATGGAGAGAAACGTAAAAGAGTTCGGTCCGGGCCTGGAAGACCAGAGTTTCGTCTGGCAGCTGGTGACCGGAGTGCTGAAGCACCTTCTGACTCTGGACAAGATTATCGAAAAAGCGGCTCCTGAGTGGCCTATAAACCAGATTACCATTGTTGACAGAAACGTATTAAGGCTGGGACTTTTCGAACTGCTCTACGAGAAAAAAGAAGAGGTTCCTCCCAAGGTGGCGATCAACGAAGCGATCGAACTGGCCAAGTCCTTCGGAGGCGAGAGTTCGGGAAAGTTCATTAACGGCGTTCTGGGAACTATTTTCAAGGAAATAGAGAAAAAAGAAACGGAGAAAAAGTAGTGGTTATGGATGACTTTTCAAAATTAGAGAAGAAATTAAATATCAAGTTCAAGAATAAGGATTTGCTGGTTCAGGCTTTTTGCCATCGTTCTTATCTGAACGAAAACCCGGACTTCAAACTCGAAAACAACGAGAGGATGGAATTTCTAGGAGACGCGGTTCTGGAACTGATAGTTACGGAATATTTATTCGAAAAGTATCCCAAGAAGTCGGAAGGAGAGCTGACCAACTGGCGGGCAGCCCTGGTTAATGCTAAAATGCTTTCTGAAGTGGCAAGAGAAATGGGTTTCAGCGATTTCCTGCTTTTGTCCCGCGGGGAGACGAAAGAATTGGGCAAGGCCAGGCAGTATATTCTGGCCAACACTTTCGAGGCGCTGATAGGATCGATTTATCTGGATCTAGGATACAAGGCTTGTCGTGAGCTGATTAAAAAAAATTTGATTTCCAGATTGCCGGAGATCATCAAAAAAGGTCTTTTCAGAGATGCCAAGTCCCACCTCCAGGAAGAGGCCCAGGACAGAGTGAGCATCACCCCGACCTACAAAGTTTTGAAGGAATGGGGGCCGGACCACGCCAAACACTTCATCATCGGTGTCTTTCTCAACAGTGAACTGGCCGGCCAGGGGGAAGGCTCTTCCAAACAGGAGGCAGAGGACGAGGCGGCGAAAGACGCATTAAAAGTTAAAAGTTGGTAAATATAAATATATGTTAGTAATAAGATTTTTTAGAACAGGAAAAAGCAATCAGACCTCATTTAAAATAGTGGTCACCGATAAAAGAAAATCCTCCACCAGAGGGAGATCTGTCGAGCAGGTCGGTTTTTATAATCCCCGGACGAAAGAAAAAATTCTGAAACAGGACAGAATAAAATACTGGCTGTCTGTGGGAGCCAAGCCTTCCCCGACGGTTCATAATCTGTTGATTTCGGAAAAAATTATCGAAGGGAAAAAAATAGACGTACATAAGAAAGCCAAGCAGAAAAAAGGCGAACAGGCTCCGGCAGAAGGAGTATCATCGGCAGAGGCTGTAAAGCCGGCAGAGGCTCCAGCCGCAACTCCTGTTGAAACGCCTCCGGCCGAGGAGAAGAAAGAAGAAAAGCTCGAAGAAGATAAATCTTCTTCTCCCGCCTCACCTTCTAAAGAGGATTCGGAGAAAGAGGAACCGGCCAAAGAACCGGAAAAGCCAGCCGAGGAAGCGCCGCAGGCGACTGAACCTCAGGCGGCCGAAGAGAAAAAGACGGAAACCCCCAAGACCGAATAAAATACGCTCTCCCCTTGACAAATATAGAACATATGCTATAATAGAGGCATAT
>CAZYNZ010000019.1:0-5407 GCA_964648545.1 uncultured Candidatus Saccharibacteria bacterium
AAAGCTCCGTAATAAATCTTGCGTTCATTAAGATTTTTTTTATATATTTTTTCCGCTTTTTTAAATATCTTTTCAAAGGTTTCAGTCGTGATTGGCTTCTTACAAAAAAGATTGCCTCCTAAAATTATTCCTAAATCATAATGAAGACCGTTTCTGACATTGTAGCCGGCATACTCAAAGTCCAAAATATAAATTTTCCCGTCTCTTCCCAATCTTAAATTGTCAAAGATAAGGTCGTTATGAGTGGAAAGGCTTCCGCCAAGAGGAAAGTTTTCTTTTGCTTTTTTCTCAATATCCTCAATTTGCCTGATTTTTTCTTCATTCAGTAACTTATTTACGGGATATTTTTTGGCTTTTTTTCGGTATTTGGCAACTTCATCACGAAAGACATCGTAAATATTAACAAATTTTACTCCGCTTGCATGAAACCTATAAAGAGAGTCAACTAAAGCTTTCTGAATTTTTTCTTTTTTTAAATCTTTTCCGTCAATATCCCTTCCTTCCGTGTATTCCATAATTACTGTGCCATCTGGAAAATCAAAATTGTCTTTTGGAGAAAGAATGTTTTTCCCTTTAAAAACATACAGAAAATATTTTGGCACAATGCCAACTAGTTTTTTGCACTTAGATATGGCTAAAATATTTTTTGCCTCAATCTCTCTGTTAACGATATCTGTCCTTTCCCAGGGAAAACGAACAAAAAACTTTTTGTTTTTATACTGAACAATATAATTCCGGTTTGTCTGGCCTCCGGCTCGCTTAACCTTTATTTCCCCTAGCCGCCAGTCTTTATTCAATTGAGCAATTAATTTAATATCTTCTTTCATCTTCTATTTTAAATTTAGCACTTTGTTTTATTTCTGTAAAAAAACTAAAATGAAAGTAATATGATAGAGATTGACGGTTCATATTTAGAAGGAGGCGGCCAGATCTTAAGAACGGCCGTTGCTCTCTCGGCGGTTACCAAAAAACCCTGCCGCGTCTTTAACATCAGATCGGGCCGTCCCAAACCCGGTCTGGCTCTGCAACACCTTCTAGGCATTCAAACCTTGGCCAAGCTGAGCAATGCAAAGCTGGAAGGAGATGAATTAGACTCTGAAGAAATTACTTTTTCCCCGTCCGAATCTACTGGAGATAACCTTCAACAGCTAAGGGTGGAAATTGAAACTGCAGGAAGCATAACTTTGATTTTGCAAACCTTAATATTGCCGGCTCTATCGCTTCTCAATCCCGTAAAAATCGTCTTTGAAGGAGGATCGACCGACACCTTCTTTTCTCCCACCATTGATCATTTCCGTTACGTATTTTTAAGGATTCTGGAGAAAATGGGAGCGAGAATTGAAATCAACGTAACAAAACGAGGATATTATCCGGAGGGTGGCGCCGAGGTTGAAGTAATTGTTTATCCCGCGAAACTAAAGGCGATTAATTTAACCGAGCGGGGAAATCTGCAGAGAGTTTTAGCAATTTCCGGAGCCTCCAACGTCCTTAAGGGCAAAAAAGTGGCAGAGAGACAACTGGCCGGCGTAAGAGAAATTCTGGGAAAATTGAATCTGCCCACGGAAGAAAAAGTTGAATATTACGAAACCCGGTCTCCGGGAAGCCAGATTTGCCTGATCGCCGAATTTGATAATTCGGTTATCGGGACTGACAACCTAGGAAAATTAGGAAAGCGGGCTGAAGATGTCGGCAAGGAAGCAGCCTTGGAGTTATTGAAAGAACAAAAATCAGGGGCCTGTCTCGATAAACACCTATCAGACCAAATCCTGCCCTTCTTGGCCCACATCCAAAACAAATCCCGGGTCAGCATATCTCAGGAAACGGCTCACGCCAAAACTAATATCTGGGTTATTGAGAAATTTTTGAAAGGGAAATTCGAGACGAAAGAAAATATCGTCGCTTGGCTCCCTCTTTAAAACAAAGTGCTCTGTTTGGATGAAGATTTTTCCTCGGCTTGAGAAAAAACTTTTATTTTCCCATATACTCCATCGTAACCAGCCTCTTTAAAAACCTTTCCTTCCCTTACCCTCATTATCGCTTCTGCAATTTCAGGCAAAGTGGCCGATTGCAGCACATCTCTCGGTGCATCAAGCAGGATATTGAACTCCGGGCCCAGTTTTTCAATCAAGTTCTGATATTCTTTCTCAACCTGCTTTGTCCCGGTATTTTGATTCAAAGCATCGGCAACAACCTCCTCCAAGGGAACCAGGCTTTTGAAAGGAATACTGTTTTGAGGTTGAAACCCCTCTTCCCTGTCGGCCAGCTCCTCGATCCTGCTTAAAACCCCGACGGTCAAGGGTTTCCCGCAAACCGGACAAAGGCCAGCGTATTTTTTCGTTTCCGAGGGAGATAATTTTATCCCGCAGTTTCGGTGACCGTCGAAATGATATTTTCCCTCCTCAGGATAAAATTCAACGGTGTATAAAAACTTCTGAGGGTTTTTTGTTTTTATGGCTTCAACAATTTCTCCATAAGAAACCCCTGTATCGAAAACATTAGCTTCTCTGCCTATTTTTTTTGGAGAATGGCTGTCGCTGTTTGAAATCAGGGTAATGTTGTCCAAGGCGGACAGACGCCAGTTCATTGCCGGATCGGAGGAAAGACCGGTTTCCAAGGCATAGATGTACTTGGAATAATCCTCAAAACACTCTTCTATCGAATTGAACCCCGACTTTGAGCCGAAAATCGCAAACCAGGGCGTCCAGGCATGCGCCGGTATTACCAGGCAATCGGGCGAAGCGCCAAGGACGATCTTGGCCAATTCTTTGGCATCCAGTCCCAGAATCGGCCGGCCATCGGATTTCAAATTGCCGATCCAGCCCAATTGTACGTTTATCTTCTCCACGGCCTCAAAAGACGGAGCGAAAATTATGACATGGATCTTTCTCACTCTCCCTCCTTTGGAATAAACGCAACTGATTTCGGAGGTCAGAACAAACCTTGTCTCGCTGTCAGAGTTTTTCAACTTAAACAAGCCGGGTTCGGCCGGCTCCAGTTTCTCTTTCAGGTTTTTAAACCACTCTGGATGAGTAAAGTCTCCCGTTCCCAGAACCTTGATTCCTTTTATTTTCGCCCACTTATCAAGATTTTCTAAGTCCATATCCCGGGAAGTCGCCCGGGAATATTTTGAATGGAGATGGAAATCGGCAATAAATTTCATGAAATTCTCATCACACGCAAAGCTGAGCTAATGCTCCAAAAATAAGTATCGCTATTAAAAAGTATAACAGCAACGAAGGAACTTTTAAACTGCACTCCGGCTCCCTGTCTCCCAGGCTTTTTGCTTTCCGGAAGATCAAAATAATAATTATCCCTTCCATCGCTCCGACTATAGTACCGACAAAGCCCAGGGTTGCGATAAAGCTCCTGAATCCCACTAAAAACAAAATCAGGGGCAAACCGCAAGCGATCAAAGCTGCCAAGCCCTTGGGCACTTTCAAATCATAAATAAAGGTGTTCTTAAAATAAAGACCAAGAACCAAAAAAGAATCAGCCAGGGTAATTATCGCAGCCAAGGCCCCCCAGAATATGATGTTTGGGCCCAGAAACGGCAAAAGGCCGGAAAGCGTATCTTGGCTGACGTTTTTTCCCGCCACTCCGATTACTGCCAAAGCGAAGAGAACATAAAAGACAACCGTAATCAGGGTGGATGAAATTATTATCTTTTTGATTTGTTTCTTTTCCTGCGGCAGTTTAAGAAAATCTACTATTTCCGGTATGGCCGACCAGCCGACCAAGGAAAAAAGGATCACCCCGAAGGGAAGAAAAACGTCCGAGACGTTTAAGATGCTGACGTTGGACAAATCAAACTTCGGCACACAGAAAAATAAAATACCTATAACCACAAGAAAGAAAACGAGATTCGTAACAAATTCGGCGGGAGCTATAACTTTTATCCCGCGGAAGATGAAATAAGACAACAAAGCCCAGAAAATTAGGGTGAACTGAGCCTGTGATAAATCGACGAAAGGAGAAAGGAGAATTTGCAGAAACTCTCCTCCCAAAATCAAGTAGGCCAGGAGAGCGCCCGTTACCCCAAGCAAGACCGAAACCATAACTAAGGCTTTCCCCCAGTTGCCCAAGTATTTTTGGGCAAAACCAGGCAAACGGCACTTATCCTTAGTCCTGAGGATTACTTCGCTGAAAAACAAGTGGATCAGAAGAACTGCCCCGCCCAGAAGCAAAAGATAAAAAAAGCCGGGGACTATCCCGCTCCGTTCAATTACATATGGAATTCCGAAAATCCCCGCGCCGACTATTGTTCCGACCAAAATCGATAGGCCGAAAAGAAAGCTTCTCCTCATTTCTTTTCCTTAAACATTTTTTCTTCCAGTAATCCCAAGCCAGCTAAGATCAAAATTACCGCCAAAGTCGTGACGACGGCTAAAAAATAAAACCTGACTCCCACGGCGACGCCGATGGCAGCCGTGGTCCACAACCCCGCAGCCGTGGTTAACCCTACGACTCCGCTCGACTGTCGGAAGATCACCCCGGCGCCGATGAAGCCTATGCCTACGGCAACGGCCTGTATTATTCTCGAGGGATCGAAACTGATTCCGGATTTAACGGCAAAAAAATCGAACAACTCGAAAGAAATAATCGTGAAAAGGCAGGTCCCCAAAGCGACCAGGCTGTATGTTTGAAGGCCGGCTCCTTTTCCTTTATATTCCCTTTCCAAGCCGATCAGGGCGCCCAAAACTATAGCTAAAATCAGCTGACAAACTGTTTCAATCTCCATAATAAAATCGGCAGATAATTTTAAACTTTATACACCCTGTATCCTTCGTGCACTTTCTGATCAACCTTCAGACCGACTGAATCGCCCTTTTTGCCTTCCTTGATCTTTTCGTGCTCGACCTCCATCGAGTCAACTTCCTGGGAAAAGTCAGTATCTCCGCCCACTATTCTTATGGTGTCTCCCGGCTTAAGTTTGTCAGAAAGTTTTATTACGGCTACTCCGATGTTACCGAAATAGTGCGCAACCTGACCTATTAATTTTCCTTCAACTTCTTCAGCCATAAAAATTTAAAAATAAAGTTTGTTTTAAATATTAATTTATTGCCTCGACCTTTTACGGTTTATAATTATTCTTTTTTTCTTTTTTTATTTCCGCGATTAATTTCTGGACCAGTTTTTTGGGATCTTTATCATAAATGATTTTTTTGACTCCGCGGTAGGGACCGGTGGCAATGATTCTTATTTTGTCGGCCGTACCGCCGCTTCCCTCTAATACTCCGATGGGTTTCTGAATTTCAAAAGCCGTGGCAAATTCATGCAGAGTCCCCATTCTTCCGCAGATGATGATGACTCCGTCTGCCGATTTCGTCATGAGTACGTTCCTCCCGGCATAATCTGAACCCGTATAAATCATCACGTCGAAAGGGATGAGGGGAAGTTTATAACTTTT
>CAZYNZ010000020.1:0-5195 GCA_964648545.1 uncultured Candidatus Saccharibacteria bacterium
AACGCCCTGGCGATAAAATCGCCCGGATTCGGCGACAGAAAAAAAGAAATGCTTCAGGATATAGCGGTCATTACCGGCGGACAGATAATTTCCGAGGAATTGGGGCTGAAGATGGAAAACGTTGAATTAAAACACTTGGGCAGCGCCAGAAAAGTCGTGGCGGAAAAAGAGAAAACAACGATTATTGAAGGCAACGGAAAGAAAGAAGATATCGATTCGAGAATAAAGCAGATCAGAAACGAATTGAAAACCACTGATTCGGATTTTGATAAAGAAAAGTTGCAGGAGAGATTGGCCAAACTTTCCGGCGGAGTAGCCGTGATAAAAGTTGGCGCCGCTACTGAAGTTGAGCAGAAAGCAAGGCAGAAAAAAACGGAAAACGCTTTGAACGCCACCCGCGCAGCGATAGAGGAAGGAATATTGCCCGGCGGGGGAGTGGCGCTTCTGAGATCTATTCCGGTCTTGGAAAACATTCAGCTGGAAGGGGATGAAAAAACAGGATTGGATATTTTAAAGAGAGCTCTGGAAAAACCGATCAGACAGATCGCCGAGAACGCCGGCTTGGACGGTGCGGTGGTTGTAGCCAAAGTCAAAGAGGCAGAAGACGCTTTCGGGTTTGATGCCCTGAAAATGGAATACGTGGATTTGATCAAGGCGGGAGTCATAGACCCGACCAAGGTCATAAGAACCGTTCTGGAAAATGCATCTTCCGCAGCTTCCATGCTTTTAACTACGGAGGCAGTGGTCGCGGAAATCGAAGAAAAGAAAGACAAGACTGATTTGCCGTCGATGGGCGAAGGCTACTAATATCTTAAGCTTAGCCCGGCTTAGCACAACTCCCTTGGTTGATTCTTGGGGAGTTTTTCTATATACTGGTGATAGGCCGACAATTACTAAAATTTCTAATTTCTAAACATTATTATGGATTTAAGCACAATTTTAATCGCAATCGGGGTAGTCGTGGTTTTATGGCTGATTATGACTTATAACCGCTTGATTACCCTGAAAAACCGAACGAGCGAGGCCTGGTCGGATATAGACGTCCAGCTGAAAAGAAGGTACAACCTCATTCCTAATTTAGTGGAAACGGTCAGGGGTTATGCCACCCACGAAAGAGAATTATTTGAGAAAGTGACCAAGGCCAGAGTTCTGGCAATGGGGGCCCAGACAATAAAAGAAAAAGGCGAGGCGGAAAATATGTTGTCCGGCACCTTGAAATCGCTTTTTGCCGTGGCAGAGAATTATCCCGACCTGAAAGCTTCAGTTAATTTTCTTGAACTGCAGAGAGAATTAAGGGACACGGAAGACAAGATTCAGGCGTCCAGGCGTTTCTACAACACCAATGTCAGGGATCTCAATATTAAAACTGAAAGTTTCCCGACGAATATCGTGGCCGGTTTGCTGGGCTTTAAGAAGAGGGATTTTTTCGAGGCCGAAGGAGGGGAGAAGGGAGTACCGAAGGTGAGTTTCTAAAGATATTTTTATGGCGAATCTCTATACTCAGGCCGAATCAAACATTCGGAAAACCTGGTTTTATCTATTTTTCTTTTTGATTTTGATTATCGCTGTCGGCTGGGCGATTTCTTATTATTTTCAGAGCCCTGTAATTTTGTATGCTGCGGTGGTAATCAGCCTGTTGATGAATTTTATTGCCTACTGGAAATCGGATAAAATCGTCCTTTCTTTAAATCATGCAAAACCGATAGAAAAAAGAGATAACCCTGAATTATACAGAGTGGTTGAAAATCTTTGCATAACAGCCGGTCTTCCCTTGCCCAAAATATACATTATAGATTCACTTCAGCCCAACGCTTTCGCTACGGGCAGGGATAAAAATCATGCGGTGGTGGCCGTAACCCGGGGCCTTCTTGATAAACTGGAAAGGGCGGAACTGGAAGGAGTACTGGCTCACGAATTATCCCATATCGGCAACAGAGACATGTTGCTGCAGACCGTAATCGTGGTTCTGGTGGGGGTGATCGTCATAATGACGGATTTCTTTTTCAGGATCAGTTTCTGGGGAGGATTCAGAGGAAGAAACAATAAAGAAAGCGGGCAGATAGGCGTGATTATGATGGTGGTGGCAATAGCTTTGGCGGTTTTGGCTCCTATTTTCGCGCAACTGATAAAACTGGCAATCTCGAGAAAAAGGGAATTTCTGGCTGATGCTTCGGGCGCGCTTTTGACGAGATATCCGGAAGGCTTGGCCAGAGCGTTGGAAAAGATTTCCCAGGATCCAAATTCTTTGAGGGGAGCGAGCGACGCAACCTCGCATTTATATATTGCCAGTCCTTTCCGGGGAAAAGAAAAGAAGGCTTGGCTGCATAAACTTTTTATGACTCATCCTCCAATAGAGGAGAGAATTCACACTCTAAGAGAGATGAAGATATAATTTTGGAGAGGTCGCATAGTGGCCTAGTGCACCTGCTTGGAGAGCAGGCATACCTTAACCGGTATCGTGGGTTCAAATCCCACCCTCTCCGCAATGAAAAGATTCAATAGGGCAATCAAGATACTTCTGGTGACGAACGGGATGATTCTTATTGCCGGGGCAATGCTCGGCCCCATTTATGCTTTATTCGTCGAAAAAATAGGAGGCAGTCTGTTGGATGCCAGTGCGGCTTTCGGCGTCTTCGCTCTGGCTGCGGGAATCACAACTTTAGTATCCGCCAAATACAGTGATAAACTGAAAGAGAACGAGCTTATCCTGGTCTGGGGTTACGGAATCATGGGGTTGGGATTTTTCGGATACACTCTGGTGAATTCTATCTGGGAATTGTTGGTGGTCCAGGTAATCATCGGCCTGGGAGAGGCCATTTACGTTCCGGCATTTGATGCGGTGTATTCAAAGCATCTCGACGGTCAAAGATGCGGCAGAGAATGGGGAGCGTGGGAAGCGACCAATTATTTTACCACGGCAGCGGGAGCAATAACCGGCGGTTTGTTGGTAAGCAATTTGGGATTCAATACGATGTTTGTCATAATGGGTTTACTTTGTTTTGCCAGCGCTATTTACATTTTTCGTTTGCCGAGAAAGGTTTTATAAAGTTAATCAATGAATTTACAATTCATTTCAATAATTAATTATTATTAATTACAATTAATTAAAAACATATGGAAAACACAAAAAAACTTACGCTATCCGTGTCGCCTGAAAAGTTAGGCATTTGCCACTTGGCAAAAAACACTCCCGTTCCAGTTTGGACGGAAAACATCAGTTTCTGCTCCATTACCAGAACGGAGGACGAGATGTCCATCGTCTGCCCTCAGGACCAGATTCCGACCGGAGTTATGGCGGAGAAAGACTGGCGGGCGTTTAAGGTTGAAGGGCCTCTGGGTTTCGTTATGACCGGTATCGTCTCGTCTCTGGCCAAGCCTCTGGCGGACGAAGGGATAAGCATATTTTACATTTCAACTTACGAAACGGATTATCTTCTGGTGGAAGATAAGAATCTGCAAGCGGCAAAAGAAATCTTGGGTAAATTTTGTAATATAAGATAATGAATAAAAAGAAAATAAAAAATCTGAAAGAATACCAAAAACTCTGCAAAAAAACCGCCCAGAGTTTTAAGGACAAGGAAAAGGAAATCTTAACCTGGGGATTGGGGATAGCCGGAGAAGCGGGGGACACGGCAGGCTGTATTAAAAAAACTTTTTCCCATAAGAATGACCAGAGAGCGGGCATAAAAGAAAATCTCGGAGACACTTTATGGTATGTGGCTATGATTTGTAATTTCTTCGGCTGGGATTTGGATAAGGTTTTGCAAGAAAACATAGAAAAACTTCAAAAGAGATACCCCAAGGGTTTCACTGAGAAATCCGCCAAAAGAAAGGGGATAGACTGGAACGAAAAATAAAACAACATGCTTTCTTCACCCATAGATGAAATTAAAAACAGGCTTGATATACTCGAGGTGGTTGGTAGCTACATAAAACTTCAGAAAACCGGCATAAACTACAGGGCCGTCTGTCCTTTTCATTCGGAGAAAAAACCTTCTTTTTTCGTCTCTCCCACGAGACAAATGTGGCACTGCTTCGGCTGCGGAAAAGGAGGAGATATTTTCGGTTTCGTAAAAGAGATCGAGGGGGTGGAATTTGGCGACGCTTTGAGAATTTTGGCCCAGAAAGCAGGGGTGGAGCTAAAAAAGCAGCCGCCGGAACTGAAAACAGAAAGGAATCATCTTTATGAAATTTGCGAACTGGCAACGAAGTTTTTTGAAAAACAACTGGAAGAAAGCAAAACAGGAAAAGAGGCAAAAAAATATCTCTTGGACAGGAGCATATCGGAAGAAAGCATTAAAAAATGGAGATTGGGTTATGCTCCGGATGTCTGGCAGGGATTGTCCGATTTTCTGAACTCCAGGAATTACAGCGAGAAGGAAGTCGAGAGGGCGGGAGTGGGTTTGACTTCGGAAAAAGGTTCTTTTTACGACAGATTCAGAGGAAGGATTATTTTTCCCATATTCGATTTAAGTTCCCAGATAGTGGGATTCGGCGGAAGGGTTTTTAAAGACAAAGACAAGACGGAAATAGCAAAATACGTAAATACTCCCCAGACCCTGCTTTACGATAAAAGCCGCATTCTCTACGGCCTGGACAAGGCAAAGGTGGAAATCAGGAGGAAAGACGCCTGCATTCTGGTAGAGGGATATACCGACGTCATCATGGCTCACCAGGCAGGCACTCAGAACGTAGTTGCCACTTCGGGAACCGCCCTGACCCCTTTTCAGCTGAAGATTTTAAAAAGGTACACGGAAAACTTGATTCTGGGTTTTGACATGGATGTGGCCGGGGATACGGCCACAAAGAGGGGTATAGATCTGGCTCAGACAATAGGATTTAACATAAAGGTCTTGCGCCTGCCCGAAGGGAAAGATGCGGCCGAAATTATTGCCAAGAACCAAAAAGAATGGGAAACAGCCTTGTTACAGCCCAAGTCCATTCTGGAATTTTATTTCGAGTCAGCTTTTTTGGGAAGAGATAAAAACAGTCCCGAGGGCAAAAAGGAAATCTCGAAAATTCTTTTGCCGGTCATCAAAAGAATCCCCAATAAAATCGAACAGTCGCACTGGGTGGGGGAACTGGCGAAAAAGTTGCAGGTCAGGGATGAAGATATTGAGGAAGAGCTGAAAAAGGTTAGAATAGAAGGGTATTCCGATGCTTACGGACTGGAACCGGAAGAGATTGAAAACCTG
>CAZYNZ010000021.1:0-5022 GCA_964648545.1 uncultured Candidatus Saccharibacteria bacterium
AGGAAGACTAATTAATATCGTCTTATAATATGTGCGGGATAGTAGGTTATATTTCCAAAAAAGAAAACCCCAACTCCCTCAGATTAGGGATTGAAGCATTAAAAAGGCTGGAATACCGCGGTTATGATTCCGCAGGTTTTGCCATTTGGGACAGGGATAAAAAGGATATTTTCTGCCAGAAAGCAACGGGAAGAATTCATAAATTGGAGGAAAAAATAAACAACAATCATTTTTCCTTCGACAGCCCCGTCATCCTGCATACTCGTTGGGCGACCCATGGTGGGGTGACTGAAGCCAATGCCCATCCCCATTGCGATTGCCAGAAAAACATTTATCTGGTTCACAACGGCATTGTTGAAAATTACAAGGAATTGAAAGACCAGTTATTGAAGGAAGGACACAAATTCAATTCTGACACGGATACGGAAGTACTCAGTCATCTTGTCGAGAAATTCTTTAAGGGCAATCTTGAAGAGGCGGTAAGAAAAGCTCTGGCTTTCGTCAAAGGAACTTACGGAATAGCCGTAATTTCCCGCAATGACCCCAAAAAGATAGTTGCTGCCAGACTGGGCAGTCCTTTGCTTTTAGGCCTGGGAGAGAATGAGTATTTTATTGCCTCTGACCCTTCGGCAGTAATCGCCCACACTAACAAAGTAATTTATCTTGATGACGGGGAGATAGCCACTATTACTCCGGAGAACTTTTTTATCATTAGGGAAAAGAAACCGGAAGAAATTGAATGGAAACTGGAAGAAGCGCAGAAGGGTGGCTTCCCTCATTTTATGCTGAAGGAAATTATGGAGGAACCCGAGACCATTGAAAATGCTCTCAGGGGAAGATTGATGATTGAAGAAGGCGGGGTAAAGCTTGGAGGATTAGATGTAATTCAGGAAAAACTGAGAAAAATCAACAGATTAATTTTGGTCGCTTGCGGTACGGCAAATTACGCCGCCAGAATTGGAGAATATATGTTTGAAGAATATGCCGGCATACCCACGGAAGTTGATATCGCTTCAG
Organism: uncultured Candidatus Saccharibacteria bacterium; assembly: GCA_964648545.1. Lineage (GTDB taxonomy): Bacteria > Patescibacteriota > Minisyncoccia > Minisyncoccales > RBG-13-42-11 > CAZYNZ01. The sequence continues at coordinate 1,018 of CAZYNZ010000021.1, forward strand.
AATTCCGCTATCGCAAGCCGGTCGTGGACAAAAACACGGCTGCAATTTTTATTTCCCAATCCGGAGAGACGGCCGATACTTTAGCCGCTTTAAAAGAAATGAAGCAGAAGGGAGTTTTGACCATTGGCATTACTAATACCGTAGGCAGCACTCAATCCAGAGAAACTGATGCAGGAGTTTATACCAGGTCAGGACCGGAAATTGCCGTTGCTTCAACGAAGGCGTTTTTGGGGCAGCTAGCCACTTTGGCGATGCTAGCCATATATTTCGGGAGACAAAGAGAGATGGCATTGGTGATGGGAAAAAGGATTACTTCGGAACTTTCCAGGCTTCCGGATTTGGCCAGAGAAGTTTTAAAACAAAATCAGGAAATAAAACAATTGGCTGAAAAATACAAAGACTTTAAAAACTTCTGGTTTATTGGAAGAAAATACAACTATCCCATTGCTCTAGAGGGAGCCTTGAAACTGAAAGAAATCTCCTATTTGCACGCTGAAGGAGTTGGAGCAGGAGAATTAAAACACGGTCCGATCGCTTTGATAGACGAGGGCTTTCCTACGGTGGCAATTTTGCCTTCAGATTCGGTTTATGAAAAGATGATTTCAAATATTCAGGAAGTGAAAGCCAGGAACGGAAAGGTTTTGGCCGTTGCTACTCAGGGGAATGAAGACATTAAAAAGATTGTTGATGATGTAATCTATATTCCCAAAACCTTGGAAATGTTGACTCCGATTCTCTCGGTCATTCCTTTGCATCTCTTTGCCTATCACATGGCAGTTTTACTCGGTCACGACGTTGACAAGCCTCGCAACCTTGCCAAGTCCGTCACTGTCGAGTAAAATAAATATTACATGCGAGAACTCTTATCCAATAAACCGGGTAAAAGACTGATTTTACTGGGGAATGAAGCTATTGTACGGGGCGCCTTGGAATCAGGCGTTCAGTTCGTTTCCACTTATCCCGGCACTCCATCATCTGAAATAGGAAATACCTTCTTTAAGATAGCCGAGAAAGCCGGCGTTTATTTTGAATTCTCCACCAACGAAAAGGTGGCTTTGGAAGCTGGCATCGGTGCCAGCTTTTCCGGTTTGAAGACTTTGGTGGCGATGAAAAACTTCGGCATGAACGTAGCTCTCGACGCCCTGCTTCCCTTCGTTTATACCGGGACCAAAGGCGCAACCGTAATCATTGTTGCTGATGATCCTTCCTGCCACAGTTCAGCCCAGTCGGAAGAAAATTCAAGAGGCGTGGCTTTGCTGGCGCATATTCCCATTTTAGAGCCATCCGATCCGCAGGAATGCAAGGATTTCGTTAAATTGGGTTTTCAAATTTCAGGCAAGTATAATATACCCGTGATAGTCAGGACGACCACCAGAGTAGCGCACCAGAAAATGCCGGTAGTACTGAGCGCGCTCAAAAACGCAAAGCCCAAAATCCAAAAGGGTAAATTTGTGAAAAACCCAAAGCAATTTATAACCCTGCCGCCCAGAGTCTTAGAAATGAAAAAGGAACTCTTGGATAAAATAGAAAAGATCAGAACTTTTTCCGAGAGTCTGTTGAAGTTTAACCTGAACAATCAGAAAACGGCAATCATCACTTCCGGCATTTCTTATTTATATGTAATGGAGGCGTTGAGCGAGCTGGATATTAATTTACCGGTTTTAAAGCTTGATTTTTTCTATCCTTTGCCGGAAAAGAAAATTAAAGATTTCATAAAAAAACTGAAAAAAGTTTTAGTTATCGAAGAGCTGGAACCGTTTTTGGAAAAAGAAACGGAGAGATTGGCTAAGGAAGCCAATTGTAAACTAGAGATTCTCGGCAAAAAGTTATTGCCCGAAGTCGGCGAACTCAAACCAGAAATTGTCACTCAGGCAGTCGCGAAGTTCGTAAATAAAAAATACTCTCTGACAGATGGTAAATACAAAATATCCGTTCCCAAGCGCTATCCTCAACTCTGTCCGGGGTGTCCTTACTGGCTGGTTATTTCAGCCATAAAGAAGGCGGTTGACACGAGCAAGGTCATCTTCGGCGGAGAGATCGGCTGTTACATGCTTTTCGGCAATCCGCCGGTTAAATTGCAGGATTATCTTTCCTGCATGGGTTCTTCGGCCGGAATCGCCCACGGCATTAAAAAGGCCACCGGACAGAAAATAATCACCTTTATCGGCGATTCATCTTTCTTTCACGCCGGAATCCCAGCCTTGATCAATACGGTTTTCAATAAATCCAATCCTTTAATCATTGTCCTGGAAAACGAGACAACCGCTATGACTGGACACCAGCCACATCCCGGAGCGCCCTTTAACTCCGACGGAATAAAAATAGAAGAGGTTGTCCGGGCTTGCGGAGTAAAAAACGTTAAGGTTCTCGATCCTATAAATCAGGAAGAGTTTATCAAGACGATCAAGGAATTTATGGCAAAGCCGGACGTTTCGGTAATTATTTCCAAAAGACCATGCATTCAGATAAAAAAATAAAACAATTCAATACCGTAATCTTGGGGACCGGCGGCCAGGGGCTAATTACCGTACTGCAGATCATTACCGAGGCCGCACTGTCCGAGGGGTACGACATTAAAAGCTCGGAACTGCACGGACTTTCCCAGAGAGGAGGTTCGGTGGAAGTTCATGTCAGATTCGGCAAAAAGATTTATTCTCCTTTAATCCCTCAGGGAAAAGCCGATTTGATCTTCGGGTTCGAGGCCCAGGAAGCATTGAGAGGAGTTTATTTTGCCAATAAAAACACTTCTTTCCTGGTAAATAAATTCATTGTGCCGATTCCTTCGGAGAAATCTTTGTCCGAAGAGCAAATTGCGAAGACTCTTAATAATATCGGTAAAAAAGTTGTTTTAGTTTCGGCGGCCGATATTTGCCGGGAAAAGCTTGGGACGGACGTAGTATCCGGAATTTATCTCTTGAGTTTGGCGGCTTTCGAGAATTTGATCCCCATTAAACCAGCTTCTGTTTTGAAAGCCATAAAAAAAATAATTCCAGAGAAATATCTGGAATTGAACGTTAAAACTTTCGATTTGGCCAGGAAGGCGATGAATCTTTAGACTTTCGTAATCTGGGCCCCGAGCTTTTTCAGTTTCTCTTCTATCTTTTCGTGTCCTCTCTCAATCTGGTTGATGTTTTCTATCAGCGTTTCTCCCTTGGCAACTAAGCCCGCCAAAATCAAAGCAGCGCCCGACCTTATGTCCGAGGCGTTGATTTTATTTCCCACCAGTTCTGTTTTTCCAAAGATTAAAGCCCGGTGGGGATCAACCACTTCAATATCAGCCCCCATCTTTCTTAATTCGTGCAGATGCTGAAAACGGTTTTCATAAAGGGGATCGTGGATTAAGCTCTTGCCCTCAGCCTGGGTTAAAAGGACGGATGTCTGGGGCTGGAGGTCAGTGGGGAAGCCGGGATAAGGCAGAACCTGAATTTTAGTTGAATGGAAAACGGAGGACGGTTTTACCAATATTTCATTCGGAAGTGTTTCAAAATTTACTCCGATTCCCCTCATTTTTTCCAGAAACATTATAAGGTCTTCAGGATTCACGTTTTTTATTTTGCCCTGGCCGCCAGTTATGGAAATGCCGATTAAGAAAGTTCCTACTTCCAGAAGATCTGGGCAAATTTTGAATTCCGCCCCGTTCAGTTCTTCTTTGCCCTCTATTTTGATCGCATGGGTTCCCATTCCTTCGATATTCGCTCCCATTTTTTTAAGAAGGAATCCCAAGTCTTGAACTTGGGGTTCTGCTGCCGCCAGCTCAATTTTTGTTTTTCCCTTCGTCAGAACAGCCAGCATCATTAAGATTTCCGTTGCCGAAACCGAAAACTCCTTTAAAACAACAGTTTTTCCCTCGAGATTATCCGGTGCTTCAAAATGATAAAATCCTCCTTTTTCTTCAACTTTAACCCCGAAATCTTTTAAAGCTTCAATGTGGGTTGAAATCGGCCTTAAGCCGATTTTGTCTCCGCCGGGATGGGGGACCTTGAACTTTCTGAATCTGGCCAAAAG
>CAZYNZ010000022.1:0-4717 GCA_964648545.1 uncultured Candidatus Saccharibacteria bacterium
CATCCACCATCCGCCCTTAAATAATTACTTGGCTAGTAATTAAGACCACAAAACAAGTAGGTAAAGAAGATAAATCTTCTTCACCTTTCTTAATTTATTTGCTTCCATATCATTATGGAAGCTCGGTTTTCAATTTTCAAAGTTCTTCCCGTGACAATCTTTACAATCAAAAATCGCTTCCGAGGAAGCGATTCTGAGACATAAAAAATCTCAGAATAGATTAACCGCTTCCTTTATTTGAATTTTTTCGCAACATTCTCATAGCTGATGCTCCTATAATATCAAACTGAAAGCCCTTGTCAATACCTGAGTTCGGCGTCAGCCGAAAGATGAATCTTTAGATTCATCGCACGCTGAACCCCCACACCAAAATTTGATGTGGGGGCTAGCCCTTTTACGTTAAAAATTTTCGCTTGTCTCTTAATCCTTCAGTTTCCTTTTCACGTCCTGCAGGATTTCAGCGGCAACTTCTTTTCCGCCCAAGCCAAAGGCGATACCCAAGGATATCACCAGCATTGCTACCAGGCCGGTAAATAAGGTTTCCATGAAGGGTTTTGCAATTCCCAGCTGGTATAAAATGGCCAAAAGAGCAAAAACCCAGATTGACCACTTGATTACAGCTGAAACCATTGCCCCGTATCCCACTTTGATGCCTTCCACCGCAACCCTGACTACCTTTTCTACTATATCAACCAGAATAACGGTTACCACGAATATCAAGGCGGCAACGATTACGTTGGGCAGGTATGCCAAAACGCTCTTCAAGAACCCGGCAAACTGAATCAGGCCCAGAATCTCAACTGCAGCCAAGAGGAAAACGATGACCAAAATCCATTTAACTATCGCTCCGATGAAACCGGAAGGATCAACCTTGATTTCCGCCTTTTCTAAGGCACCTTTCCATCCTCCTCTCTCGAAGATTTGGTTGAATTTGATTCTCTTGAGGATTTCTGTTATCAACTTTCCCACTCCCACGGAAATAAACCAACCGATAACAAAGACGATTATGGTGCCGAGGAGAACCGGGATAAAGCTTAAAAATCCCTGCCAAAGGTTTTGAAGGGCCTGAATGGTTACGTAATACCAATCTAATACCATGATTTTAAAAATTTTAAATTTCTAATGAATTCGACCTTTCTAGTCAAAGAGATTTCATCTCTTTTTAGAGTATTAATATATTATACAAGCCCCAGTAAAACAAAAAAGGGCTGCCTGTGGAAAACTCCTTATTACAACCCTTCTTCTATAATCGCCTCTTCGCTCACTTCTTTAACTATCTTTATCTCCTCTGTTATCTTTTTTTTCTTCCAGGAGCCCCTGAAGAACCAGAAGGTTGATATTGCCGCTCCAAGAACGTTGGCAACCGGAAAGGCGATCCACAAGCCCAATTCGGCAAGGCCGGTATGCTTTGAAAGAATGTAAGCCAGGGGAAATTCCAGGACCCATAAAGATATGATTGAAAGCGTCATGGATACAAGAGTAAGGCCGGCACCCCTGAAAACGCCGTTCATCACCATGTGCAGGCCGATGAACCCGAAACTCAAAGCCATAATTTTTATGAACAGAACACTGGAGTTGATTGCCTCTGTTTCTCCGGGAATGAAGAACGAAGACAAGGGTCTGGCGAAAAGAAATATACAAAAACCCATCAGCGTCAAAAAGATGAAGCCGACCAAAGCGCTTATTTTCACCGTTTTTTCAGCCCTTTCTGTTTTCCCGGCCCCCATGTTCTGGCCCACCAAAGTGGAAGTGGCCATGGAAAGACCCATTGAAGGGATTATCACCAGACTCATCATCCTGCTTCCTATTCCGAAAGCCGCAACGATAACAGTTCCGAAACTGGCAACCAAAAAAGTGATGACTATCATTCCCAAGGCGCGGGCCGACTGTTCCACGGAGGCGGGAATTCCCAGAGAGAACATTTTTTTAATCAGAGAAAAATCGAACCTCAGTTCCTTCAACCGAATGTAAATCTCCTTTTTCCCGAAAAACAAAATTAAGAGACCGGCCAGAGCCGACAGCCCTTGAGTGATAATCGTGGCCAAGGCCGCCCCCGCCACGCCAAGAGCGGGCAAGGGGCCGTAACCGAAAATGAACAATGGGTCGAGAATCAGGTTCAGCAAAACTGTTCCCAGAACTATGAACATGGGAATTTTAACGTTCCCAACTCCCCTCATTAAGGCCTGAAACACGAAAAAAAGAAACATAAAAACAATGCCGCAAAAAGAGATTTTCAAATAAGAAACCGCATTGGCAAAAACGGCCGCCTCGACCCCCATAAGACTTATCAGATAAGGAGCAAGGAAAAATCCCAAGAGCGATAATAAAAGCGCTATGGCAAAGACCGCCAACAAAGTCTGTCCGGCGATGTAATTTACGGCTTCTTGGTTCTGTTTTCCCTTGTATTGAGCCACTAAAATAGCTCCGGCCATGGTCAACCCTCCGCCGAAAGAAATCAAAAGGAATATAACCGGAAAACTGATGGAAACCGCGGCAATAGCTGCAGCTCCCAGTCTGCCAACCCAGAAAGTGTCGGTTAATTGATATGCCGTATGCAAAAACTGGGCGATTATTATCGGACCCGACAAAGATATTAAGGATTTCAATACCGATCCTTCTGTTAAATTATTTCCTTTTTCCATGATTTTACAACGCAAGACCGCGCCAAAAGCGCGGCAAAATGTTATGTGGACCCGGCCGGACTCGAACCGGCGACCTCTACATTGCAAATGTAGCGCTCTACCACTAAGCTACGGGCCCTTAGTGGTGGGCATGAGAGGACTCGAACCTCTGACCCCGTCATTATCAGTGACGTGCTCTAACCAACTGAGCTACATGCCCGAATAAACATTTTTAGTATAACAAAAAAAACAAAAAAAACAAGATAAAAACCTTGTTTAAGTTTGTTTTAGTTGCTTTAAGCTGTCCCGAAAGGCCGATCTTTGAGGTGTTCGACCAATACCTTGGTGTTGAAAACAGAATTCTCGGTCTTCAACCCCAGCCGACGCTAATTTAGTTTCGAAAAACTAAATTTTTAAATGTAGTGATCCACGGACAGGTTCCCCTACCCGTGCCTTGTTCATGTTACTCCAGGTGTTTCCACTGGCATGGACTATATCTTCATCCCGCTATAAGCGGGAGTCAACGTGTAGTCTCTACGGGGTCAAAGGAAACTTTTATTTCCTCGACTTCCCACGGTATTATCGTTTACTAATTATAATATTTTATCACAATTAGCAGTCCGACTTCACCGTTATAGTTGAATTTTTCTAGAAAATTACTCTTCTAGGTCGCAAATGTAGGTTACATCGACGACTTCACCCTTATTACTGACCTTGCCGTGATACCGATTGCTCGGCACTTCGGGCATTGCCAGCTCTCTTGGTGTGACGGGCGAAAGTTCTCTGGAAATTCAGAGTTGACGTTCCCACTGTACGTGCGGATTTCCCGCATACAGCGAGCTCTAATGCATTTTCTTTTTGAGTCGGTATAAATTTCTTAATCCCGAATTAGTCAAATGTTCTCCTCTTGCGATCTTTTCCATAATCTTACAGAAGATTTCAAAATCGTTTCTCTTCGATGCTAACCTTAATTGATATTTTTTGAAGAAAGGAACAATAATTTTCCTTAGATCGTCGCGGTTAGCCACCTCATAACGATAACAATTCTGATGATTTTCACGCTTGTCTTTCTGAAAGTAAACATTCCCGCAACCAAAATATTTTTTAAACTCATAGAGGATGTCTTTGTCTCTCTCAATAAGTTTTAAATAAAATCTTGGTTCGGCTTTGACTCTTCTTTTTACGTTTTTCTCTAAATCAGGATTACGAACATAAAACGTAAAACTACCTTCTCCATCCACTAAACCGATAATGTAATCGGGATTGAGCATAACATTAGAGAGAATCCTTCCCGAACACATAATTTTTTACATGTTCGGTACTATGATTCAGCTGACTTCTGACGCAGCGTCAATTTCATTTTACTACGTCAGATCTCCCCGGGTCAATATATAAACTATTCTTAACATCCCAAACAGAGTTGGTGGTGATAACCTTCTCCATGCTCACCGCCTCATTCATGGATCGATTAACTCTTTTTTTATTCGGGCTGTTATTTGTCTCCGGACCCTCCGCCATTTATCTCGCAATAAATGACTGTCCTTCGACTACGCTCTGTTGAATCGACAGAGGAAGAGATTCTAACTCTTTAGTCTATATATCTGCCGGGCGCGTTTATTGTGAGTACAAGATTCAGGAACGTATTCATCGCGCCGTAGCTGATACGCGATTACTAGCGATTCCGGCTTCATGAGGTCGAGTTGCAGACCTCAATCCGAACTGAGGGGCCGTTTGGTGGGATTAGCTCCGCGTTGCCGCTTCGCAAACCCATTGTCGGCTCCATTGTACCACGTGTGCAGCCCAGGGCATCAAAGGGCCATGCTGACTTGGCGTCATCCCCACCTTCCTCCTGGTTGTCCCAGGCAGTTTCGCCCGACAAATAAAACGGACGATAGGGGTTGCGCTCGTTACCGCACTTAAGCGTACGCTTCAGAGTACGAGCTGACGACAGCCATGCAGCACCTGGGCTAGTGTCCTTGTGGGTAGGCCTACCTTTCGGCAGGCTTTCACTAGTCTGTCAAGCCCTGGTAAGGTTCCTCGTTTGTTGTCGAATTGAGCCACATGGTCCACCGCTTGTGTGAATCCCCGTCTATTCC
>CAZYNZ010000023.1:0-4544 GCA_964648545.1 uncultured Candidatus Saccharibacteria bacterium
CTTTTTTATAAAGGGCTTTTACCGCATTTTCTATTAATTTTTTTATTTCTTCTCTCGCCAAGTTTTTATTTATATTAATTAATAAAAACGCAGGTGAAGAAGAGGTTTACCTCTTCGACTGCCATTATTCTTCATTCTATCTCATTTTGCTTAAATTTTAAAGTTGGCGATGAGCGTTTCGCTCATCTTCACCTTCGCTTTGCTCGGTATTTAATGATAAAATTAACCAATGAAGGTATTGTCTGAAAACAAAAAAGCCTATTTCAACTACGAGATTGTAGACAGATTTCAGGCCGGAATTTGCCTGCAGGGGCAGGAAGTAAAATCCATAAAATCAGGCAGGATAAACCTGGCCGGATCTTACGTTGTCTTGCGGAGTGAGGAGGTATATCTGGTCGGAGCCAAGGTTCCGCCCTACCAGCCGAAAAACGCACCCGGGGATTACGACCCGGAACGTTCCAGAAAGCTCCTTCTAAAAAAAGCTGAAATCAAACAATTAATCGGAAAAACCAAAGAGAAAGGGTTGACTCTGGTGCCCTTAAAGGTGTATACTGTTAAAGGTCAGATAAAGATTGAATTCGGAGTAGCTAAGGGAAGAAAAAGCACCGACAAAAGACAGTTGATTAAAAAACGGGAAACTGATAAAGAGATAGAAAGAGAGTTAAAGTTCCGGGGGTGATACGACTTGATGGGAATCCAACCAAGATAGGCAAACCGAGTATTCTCGAAACTCGTAAAACTTCGGGAAACTAATAAGTGCCAACTTATTTAAAACACCTGCTTTAGCATACGCTTAAAGCACATCCTTCCTGCCGATTCTCGATAAGCAGCAAGGGTGCCAAACTATCGAGATAGGCAACTCTCTTACCTAGAAGAGTTGTCGACAAAGCTCATTTAGGTTAAGGGTAAAAACGTTTTGTCCGGTTCAATTTTTTACCTCAAAGCTTAACCGGAATAAGTTTGTAGAACTATTTTTGGAGCAATTTCTAGACGAGGGTTCAACTCCCTCCACCTCCACAGAATCAAATTAGAAAAAATTGATAAAAAAACCATTGGCCAACAACCGAATACGGGCGAGAGAAGTAAGACTGATTGATGAAACCGAAAAACAAGTAGGCGTAGTTTCTTTAGAAGAGGCGCTCCGTATGGCCGAGGAGCGCAATTTAGACTTAATACAGGTAACGGAAAGGGTGGAGCCGCCGGTATGCAAGCTGGGAGATTACGGAAAATATCTTTACCAGGAAGAAAAAAGAGAAAGATCGGTCCATAAGCAAAAAACCGGGGAAATAAAGGGAATCAGACTAGGTTTCAACATTTCCTCGCACGATTTGGAAACGAAGGTTAATCTGGCAGAAAAGTTTTTGAAGAAAGGAGACAGAGTAAGAATAGAATTAAGGCTGGTAGGAAGAGAGAAAGCGCTTCCGGGATTCGCCAGGGAAAAAATGGAAAAATTCATCGAAATATTAAAAAGTAAACTCCCGATAAAAACCGAGAGGGAGCTTAAAAGAGAGCCGAGAGGCTTTACCATGATTATTTCGAAAGGCTAATAATATGCCAAAGTTTAAACCGAAAAAAGCGCTGATCAAGCGTTTTAAAATTACAAAAAGCGGGAAGATCCTGAGGAGACCCAGTGGTCTTGACCATTACCGGGCTAAAAAATCGGGCAAACAGGTCAGACAGGGCCGAAAATGGGTTGAGGTTTCCCAGACTGAAACTAAAACAATTAAAAGATTGTTAGGCATTAAAGGATAAGCAACTAAAATGGCAAGAGTTAAACGAGGAAAAAGTGCCCAAAAAAGAAGAAAACATCTGTTGAAGTATGTCAAAGGTTTTCGTTGGGGCAGAAAAGCAAAATACCGCCTGGCAAAGGACGCCATGTATCACGCCTGGGAATACGCTTACAGAGACAGGAAAGTAAAAAAAAGAGATTTCAGAGCGCTTTGGCAATCGCAAATAAATTCTGCCTGCCGTAATTTAGGTATTCCCTACAGCAGGTTTATCGCCGGGTTGAAGAAAAACAAAATCGAACTTGACCGAAAAGTCTTGGCAAGTTTGGTAGAAAAAAATCCTCAGATTTTTGAGAAAATAGTCGAAAAGGTTAAGAGCTAAAAACGACCTTTTTGCCTTTTATCCGCACTCCTTCTTTTTTGAGCAAGGAGATTTTTTTATTTGTTCCGTATTTGTAGCCGCCGACCGAACCGTCCGACTTCACCACTCTGTGACAGGGAACGGTTTTCGGATCGGGGTTTCCATTCAGAGCATTACCGACAGCCCGAAAAGCCATGGGGCGTCCGGTCAATTCAGCCACTTCTTTGTAAGTCGACACTCTTCCTTTCGGTATTTTACTCACCGCCTCATAGACTTTTTGAGAGAAACTCGTTTGCTTTTTGCAGAATTTCTTTGGCATTCTTGAAAGTGATTTGCTCCAGAGCCTCTTTGTAAGGAAGCCATTCAAACCCTATGTGTTCCCGGGAGACCTTTATTTCTTTGGTCTTAGTTTCGGCCAGATAGAAAGTGACGAATTTCAGAACGGTTTTTCCTTCCCATTTAAAAAAATACTTAATCGTCTCCTTAAATCCATCCACGAGGTCAATGTCCCTCAGCCCGGTTTCTTCCTCTACTTCCCTCTTTATCGTGCCGATTTCATCCTCTCCCTTTTCAATGTGTCCTTTGGGCAGATCCCAGTAATCTTTTTTAGCACGAGAGCTGGAGGGATAATGTAAAAGTAAAAAGAAAGGCGTATCTCCCTCTTTTCTAAAGATTATTGCTCCGGCAGATCTCTCTACGGGCATATTTTTCAATATCTTGGTTTTTTAATCGCTTTATAAAATAAACAGTCATCCGCACCGAAATAATTATTAGGAATATTCCCAACTAATATCCATTTGTTCTTCCTGTAAAATTTAATGTTTCTCTTACTGGTCCAAAGATGAACCTTGTGGGCGCCTATTCTTTTCGCCATTTTTTCGCATTCTTTCAGGAGAGCACTGCCGATTCCCTTACCCTGGAAAGAGTCATTAACTGCCAGCCAGGAAATATAAGAAACTCCGCCGTAAGGCGGAAGAAGCAAAAGATAGCCGACAATTTGGTTATCGATGGAGGCCAAAATCAAATATATCCTTCGTTTTTTTAAATCTTCTATGAAATTATTTTTCGTAAAATGTTTGTTCAAGAAGAGATTTTTAGCTTTCAGAGAATATTCCGGAAATTGTTTTTTAACGCTGGCTCTGAACACGACCAAAAACGGCTCGAGGTCTCCAATTACCGCTTTTTTGATTTTAACTTTTTTATTATTTTTCATTTTGGAGAAAGAATTTTAATAATTTTTCTAACGGCCAGCAATTCACAATATCCTCTTTTTCAGCCCACCCTCTTCTTGCCTGAGCAATACCAAATTCCATAAGACGCAACTGGTCTTTACGGTGGGCGTCCGTGTTGATTACCATTTTAACCCCGGCCTCTTTAGCCCTCCTTATGTTCTGGTCGTTCAGATCTAACCTCTCGGGATATGAGTTAATTTCTAAAACAACGTTATATTCTTTGGCCGCTCTCAGAATTTTATCGAAATCTATCTGGTATTCGTCTCTCTTTTTTAAGATTCTGCCCGTCGGGTGGGAAATTATATCAACATTGGGATTTCTCATAGCATTGATTAGCCTTTCCGTCATTCTGCCTTTTTCCATCTTAAAGCTGGAGTGGATTCCGGCTATAACATAATCAAGTTTTTTAAGAGCCCCGTCTTTGATGTCGATTGAACCGTCGTTGAGAATATTGGTCTCCGCTCCTTTCAGAATCCTGAAGTTTTTGTATTTTTCATTGAGCTTGTCTATTTCCTCGTCTCTTTTCTCCAGTTTTTTTTCATCCAACCCGTGCTCTATTCTTAGAAACTTAGTGTGATCGGAAATTCCCAGATATTCATACCCCATTTGCTGAGCGGTCCTGGCCATGGCTTCGATCGAATCTGTTCCTCCATCCCAATCTGAGTGGCTGTGCAGATCGCCTCTGATATCATTGTAACCGATTAACTTGGGCATCTCGCCTTTTAACGCCGCCTCTATTTCTCCTGTATTTTCCCGCAATTCGGGTTCGATCCAAGGAAGACCAAGGTTTTTATAGACTCCGCTTTCATTCCAACCGGCAATCATTTTTTTACCCAAAAAAAGGCCGTATTCAGAAAGTTTTAGCCCCTTCTCCATGGCAATTATTCTAGTAGCGATGTTGTGCTCTTTTGAACCGGTAAAATATTGGAGAGCTGAGCCGTAACTTTTCTTTTTTACCACTCTTAAATCCACGCCGAATCCCTGCCTCATTCTGATGGACGACTTGGTAGGGCCTTTCATCCAGATTTTAGTTATCCCCGGCAACTGGACGAAAAAATCCATTATTTTCTTGGGCTCTTTTGTCGTAATAAGTATGTCGACGTCGCCGATGGTTTCCTTCATTCTCCTGACGGAACCGGCCGCACTGATCTGCTCCACTTCTTTCAAATTCTTCAATTTCTCTAAAATATATTTAACTTCGGGCAGAATCTCGCCCAAAAGAAA
>CAZYNZ010000024.1:0-4459 GCA_964648545.1 uncultured Candidatus Saccharibacteria bacterium
TCCTTTAAAAGACTCTGATAATTATTATTATTTGTCATATATTTCTTTGATTTCTTCAACCACTTGACTCGGTGTGTAATGGGCTTTTATCAGGTATTTTACAGCGCCCAGCTCCACCCCCTTCTCGACTTCTTCCTTCTGCCCAAGATTGGAAAGAATAATTATTTTTATATTTTTCAATTTGGTGTCTGCTTTGATCTGCCTCAGAATTTCCCAGCCGTCCAACTGGGGGAGAACGATGTCCAAAACGACCAAATCCGGTTCTTTTTCTTTTACCTTTCTCAAGGCCGATTCTCCGTCCGAAGCCACCTCAACGGCAAAACCGGACTCTTTCAGTTTCGTCGTATAAATATCGATCAAAAACGGATCATCTTCTACTAATAGAATGAATTTTGACATATTATTTTTCTTCTGCCACTCTTAACACTTCTTCAATCGTGGTCACTCCGGCCAAAGCTTTCAGAACTCCGTCCTGTTTCATGGTCACCATGCCTTGTTTTTCCGCTTCTTTTTGGACGTTAGCCTCGGAAGGCTCCCTCAGGATAACGTCTGCCAGAGATTCGGTCATTGATAAAACCTCGAACAGGGCTATTCTTCCGGTAAATCCCGTTCGATTGCATTTGAGACAGCCCTGGGCTGAGTAAAGAGTCAAAGGTTTTGGAATTTTTAAATTCTTTTTCGCGCTCTGGGGAAGGCGGTCTATCTCTGCCATAATCATATCCCTGATCTCCGGCTTGGGTTTTATTTTTTTTCTGCAGTCCTCGCACAGCCGCCGGACCAGCCTCTGGGCCATGGCCAGTTGCAGGGTAGGGGGAAGCAAGTAGGGCTTAACCCCCATGTCAATCAAACGGGGGATTACGCCTAAAGCATTGGAAGTATGCAAAGTGGACAATACGATATGGCCAGTGAGGGTGGAATGGATGACCAAAGCGGCCGTCTCTTCATCTCGGATTTCACCGACCATGACGATATCTGGGTCCTGTCTTAAAACGTGGCGCAGGCCGATTGGGAAGTCGTAGCCGATTTCAGGTTTAACCTGGGACTGGTTCACCCCTTCGACGAAATACTCGACCGGATCCTCAAGAGTCACGATGTTTATGCCTTCGTTGTTCAAAAGTTTTAAAATTGCATATAGCGTAGTTGTCTTACCGCAACCCGTAGGTCCCGTTGCCAGTATCAAGCCATAAGGTTTCTGGACCGCTTTTTTGAGCATTTCCAGATTTCTGCCCTCCAGTCCCAGATCTTCGAACTTTTTCAGCCCGACGGTCGGGTCTAAAACCCTGATGGCAATCTTTTCCCCCAGGGTGGTGGGAAAAGTGGAGACACGGAAGTCAACCGACTTCCCGTCAACTCTGGTGGAAAATCTGCCGTCTTGGGGAATTCTGGTTTCGTCTATCTTCAAATTGGCCAGAATCTTGACTCTGGCGACAACCGCCGGATGCACTCTTAAAGGCAGAAATATGGAAGAATGAAGCTCCCCCAGCAATCTAAATCTGATTCTTAATTTTTCGGCAGTAGGCTCAATATGGACGTCGGAAGCGTTGCCCTCCACGGCATGCCTGAGTATAACCGCCACGATTTTGGTGATTGGTGCTTCCTCGGCCATTCTTTCGAACTCGGCAGCGGTTGCCGGTTTTATCTTGACCTTCTCTTCTTTCAGCTCCGTTTCCAGTTCCTCCAGCGCCTGGCCTACTTCCCTTTTAAGGGTACGGTACTGCCTTAAAAGATTCTTAAAGGTGGTTGAGGTAATGAGAAAAACCTTGTAATTGAAATTATTCTGTCGCGATAAAAACTTCAGGGCTTCCTGAGTCTTGAGGTCCTCGGGATAAACCATGCCTATTTCCAGGTATTTATCGGCTTTGCTCAAAGGAATCATCTGGTAGTATTTGGCTGTTTCCTCGGGAATAAGTTCCAGGGTCTTCAGGGAAATCTTTTCAACATCTACCTCTCTCATGGGTATCTTAAGGTTTTCGCTTTTCAAAGTAAAAAGCACCTGCTCGGGAACCAGTCCCGTTTCCAGAAGTACTTCTTCTTCCTTGCGGCCAGATTGTTTTATCTGAAAATCCAGAGAAACCGCTTTCTCTTTTGCTATCAAACCTTTTTCAACTAACTGTTTTATTAAAGACATGATTAATATGTTAAAAACGGATTTTCCCTTCCGATTTCCGCCGGCTCGCCGGAAACTCCTTCAAGCGGCTGAATCTCGGAGAAAGACTGTAATTTTTCCAACAAAGGATTGTCAAACGCTCCGAAATTAATCTCCACTTTCTTCTCGGGAACAAGAATGATTTCCTCTCCGGTTAGCGGCGTTTCTTCCTGGAAAAAGCCTCTCCAGACGACTATGAGGGTAACGACCAAAACCAGAACAAAGACGAAAATCAGGCCTTTTTGTAGTTTATTTTGCTGGAGAAAAACGATTGCCATGTTAGTAACTGTAAACTTTGATTCTCAGATTAAAGGTGAACGTGTCTCCTTCTTTGGGCGTGGAAAAAGAAATATTTTCCACTTCAATCAGCCTGGCTGATTTTTCTATTGCCGATAAAAATTCCTTGAAAGACGGGTAAGAGCCGGAAAGTTCCAGACTAAACTGAGTCTTTCTCAGGCTGGGGTTGCCTTCAGAATATGAAGCGGTAAAAGGGCTTATGCCTTTCAAAATCAGGCCGGACTGAGAACTGGCTTTCTGAAGGAAATTGAAAAGGGAGGCCAGAGACGGGTCGTTGGGCAAAGCTGAATTGATTTTGGAAAGTTTTTCTTCGTAATTCTTGAATTGTTCCTGAATGTCGGCAAGCTGCGAAAAATACTGTTCCTGGTATTGGAGTTCGCCTGAAACCCTTCCCATTTCCGCCTGGATTTCTCTCAGGTCCTGAAATCTCGGCCAGAGAATGACGGCTCCCATAATCAAAGAAAAGAAAAAGCAGGCGGCAATAATCATCGGTATGGATTTTAAAAGATTGAATCTGTTCATTCCAATTGGGCTCTGTTAAAAGAAAAAGACAGGTCGAAATTTATCCTGCCCGTTTTATCTATGGAAACTTTTTCCAGGCTGACGCTGTTGATCGAACTCTCGCCTTTAAAAATCAATATCTGCTGGCCCAGGGTTTCAAAACTTTGGGTAAGCCCGGAAAAAGAAATTCTTCCCTGTTCGGTATCAAAGCTTATCCTCGAAAACCAAACTTTGGGATGGGTCTTATCCTCCAGAAGATTGAAGAAGTTAGAGTTCTCCAGGTGGTAGGGGGCCAGCGAAGAGAAATCAGTGAGTTTTTTCTCGTAGGTTAAAATCTCTTTTTCCAAAGAAACTCTTTCCGGTGTTCTGCTCTCAAAGAAATCCGTCCTCAATTCCTCGAGTTTGTTCTGGCCGCTTTTAATGGAGTTCCCCAGGACAAAAAAACTGATGATGGAAGAAAACAAAATCAGCAGAGCAAAGTAAAAAACAATGTTCAACCATCTGGGAATCTGAGGAGCTTCTTTTGGAATTAACTCTACCATGTGATTTTTGGATTTAATATTCAAGGCCTCTCAGGGCAGCGCCTACCGCTATCGTATAGGAAGGACCCATTTCCTTGAGAGTGCTTTCCAATATCGGGGGGTAGAAAAGGTTTGAAAAAGGGTTGGCAATCTCCGTTTCTTTTTTAAGATTTTCGGCGAAGTATTCCTTCAGACCGGGCATTAGAGCTATGCCGCCGGCCAGTATTACTTTTTCTACTTCCTTTCCTCCCTGGCGGTAAAAATTATCGAAAATCTTCTGGATTTCCAGCAAGATCATATCAATCAAGGGAAGCAGGACCTGCTTTACTTCGTCTCTCCCTCCGGAAATTCCGTATTTTTGTTTAAATTCTTCGGCTTGGGGATATTCGAGGTTCAGCCCTTTGGAGATTATTTTGGCGAATTCGTTGCCTCCCATGTCGAAGCTGTGGGACATTTTTAAAGCTTTTTTTTCGACGATGTTGCAGGTTGTGCTCTGGGCGCCGATGTCTATTATGGCCAGGGTGCCTTTTTGGTCTTCGTTCACCAAACCCCTCAAAAGGCTGAATACTTCCGCTTCCAGGGCGAATAATTCTAAATTGGCAAGGGTGGCAATCTCCCGGTACTGGTTGATTACCTCATTGGGCACGGCCACCAAAAGAATCTTCAAGTTAGTCTTTCTTTCATCTGCAGTCCTGCCTTCAATCACCTGCCAGTCCAGAGTTACCTCGCCCAAAGGCAGCGGTACGTGCTGCCGCGCTTCGTACCTGACCGCCTGCTGGAGCTCTTCTTTGCTCATCGGCGGCAATTCAAAATTAGTAAAAAAAGTTGAAAAGTCCGGGATAGAAAATATGACCTGCCGGGTTTTGATTTGGGCTTCTTGCATTGCGGCCTGAATCGCCCGGGCAATGTCTTTCGACGAAAGTAGAAGCGTGCTTTTTTCAAAAGTCCTGAACTTTTTATCGTAGAGGACGGAAGCGGGCAAGGAACCGTAGTT
>CAZYNZ010000025.1:0-4105 GCA_964648545.1 uncultured Candidatus Saccharibacteria bacterium
TGCCTCAAGATTTGCGCCAAAAACTGGAACAAAATTGCCCGATTGCGGAACTGGAAACGGAAAGAACGCTAACCTCTAAAGACAGCCAGACAATAAAAGAACTTTTTAAATTAAAAGACGGTTCAAAGATAGAATCTGTTTTAATGAAACACAAAGACGGGAGGCGGACCGTTTGCGTATCTTCGCAGGTAGGATGCGCGATGGGCTGTCGGTTTTGCGCCACTGGGATAGCCGGTTTCAAGAGAAACCTGACCTCTTCAGAAATAATTGAGCAGATTCTATTTTTTGCCAGATTCCTTAAAAAATCGAGAGAAAAAATCAGCAATGTTGTCTTTATGGGTATGGGAGAACCCTTTCTGAATTATGACAATGTTCTGGAGGCGATAAGAATTTTGAACGACAAAGACGGACTTAATCTGGGAGCCAGGCATATTTCCATTTCCACCTGCGGCATTACGGAGGGAATTAAAAAACTAGCGGAAGAAAAACTCCAAGTGAACTTAGCGATTTCTCTCCACGCTCCCAACGATGAATTGCGCTTGAGACTAATGCCGGTAACAAAAAAATACCCGATTGAAAAAATATTAGCGGCGGTTGATGACTATATCGAAAAAACCAAAAGAAGAGTGATGTTCGAGTACTTAATGATGGATGGCGTCAACGATTCGGAAAAAGAGGCCGAAGAGCTGGTTCATCTTTTGAAAAAACCTCTGTATTTTGTTAATCTTATATCATTCAACCCCATAGGCCACTGTGAATTTAAACCTTCTCCTGGCTGGAAAATTAAAAAATTCAAAGAAATTTTGGAAAAACAAGGGGTTGACGTAACCCAGCGTCATCGTTTCGGCAGGGAGATTAAAGCTGCCTGCGGCCAATTGGCAGGTAGAAAATAAAAATATGGCAAAATTAAAAGACATTGTTAAATTCCTGAATAATTATCTCAGGATCGAAGAGATAAAAGATTTCTCCCGCAACGGTCTGCAAGTTAAGGGCAAATCAGAAGTATCTAAAATAGCATTTACCGAGAATGCAGGTCTGGATACCTTTAAAAGCGCCCTGTGCGAGAAGGCGGATTTAATTATCGTTCACCACGGTATTTTGTGGAAAAAATTACCGTTTGCGAGGAATAAATGGCTTAAGAAGCTCGTGGCTAGAAGAATAAAATTCTTAGAGAAAAATAATATTTCTCTTTACGCCGTCCACTTGCCGCTTGACAGGCACAGAATCGTCGGGAACATTGCTCAGCTGATAAAGTTGCTGGGGGCGGAAATAGAAAACGGGTTTGCTTATATAGGAGGCAAGAACGTAGCCTGGACAGGAAAATTTAAAAATACCGTAGATTTAAAAAAAGTTGTTAGGATTTTAGAAAAAGGACTCAAAACAAAATGTGTTGTTTTGCCTTTTGGCAAGAAAAAAATAAAAACTATCGCAGTATGCAGTGGTGGTGCCGGCTCCAAAACCCTTTATGACGCCCTGAATGAGAAAGTTGATTTATATGTTACCGGTGAGCAGAAAGATTTTTACACTGCAGTCAAAGATCTGGATTTCAACGTGATATTTGCCGGCCATTACGCTACGGAAACTCTGGGGGTTAAAGCTTTGATGCCGCTTTTGGAAAAAAAGTTCAAAATAAAAACAATTTTTATAGACGACCCTACGGGGTTATAATTATGGACCAGTACGTTTTACTCGCCAAAGCAACAGTAGAGAATTACATAAAGACTGGAGAAATTATTTCTTCTCCGCAGAATCTGCCAGAGGAAATCTTGAAGAAAAGATCCGGAGTTTTCGTTACTATTGAAAAACAAGGCGAATTGAGAGGATGTATCGGCACCTATCTTCCCACGAGGATAAACATTGCCGAAGAAATAATTCACAATGCCGTAGCCGCAGCCACCGAAGATTACAGATTCGGCCAAATCCAAAAAGACGAACTCCCCTTTCTTTCCTACGCAGTTTCCATTTTAAGTGACCCCGAAGAGGTAAGGGACTTAAAAACATTGGACCCTAAAAAATTTGGTATAATTGTAAAGACATCGCCCTTCACCTATCCCAACGAAGACGTGCTGTTCGACGGAAAAATGCCCTTTAAGTCCGGACTTTTATTGCCGGATCTGCCGGGCGTAGACAGTGCGGAGAAACAATTTATCATCGCCTGCGACAAAGGACAGATAGATCCCGAAAAAGAGAAGGTATTCATATATCGCTTCACCGTTGAAAAACATGAATAAAACACAAAAAAAAGCGAAAGAGAAAAAAATAAAGAAACAGAAAGAGGAAACAAAGATCCAGGAAATCGTCAACCACTACTTTTACAGCAAGGGCTACAGCCTGGACAAGATTAAAAAAGACGCCAAGAAGAAAAAGATAATTTATTCAAGGTTCACCAGGCCTGCAAAACAACTTCTGGATCTGGCGGGCTCGGTGAAAAAAGCGAAAGCAGCCATTGACCGAGTGGCGGGATGGGCGCAGTCCCGCGGGCTGGATTACGCCATAGAGACTGTTTTCAAGAAGTGGCTGGAATTGGACATGCTAAAGCCTAAGGAAATAGTCAAAAAGCCTTATTTCCAAGGCAATCCCATGGTCTGGTCTGAAAGCAAAAGGAAATGGTTCGTGATTTCGCCCGAAGGCAACTGGCTTGAGTTTGCCGGGAAAGAAGAAGAAATGGAATGGAGAATAGCAAAGAGAAAATAATTTTTATAGGGACTCCCGAGTTCGGGGCCATTGTTCTGGAAGAAATGATAAAGGGCGGATATACGCCCGTTTTAGTCGTTACCTCGCCGGATAAAAAGGTGGGGAGAAAACAGATTATTACTCCCCCGCCGGTAAAGAAGATTGCCGAAAAGCATGACATTGCCGTTGTCCAGCCGGAAAAAATAAAAGATGCTATTCCTCAGATAAAAAACATTAATTCAGACCTGATAATCATAGCCGCTTCCAGTTATATTATTCCCAAAGAGATTCTGGATATTCCGAAATACGGCTCTCTGAACGTTCATCCTTCTCTCCTTCCCCGCTGGAGAGGGCCCTCTCCGGTTCAGTTTACGATTCTGAACGGAGACGAAAAAACCGGAGTAAGCGTAATGAAGGTCGCTGAAAAAGTGGATGCCGGCCCCATAGTCTCCCAAGAAGAAATAATCCTTAAAGAAAAAGAAACTTATACCCAATTGCATAATAAACTGGGAGAACTGGGAGGAAAGTTATTGGCAGAAACAATCCCCAAATGGATGAAGGGAGAAATAGAAACAAAAGATCAAAACGAAAAAGAAGCCACTTACAGCAAGATTTTAAAGAAAGAAGACGGAAAAATCGACTGGCAGAAGACTGCCGAAGAAATAGAAAGACAAATAAGGGCTTTTAACCCCTGGCCGGGCAGTTTCACTTTCTGGCAGAGAAGTGATAAATCAATCAAGATAGAAATTCTGGAAGCCAGGGCATACAAAAATATTAATTCCAGTAACTATCAAATCGGCAAAACCCTGGTGGCACCGCAAAACCATCTTTGTATTCAGACGGGAAAAGAGTTTCTGGTAGTTGAGAAACTGCAGATGGAAGGGAAAAAAGAAATGAACTCGGAAGATTTCATGAGAGGTTTCTCCGATTTCATAGGAACAATTCTGATTTAAAAAAATGCTAACACACAATGATTTAAAAAAAGGAATAGAGTTTATTCTGGATGGTCAGCCCTACGAAATATTGGAATCATCGTCCTTTTTCAAAGGAAGGGGCAGTTCGGTTGTGCCGACTAAAATCAAAAACCTGATTACCGGAGCCATTATCTCTAAAACCTTTCATCCCGGAGAAAAATTGGAAGAAGCGGAGATAGAAAAAATAACAGTAAAATTCCTTTATTCTCACCGGGACAGGCTTTTCTTCTGCGAAGGGAATAATCCTTCCATCAGGTTTGATTTGCCGAGAGATATCATCGGCGACAGCGCCGACTTTCTGAAACAAAATCAAATTGTTGACGGATTGAGGTTTAAAGATCAAATAATAAACATTTCTCTGCCGATAAAAGTCCAGTTGAAAGTCACGGAAGCTCCGCCCGGCGCCAAGGGAGACAGGGCTCAAAGCGGAAACAAGGTGGTGACTCTGGAAAGCGGCG
>CAZYNZ010000026.1:0-4071 GCA_964648545.1 uncultured Candidatus Saccharibacteria bacterium
AATCCCGAGGCCGATGAAACTTAGTAAAGTCAATAAGGAAAATATTTTTTTCATACGCGCTGACTTCAAATTAATAATAAATTGACCTTTTAGATTACCCTCCTCTTACTCCTAAGATTTGGTTTATGATAGCAAGAATGCCTTTGGAAAGCAAGACGACCAAAAATCCTATCGCAGTCCACAAAAGCAAGCTCTTAGCCTTCCCAACCTGGCTGATGTTGCCTCCGGCAGTCACCAATAAAAATCCGCCGACAACAACCATCAACGGAGCCAAGACTATGGCGATTTTAAAAACGAAATCGATGGCATTGTCGATCACGCTTTCAAAGCTGGTGGCAGTTATCGGATTTTCGATTTCGATTATCGCCTCTGCCGAAACGATGGCTGGCAAAGACAGGGTTAATAATATTGAAATGGCGATGATTTTTTTCATTTTTTTATTTTACCAAAACTAAACCGTAATGGTAAGCACCGGCATCAACCTCTTTTTCCACTTTTAGCTCGAGTTTTTCAGCGATTTTTTTCACCTCCTCGGGAGAAACCCTTCCTTCTTTGGGTCCCATGACCGCCTCAGCCTTCCAGTCAACCACTAAAATCTTGCCTCCTTTCTTCAAAACTCTTTTCGTTTCCTCCAATACCTTCTTTTTGTCTTCACACTGGAACAAAAGATTGCTCAGTAACACCCAGTCGCAACTTTCTTCCCAAATGTCCACTCCTTTTTCCACGTCTGCCAGGATGGTCTGGATATTGGTAATCTTCTCCAGGTTGGCTTTCGCTTTCAGTGCGGAAAGTGGTTCTTCCAAGATATCAATCGCATAAACCTTCCCCCCCTCTAGTTTCTTGGCCAGGGGAATAACCCAGCCGCCCGAACCGCAGCCGAAATCCGCAACCGTCATGCTCTCTTTAAAATTCAGTTGCTTTAGAATGTTGTTTGGATTGAGAAAGCTTATCATATGCAGGTTGAAGAAGCGATTTTATCTCCGGATTCCAGTTTCATTAACCTTACCCCCTGGGTTGAACGGGAGAGCTTGGCTATCTGAGAAATCTTCGTCCTGATTACCTGGCCCCTCTGGGAAATGACGATCAAATCCTCTTCTTCTCCGCTTAAGATCTTAGCAGCGACCAAGTCGCCGGTCTTTGGGGTAGTATTTGCGGTTTTTATTCCCGAACCGCCCCTCCCCTGGACTTTGTATTCCTTTATATCCGTTCTCTTGCCGAACCCGTTCTGGGTAATCACCAGAAGATGTCTGTTCCCCTTCACTTCTTTTTGGGGAATTACGTCTATCGCCACCACTTCGTCTCCTTTCTTCAGCCTTATGCCCCTGATGCCGGAAGCGGTTCTGCCCATGGGCCGCAAATCCTTTTCTTTGAAACGGATTGACTGGCCTTTTTTGGTTACCAGAATTACGTCGTCCTGGCCGGTGGTTTTCTGGATGTTCTTCAGCTCGTCCCCTTTCTTTAAGGTGATGGCGATGAGCCCCGACCTTCGAATATTATCAAATTCTTCAAGCGGGGTTTTTTTAATTATACCATTCTTGGTTGCCATGACTAGGAATTTCACTCCTTCTTCTTCGTCCCTTTTGCTTAAAGTGCGCAGGCATAATATCTTGTCCTCCGAAGTCACTTCGAGAAAGTTCAAAAGTCCTCTTCCTCTGGCTACTCTCTGGCCCTCGGGAATCTCGTAAACCTGGGTGCGGAACACCTTACCCGAGTCAGTAAAGAAAAGAAGGGAATCGTGAGTCTGTGCGGAAAGGAAATGCTCCACCGTATCGTCCTGCAGAGTCTTCATGCCCAGAATTCCCTTGCCTCCTCTCTTTTGAATTTTGTAAGTCTTGGGATTTATTCTTTTAATGTATCCTCCCTGGGTCAGGGTAATGATCGTTTCCTCCTGGGGGATAAGGTCTTCCTCGGCTATTTCTCCCAGTTTTTGAACCTGAATTTTCGTTCTCCTTTCGTCCCCGAAGTTCGCTTTGATTTCCTTCAGTTCCTTTTTGATGACTTCCTTTATTTTCTGGGGACTCTTGAGAATTTCCGTCAATTCCTTAATTCTGGCTTTCAGCTCCCTTAACTCGTCTTCTATCTTCTTTCTTTCCAGCTTGGCCAAGGCCGACAGTTTCGTTTCCAGGATGGCATTGGCCTGGATCTTCGTCAGCTTGAACCTTTTCATCAGGTTCTTCTCTGCCTCTTCCCTGTTTGCCGAGTTTTTAATGGTTTTTATTACCGCATCGATATTGTCCAAGCACACTTTCAGGCCTTCAAGAATGTGAGCTCTTTCTTTGGCTTTTTCCAAGTCGTATTTAGTCCTTCTGGTTACGACCTCTCTGCGGTGGTCTATGAAATAACTGAGGATTTCCACCAAGCTCAAAACTCTCGGCTGGATGCCGTCAACCAAAGCCAGCATGTTCAAGTGGAAGGTTTTTTGCAGATCAGTGAATTTGTAAAGCCGGTTGAGAACTTTTTGAGGGTAGGCGTCGCGGGAAAGCTCGATAACGATTCTCATTCCTTCCTTGTCCGATTCGTCTCTGATGTCTTTTATCCCCTCAATCTTCTTTTCCTGAACCAGATGGGCGAACTGCTCTATCAGGGTTGATTTTTGGACCTGAAAAGGAATTTCGGTAATGATAATCCTCGTTCTGCCGCTATTTTCGTGTTCCTGAACTTCCGCTTTCCCCCGGGTGAGAATTGGCCCTTTGCCTTGTGAGTAGGCCTGGAGTATTTCTTTTTGATTGAACATTAAACCTCCTGTCGGGAAATCCGGGCCCTGGATGAATTTGAAAAGTTCTTCCGTATCCGCCTTGGGGTGATCGATCAAATAAACCAAAGCGTCGCACACCTCGGAAAGATTATGCGTGGGAATATTGGTTGCCATGCCTACGGCAATGCCCAGGGAGCCGTTCAACAAGAGCTGGGGAACGGGAGAGGGCAAAACAACGGGCTCTTTTCTCGTACCGTCATAATTGTCCACAAAATCAACCGTGTTTTTATCGATATCCTTCAACGTTTCATCGCCTATTTTAGAAAGACGGCATTCGGTATAACGCATCGCTGCGGCGCTGTCCCCGTCAACCGAACCAAAATTACCCTGACCAGAAATCAAGGGGTATCTTAGAGAAAAATCCTGCGCCATTCTTACCAGGGAATCGTAGACGGCCGCATCTCCGTGGGGATGAAACTTTCCGAGGACATCTCCAGTTACGGCAGCCGATTTTCTAAATTTAGCCGTGTGGGTCAAACCCATCTCGTTCATGGCATACAAAATTCTGCGGTGAACCGGCTTCAGACCATCTCTGACGTCGGGTAGGGCGCGAGAAACGATTACCGACATGGCATAGTCAATGTACGACTCCTGCATTTCTTCGGTAATGCTTCTCGGCAGAACTTTCCCTGCGGCAGCATCTTGGGGTTTTAGGGTCTTTTGATTATTATTGTTTTTTTTCATCGCCTACTATTGAACTGGTGGTAAATTTAATTCCGGCATTTCCGGCCCCGGAATGTTTAATTCTTTTTGAAAGTTTTCGCTATCAAAATTCTTTAATTTTTCCTGAAAATTGGTCAATAAAAAATAGAGTGAAATTACGGCCATAACAGCTAGAGTGGCCCAAAGAATAATCTTTCTTTTCTTTTCAGGTAACCTCTGAATTCTTTCCAATAGTTCCATTAGGGCTTCAGGACCATTATTTTTGCTTCTTCCAGGGAGATGTCCTTTTTTTTAATCGAGAGTTTAGCCAGAGGCTCTATTTTTTTGATGCCCATGGTCTTCAGAAACCTATCCAGCCCTTCTACTTTCACTTTCAGTTTCGGTATCTGATAATGCATAGGAATGACGATGTTGGGCTCTATCTGCGACATTATCTTCACCGCCTCTTTCGCCGAGATCGTATAAACTCCGCCCACCGGAATCATCAGAATATCCACTTCTCCTATCTTTTCAACCTGCTCCGGCGTCAGTTCCTTTTGCCCCAAATCCCCGAGATGGCAGATCCTAAGGTCTTCGACCTCAATAGTATAAATCGTGTTCTGGCCTCTTTCCTTTCCCTGGCTTTCGTCGTGGAAAGAATCAATCCCCTGAAC
>CAZYNZ010000027.1:0-4051 GCA_964648545.1 uncultured Candidatus Saccharibacteria bacterium
CCTTGTTTTTTGAACTCGTCTGCCATGGCCCGGGCGTTTAAAAGAATCTGCTTTTGGTATTTTTTAAAATCTGGCTTCATTGCCTCCAGAAAACAAACTGCTTTGGCTGCAACAACGTGGTCTAAGGGTCCTCCTTGCATGCCCGGGAAAACGGCTCTATCGATTTTTTCAGCCAGATTATGCTTGCCCTTAGGATCTAGTCTGTCTTTTATCTTGGATAAAACCAAACCCCCTCTCGGTCCCCTCAGGGTTTTGTGAGTGGTTGTGGTGACCACGTCGCACCAGGGAAAAGGATGCGGATGAAGACCGGCCACGACCAGACCAGCAATATGGGCGATGTCCGCCATTAAGTATGCCTTGACCTTGTCGGCAATCTTCCCGAATCCCCTGAAATCAAGCGTTCTTGAATAGGCGGTGGTGCTGACGATAATCAACTTCGGCTTAAATCTCAGGGCGATTTTTTCTACCTCCTTCAAATCTACCTTTTCGGTTTCGGGATCCACTCCGTAATAAGCAAAATTGTAAAGCTTGCCCGAGAAATTAACCTTTGAACCGTGCGTCAGATGCCCGCCTGCCGACAAATCGATGCCTAAAATTTTGTCTCCGTAATTTAATAAGGCGAGGTATACTGCGGCATTTGCCTGGGAGCCGGAGTGGGGCTGGACGTTGGCGTGCTCCGCTTTAAATATCTTTTTTGCTCTCTCGATAGCCAGCGTTTCAATCTCATCGATAAACTCGTTCCCGCCGTAATATCTCTTTTTGGGATACCCTTCGGAATACTTATTGCTCAAGGGAGTGCCCATGGCAGAAATTACGGCCGGACTGGCGTAATTTTCAGAAGGAATCAAAACAAGACCGGTTTTCTGACGCTGTATTTCCTTTTTGATTAAGGCGTAAATTTTAGGATCGCTTTTTTGTAATTTCATGTTTTTTATTTTACTGCTAAATATTCTTTATAAACAATCTGCGCCCAGTTGCTGACATCTCCCACGTATTTGGCCAGATTCTTCAATTCAACCAACCTGCCCTCCAATACGTCTTTTTCCTTTACGGAAATTTCCGGACTGTCGCCTCGAAAAAGATAGATTAATCCCAGGTGGACCTGTTCTACTAGTCTTCTTTCGTCGTTCAAGACGCCGATCAATTTCTTCTCGAGCAAATTCCCTTTATATTCAACTTCCTCCTGCCATTCTCTCATTGCGGCGGTTTCCAATATCCTTTCCCCGTTTTTTATATCAATGGGGTTAATATGGCCGGCCACGCCTAGATGATAATCTTTCTTCAGCCTGTCTTCGCCCGCCTTCTCCAGATAGCGGTAAAGAAAGTACTTGTCCTGGAAATTGAAAACGATGTAGGGAATTATCTGCTGCCAGGAAGGGTCATCTTCCACTTCGCTCCTAAGCTTGAACTGAAAATTCTTATTGATTAAATCCAGATAACGATCGAGGTTGTCCCTTTTTAATCCTTGCCAATGCTCCTCTGCAAAGATAATTTTGCTGGCAACGACCAAAACTTTTTCATTCTTCAGCATTTTTTCTCTCCAGCGTTATGAAACTGTATTTATAAGGGCTATCTTCGTCGGCCGGGTGCTCGATCCGCTCCACCTCTTTCCAGTCTTCCCAATCGAATTCCGGGAAAAAAGCATCTCCTTCAAAGTCATTCTCAATCCGGGTTAAATACATCCTGTCAGCCAGAGGTAAAAACTGTTTGTATATCGATACTCCCCCGCAAATCATCACCTCCTCGAAATCTTTAGCCGCCTCAAGGGCTTCTTCTATGGAATGGGCAATGGTGCAGCCCTGCGGATGGAAATTTTCATCCAGCGTCAAGACAATATTGGTTCTGCCGGGCAGGGGTTTGCCGATAGATTCAAAGGTTTTTTGGCCCATAATGACCGGCTTCCCCAAGGTTTTTTGGCGGAAATGCTCCATGTCCGCCGGCAAATCCCAGGGCAATTTATTGTTGATGCCGACGACCCAATCGTTGCCTATGGCTGCGATTATCGAAATAACGGGTTTGTCTTTTTTAAGCATTATATGCTATTATATCTTAAGGTCTTTTACTGGGCAAGTCTTTAATTAAAGATCATGCGAAGAGAATAAATTCTCTTCTTAATTCTTCGTTGCGGCTTGAATATATGAATAAGAAAAAATGCATCATATTAGATTACGGAGAGCTTAAAAGCATAGTTGATGCCCACCGGGTCCTGGGACACAAAATCGTCTGTACCGTTGGCTCCTGGGACATGCTTCACATAGGACATCTGCGCTATCTGATAAAAGCGAAGCAACAGGGAGACGTCCTCATCGTCGGAGCGGACAGCGACCGGGGAATAAAGCTTTATAAGAGCGAGCTCAGGCCCATAATTCCCCAGGATGAAAGAATGGAAATGCTCAGCTATCAGGACTGCGTTGACCATATCACCCTGATTGATGATATCGACGATAAGGGAAAATGGCAGTATGAACTGGTAAAAGTCATCAACCCCGACGTTTTCGTGACTACCGACTACAGTTATGGCGACGAACAGATCGATGAGATAAAAAAATACGCAAAAGAGGTCTTAATTCTGCCCAGGCAGGCAGAAAAAACCTCATCAACAGAAATTATAGAAAGAACGGTAAAGAAGCACTTGGAAATGCTGCTTGCAAACATGACCAAGAAAAAAAATGGCTAAAAAGACATTCGTCAACCTGAAGAATGCCCGGACCGGTGAATATCGAAAAGTGATAGAAAAAATAACTAAAACGGGCAAGTGCCCGTTTTGTAAGGAAAATTTCAAATACCACAAAAAACCGATTTTCAAAAAGAGAGGCAACTGGTTTCTGACGGACGACAGCTGGCCTTACAAGAATGCGGCTTTGCACCTTCTGATTATCGGAGAAAAGCACAAAGAAAAATTCTCCGAACTGACGAAAAAAGACCTTGAGGCGGTCTCTTTCTTAACGAAATGGGCAATAAAGAAATGGAAAGTAAAAGGAGGAGGACTGGCAATGAGATTCGGCGATACGAACTTCACCGGAGCCTCGGTAAGCCACATGCATTTTCATATTATTTCTCCTGAAATAAATAAAAAAAGCAGGCGCTCGAAAACGGTCAATTTCCCCATCGGCTAGACTCCTATTTCCGCCCGTATTGCGGGATGAGGATCGTAGTCTTCGAGTTTAAAATCTTCGTAATCAAAATCGAAGATGTTTTTTATTTTGGGGTTGATGACCATCTTGGGCAAGGGTCTCGGATCCCGCGTTAACTGGATTTTTGCCTGTTCAATGTGATTCAAATATATGTGGGCATCAGACAAAGTATGAACGAACTCGTGGGCCTTCAGCCCCGTAACCTGGGCCACCATCATCAAGAGCAAGGAATAAGAAGCGATGTTAAAGGGAACCCCCAGAAAAATGTCGCAGCTTCTTTGAAAAAGGTGGAGGGACAGTTTTCCCTGGGCATGGAAAAATTTGAAAAAGCAGTGGCAGGGAGCGACAAAAACCTTGTCAACGTCCTCCGGATCCCAGGAAGTCACAACTAATCTCCTGGAGTCGGGATTTTTCTTCAAGTCTTCGATAACATTGGCTATTTGGTCTATTTCTCCGCCTTCTCTCTTATTCCAGTGCCGCCATTTCTCGCCATAAATGGGGCCTAATTCTCCGACAGGTAAATTGTATTTGGCAGTAGCTTCCGGAGTGGCCCATTCATTCCAAATGGTAACTCCGTGGTCCTGCAGATATTTTACGTTGGTATCTCCCCGCAAGAACCAGAGAAGCTCGTAAATTATTGATTTTAAGGGCATTTTCTTGGTGGTCATCAGAGGGAAGCCATTATCCATTTTAAACCTCATCTGATATCCGCAGACAGCAATATTCCCCACTCCCTGAGGGTCACCTTTTCTCTCCCCGTTTTCCAAAACGTATTTTAGTAAATCCAGATACTGCTTCATATATCAAGCGCTAGTGAAGATGTATAATTTTTACGCCAGCTGAAATTAAGGTTTTCTGACCGTCTAAATTTGAAGCTCCTTCAGAAAAATAAAGTTTTTTTATCCCTGCCCAAGCTA
>CAZYNZ010000028.1:0-4035 GCA_964648545.1 uncultured Candidatus Saccharibacteria bacterium
GTTCAAAAAGAAGTAGGGCAAAGGATTTGCTCGAAAGTCCCAAGGATGAATCTTTTGGCGGTTTCCGTTCAGGTATACGCAAAAGTAGAAATCATAGATTATATTTCTAAAAAATCTTTCTGGCCGCAACCTAAGGTCGATGCCGCCATCATCAAAATTACCCCCCTGAAAAGATTGTTGAGGCCAGGCCTAAACAAATTCTTTTTGATTGTGAAGGCGGGGTTTTCTCAACCGAGAAAACAACTAATCAACAATCTTTCCAAAAGTTTGAAGCTAAGCCGGGCCAGAGTCAAAGAATGGCTAAAGAAAAACAGTATCCAACCCACTCAGAGGGCTGAAACTTTAACGGTTAAAGATTGGATAAAATTAACAAAAAGCATTAAAATCTAATAATGTCGAATTGTTTTTTCAAATTGCTACTCTTTTCGTTTTTCGTTTTAGTTCTTCTTATTTTTCCTAATTTTATTCTGGCAGCAGACCCCCCGCCGTGCGAATGCGCCTCGGGGCCTTGTTGCGACGGCTGTAATTTTAGACCTTCTTCGTTCATCTGCGATTCTTGGCCCGATTACGGATGCGCCTGGGGCACAGGATGCGGGAGCGATGTTGGAATTAACACTTACACTCAGTTTTGCAGCGGCAACAGTGAGGGCTGCGACGGAAACACTACCGAGAGCGGCTGGACGGTTGCTTATCCCTGCTCGGAATGGCAGGTCTGCGCAGGAACTGCCTGCGCTTGCAGCAACAATTGTTTAGAAACGCCAACTGGTCCTTATCCTGCGAACAACGACGAAAACGTGAAATTGCCCGTAACCCTGATGTGGAACGCAGTACCCGGAGCTCAATCCTACAGATATAAAATTGAAGGAATAACCGAAGGCGTTACCACCACTCCTTACATCATGATTAAAAACTGCACTCTCAAATCCAATTCAAATTATAACTGGCATGTCCAAGCATGCTGCGATACTGCAGGAAACAGCTGCGGAGGATGGAGCAATCTCTGGACTTTCAAAACCAGCCTGGCTCCAGAATTGTTGTATCCGGTGGACAATGCCGAGGAAGTGGCCCTGCCCGTGACTTTCGACTGGTGCAACGTGGAGAACATTAAATCTTACTGTTTCCGACTTTACTACCAGGAAACCGGCAGAGAAGTTTTTCCCCCCTGGCTGATTCAGGAAGAAAACGGACTCCTTGCTTCGGAACTGACTCTGGATCTGGACTGGCTTACAAAAGATACCACTTACAAATGGCAGGCATCTCCCTGTCTCAACGAAAACGGCACAAAGTGCGGCCTTGATTGCGGCGACGGCCAGAACTGCAGCGAATGCGGGGAAAGCAGCCAGCAATGGCAATTCAAAACCATAAGCGAAATAGGCATACCGGAATTGGTGGCGCCGAAAAGCACAGAGGGAATCCCGGCTGTAAATCTTTCCAGCAGCCTGGAGTGGAAAGCGGTGAAAGGCGCCCTTTCTTACCGCTATCAGATACTGGCTGAAAACGGGATCGATGAAATCCTGAACTCCACCAGCGGAGTTTACGTCGTGCCTTTTTCTTCTTTCTGGGACGAATTAAACTTCAACACTGCTTATAAATGGCGGGCTGCTTCATGCTGGGATGAAAAAGGGGGAAATTGCGAAACGGAACAGTGGTCTGCGGTTTGGGAATTTGAAACTACCGGAGAAGCACCCGCTATCGTTTCTCCCCAGAACGGAACTACGGTGGAAATACCCGTAAAATTAGACTGGGAAGGGGCAGCAGGTGCCGCCTCATACAAAATTGAGGTTTCTCTTGTGGCTTCCTTTTCAACCATAGAAACGGATGCGGTTATAAAATCCTATGAAGCCTCGGAACTCTCTTTATCTTATCCTCAACTGAAAATGGAAACCGGCTACTGGTGGAGGATAAGCACCTGTGCTGACCAGCAAGGGGAAAAATGTGGAATTCCGGCCGTGCAAACGTTTACAACCAGCCGAATTACTCCTCCCGTTCTTTTGTTTCCTGAAGCAAACGGAACTGCCACCGTACCCGTAATACTTAACTGGGAAAAAGTAGACAGCGTATTTTACGAGTACTGGCTTGTCTCGGAAGGACAAACCGTAGAAAAAAATACCGTGCCCTGCTGCAGCGCCTATCTGCCTGATTTGGAAAAGGAAAAACAATATCAGTGGAAAGTCAGGTCCTGCTACGATTTGACTGCCACGGATCAGGTTTGCGGGGACTGGAGCAATGAACAAAGTTTTCAAGTCGGGGAAATAACCGTGTCTGCAGGAGGATTTGTACCCTGCGGCAGAAAAACTGACAATCCCAATACTTCGTACGACGAAACCGAATCCTGCCAATTAAAACACATATTTTTATTGATCAAGAATATCCTTGATTTTATTCTGTGGCGGCTGGGGCTAATTATCCTGGCCTTGCTGACTCTTGCCGTGGGTGTAATCTATTACTTTTCAATGGGCGCCCCGGCTACCATGATTCAGGTAAAATCAATTCTAAAGTCTGCGGGAATAGGTTACGGAATAATTTTCCTCGCCTGGCTGATAATAAATTGGATTCTGGTTATTTTGGGTTTCCAGCTCGGAAATTGGTGGCAGATTAATTTTTAATTTGGTATAATGATTTAATTCAATGACGACGGCGCTTAAAGCTATTTCTCAGAATAAAAAAGTCCTCATTCTGGCTTTTGGATTAGGCTTGCTTTTGGCGTTTCTGCCCCTGCAAAATACGGCAAGAGCGGAATGCGATACCAATTGTGCAGATTGCCTGGCCCAAACAGAATGCCAGAGCAGCGGTGCTTCGTGTTTCTGGAACGAGACTGAAGGAACTTGCTCTTCTGCCGGCTGCGTGGCGGCGGGCGGAGAAACGATCGGTGACGACTATAACTGGTGTCCCGGCTGCGGATGGAATCCGGCAAGCTGGCTCTCTTGTTTTTCCTGCGTCGTCCAATCAATTTTCTCTCTACCCGTCAGGTTCGCATTCTTCCTTCTGGCAATAGTAATAGGCCTGTTCGGTCTTCTTTCCGGTTTTCTCTTCTCGGTTATTGTCTCCCTTTTAAATTGGATGAGGCAGATATTTCTGGAGGTTCCCATTACTCCGGCCAACCAGGCCATGAGTTCTGATTTCGTGGTTAGAGCGGGCTGGGAATTCTCCCGCGACTTCGTGAACATGCTGTTTATCTTGGTTTTGGTGTTTATCGGGTTAGCCACGATTTTAAAAATCAGGGATTACGAGGCTAAAAAACTTCTTCCCACGCTAATCATCATTGCCCTTTTAATCAACTTCAGTGCGGTCATTGTCGGCTTCGTTGTTGACATGGGAAATATTGTAACGAATTTCTTTCTGAACCAAGCCGGAGACTATATCGGCCTGGGTGAAATCTGGCAAAAATCAAGCACTTATCTTGTGGATTCAATGAAAGCTGTCTTTACATTGGATGGCCAATTCTTTGAAAATTTCGGACAGACAATCGGCAGTTTTCTCGGCATCATTGCCTATGGACTGGTCATGATTATTTTCTACGCCTTCGCTTCAATTATTTACTTCATAGTATTCCTTATCTTCTTTTTCAGAATTCTAATCCTTTGGGTTCTGACGATTCTGGCTCCCCTCGCTTTCGGCGCTTATATCCTGCCTGCCACCAGAAAAATGTTCAGCGAATGGTGGCAGCAACTTATTCAATGGACGATCGTGGGGATACCGATAGGATTCTTCCTTTGGATTTCCAATTGGATAATGAAAAATACTAGCGCTTTGGAAGCGGCGAACCTTTTCGACAAAAGCGCCCTAGAATCCGGCTTGAGTTGTGAATTTGCCACCCTCATCGGTTCAATTCTCGCCCCGACCATTGCCATAGTCATGCTTGGAATAGGAGCTTTAATGAGCATGCGTATGGCGCCCAGCGGCGCCCAGGGAATAATAAACTGGGGAAAGAAAGCTGGAGTTGGAGCCATGAAGTGGGGAGGATTGGCAGCCGGAACTGCTTTGGGAAGAAAAATCAGCCCGACCGTGGAGAAATGGGGAGAAAGGTTAAGAGGA
>CAZYNZ010000029.1:0-3931 GCA_964648545.1 uncultured Candidatus Saccharibacteria bacterium
CCCCTTTCAGATATTTATCTTCCAGATTGCGAGAGATTTCATTCTGGACGAGAATTATTTCTTCACCTTTTACTTCTTCCAGGTCTTTCTTGGAAAGGATTGATATCTGCTGAAAACCAATATTTTCCAATAATTCTTTAGCGGTTTTTGCATCTATTGAAGCGATGTCCGGCTTAATCTCAGAAAGTTCTTTCTGGAGCCCTTCGTCAATCAGATATATTTTCGAAATTTTCCCATTGATCTCCTTTAAAAAATCCAAAAAACCCTTGTGTATGACAGGGATATGGAGGATGAGAATTTTTTTTAGCATGATACGGGATCTTTTTACTCAACGGTGATTCCCATGTTTTTCGCCGTGCCCTCGATAATCTTCATCGCCTGCTCAACATCATCTGTGTTCAGGTCGGATATTTTCTTTTCCGCTATTTCCTTTAGCTGAGCACGGGTTATTTTTGCCACCTTGGTTTTGTTGGGAGTGCCGGAACCTTTCTCGATGCCGGCTGCTTTCTTCAGCAGGTCCGAGGCGGGAGGCTGCTTCAAGGCAAACTCATAACTCCTGTCCTCGTACACCTTGATTTCCACCGGAATCTTGAAACCCTGCATGGCCTTGCTGGCTTCGTTGAACTTCTGGCAGAACTCAACGATGTTAACTCCGTGCTGAGCCAAAACCGGACCTACCGGAGGCGCCGGAGTCGCCGCTCCTGCCTGAATTTGAAGTTTTACTATTGCTTTTGGTTTTCTTGCCATAAAATTAAACTTTCTTAATTTGTAATGAATCCAATTCCACTGGAGTATCCCGACCGAACATGTTGACTAAAACCTTGACTTTTCCCCTTTCTTCGTCAATCTCGGAAATCTTTCCGTCGAAGTCCTTGAACGGTCCGTCGGTTATCTTCACCAGGTCTCCCAATCTCACCTCGATCTTATACTGCGGTTCCTCGCCTCCCATTCTTTTCTTTAAGCTGTCGATTTCCTCTGTCGAGACCGGGACGGGAGTGGTTCCTGCTCCGACAAACCCGGTAACGTTGGGAGTGTTTCTGACAACGTACCAGCTGTCATCTGTCACGACCATTTCCACCAATACGTAGCCCGGGTAAATCTTTTCTTCTATGACCTTTCTTTTGCCGTTTTTAATCTTAATCTTCTTTTCCTTGGGAACGAGAACGTTGAAAATCTTATCTTCCATGCCCAAAGACTCTATTCTTTGTTTTAGATTCTTGGCTACGGCGTCCTCGTATCCGGAATAGGTATGCAGGACGTACCAGTTTCTTTCCTGAGGAATTTGCTGCTTTGGCATAAAGTAATGCTTATTTCAATAATATGAATTTTTCAATTAAAGTGGTGAATAAAAAATCTAGACCGCCCAAATAAACGGCCACGGCCACGCAAACGCCGATGATAATAATGGTGTATTTCGTGGTTTCCTGTCTGGAAGGCCAGTTAACTTTTTTCATTTCCAGCCTCACCTCTTTCAGGAAGGAAAATATTTTGCTTGGAATAGTTGCTATGTTCATGGTTCTAAAAAAGCCCTTCCGGGGCTCTTTTTACAGAATACCCCGAGAACCTTTAGATGTCAAGATTATTATATATCCAGATTTTTAACCATTTTAGCGTGCGTCTGGATGAACTTCTTTCGAGGCATGACTTCCGCGCCCATCAGGACGTCAAAAATCTTGTCCGCTTCCCTGGCGTCTTCAATGTCGACTCTCAAAAGAATCCTGTTTTCGGGATTCATGGTCGTCTCCCACAGCTGTTCGGGATTCATTTCTCCCAGACCTTTATATCTTTGGATTGAAACGCCGAGAACTTTCTCTTTTCTAAGCTTGGCTAAAATCTTTTCTTTTTCTTCTTCGCTGTAAGCATATTCCATTTTCTTGCCTGCCTGCAAGCGATAAAGGGGCGGCTGGGCAACGTAAAGGTGGCCGGCTTCGATGATCGGCTTAAAATGGCGATAGAAAAGAGTCAAAAGTAGGGTTCGAATGTGGGCGCCGTCAACGTCTGCATCGGTCATGATGATGGTTCTGTGGTATCTCAGTTTATCAAGATTGAAATCTTCGGCAACGGCCGTTCCAAGAGCGATGATTAAAGACTTGATTTCCTTGAAAGCCAGGATTTTATCGAGCCTGGTCCTCTCCACGTTCAAAATCTTTCCCCTCAAAGGCAGTATCGCCTGAAATCTCCTGTCCCTGGCCTGCTTGGCCGAACCCCCAGCGGAATCTCCTTCAACGATGTATAATTCCGATTCCTCGGGCTTCTTTGAGCTGCAGTCGGCCAGTTTTCCCGGCAAGGCCAAGCCGTCCAGCACGCCCTTTCTCAATACGGTTTCCCTGGCAACTTTAGCCGCCTTCCTTGCCTTAGAGGATAAAATGCACTTTTCAATGACCGCTCTGGCGTCCTGGGGATTCCTTTCAAGAAAATCGGCCAAGGTTTCCGAGACCACTCCCTCAACCGCGGTTTTCACCTCGGGATTTCCCAGCTTAGCCTTGGTCTGACCTTCAAACTGAGGTTCCTTTATCTTAACCGAAATTACTCCGGTAAAACCTTCCCTGACGTCATCCCCGGACAAGTTCTCCTCGTCCTCCTTCAGGAGACCGTTTTTTTTGGCGTAATCGTTGAACGTCCGGGTTAAGGCGGTTCGGAAACCGGTCAGGTGAGTGCCTCCTTCTCCGGTAAAAATGTTATTGGCAAAACTTTCCTCAAAACACTCATACTCTTCCGTATATTGAAAAGCGGCTTCAACCAGAGTCCCGTTTTTTTCTCCGAAACCGTAATAAATGTTCGGCTGGCGGGGAGTCACCCCCCTGGTCAGATATCTTACGTAGGAAGCCAGCCCTCCTTCAAAATAAAAGGAATATGATTTCTCGGGTTTTTCCCTTTGATCCCTTATCGTAACCTTCACCTCCTTGGTTAGATAGGCCTGCTGGCGGAGATGGTTCAGGATTCTCTTGGAATCGAATTTAATCTCGCTGAAGATCTCCGGATCTGGTTCAAAGGTTACCGCCGTACCCGTCTGCTTGCATTTGCCGTCTTTTTTCAGAGCGCTGGTAGGCTTGCCTTTAACATACTCCTGGGCATACCTTAAGCCGTCGCGGCAAACCTCAGCTCTCATCCATTTGGAAAGAGCGCAGACTACGGACACTCCCACGCCGTGAAGACCGCCGGCAACCTGATAAGCTTTGCCTCCGAACTTAGCTCCGGCATGCAAAGTGGTCATAACCGTCTCCAGGGCTGATTTCTTCGTCTGGGGATGCTTGTCAACCGGAATGCCCCTGCCGTCATCCGTGGTTTTTATTCGGTTTTGGGGCAATAAAACGACTTCTATGTGCTTGGCGTAACCCGCCATTGCCTCATCCAGACTGTTATCCACGCACTCCCAAATCAGATGATGCAGGCCTTCCGACCCCGTAGAACCGATGTACATGCCCGGCCTTTTTCTGACCGGAGCCAGGCCCTCAAGAACGTAAATATCTTTTGCCTCGTAAGAGGAATCTTTTTTTATTTTTTTATCCATGTTATTTTTTTCTTACTTGCCAGCCTGGTCTTGATTCCAGAGCCTTGATTATTTTATTCTGAATCTCGTCTATCTCTTCCGAAGAAAGAGTCCTGTCTTCTGCCTGGAAGATTATATGGAAAGCGAAATTCTTCTTTCCCTGCGGCAGTTCCTCTCCTTCGTAAATATCAAAAAGGTCTATGTCCCGGATGATTTTTCCTCCGGTAATTTCAATACTGTTTAATACGTCTTCCGCCCTGACGGTTCTCGGTACCAGAACCGCAATGTCCCTAATGGCGGAAGGAAATTTGGAAATGGGCCGGTATTCGTGTTCCTCGGAAGATATACGGGAAAGTTTTTCAAAGTCGATGTCAAACAAGGTGACCTTGCCTTTGAAATCAAAATTGCCGAGTATGCGAGGAGAAACTTCTCCCAGAAAAC
>CAZYNZ010000030.1:0-3925 GCA_964648545.1 uncultured Candidatus Saccharibacteria bacterium
TAAATGGTTCCCGTGTCTGAAACCGTGATGCTGTTTTCCGTTTCTTGCATTTTACTCTGGATATCCAGGCCGGTTGAAATAATCAAAGCGACCAGGAAAATACCCAGGATGGTTAAGAAAACGGCGATACAGCTTTTATTGTCTATTTTGCAACAGTTTTCCATGTGTTTTTAATAATTATGCGTTATTTTGACCTTTTGTTTCTCTTTTTATTATGCGCCAGTGGTAAAGGTACAAGGGCAGACCGACCAAAATCATGGCCAGATTACTTGATGCCTGCCTTTGCCTGCTTGACGCCAGATAATCTATCTTTGCTTCTTTTTCTTCCCATTCCTTATAATTCGTCAAAAAACTCTTCAACGTTTCCTTTTCGTCGGCAGTCAACTCTTCGCTCTCCTGATAGCCCTCCAGTTTTTCCAATGATATGGGAGTCGGATAATAGTACCTTTGCTGAAGCGCTTCCGGATCATCAGCCTTGGTGAAAACGTACATCTTTAACCCCATGTCAATGAAACGGACCATTCCGATGGTCAAAAGAGCCAGTCCTATGATGGTAAAGAGGTAAAGATAGATTGTCCTGACTAAAGTGTGTTTTTCCAACATATATTTTAGTGCGATTAAAACTACATTCTCATCTTTCACTTCGCTTCTTAAAAGAAGCTCAGTTATTAATTTTCCTTGCGACCTTTTAGTTTATAATATTGCATTTTACCACGCTTCAACGAAAAAGGCACGACCGAAGTTTTGGTCATGCCTTGGGGATGAGTTCTCCCTGCCGGACAATCGCGGCAAGCTCTGAGGCATATTTCTTGCCGATATTGATGGCCGCGGCTTTGGCTTGGCTGCCTTCCCTTTCGACGAACATAATGAATAACTGGCTGTCTCGAATAGGAATTCTTTTTTCGTTGCCGTCGGGAATGGCCCAAGGCTCTTTGCCGGGGAGAATATAGTAAAAAATGAAGTGTGGCTTTACGATTTTTATTTTTTTAACCAACTGGCCACCTCCTTTCTGCCTTAATTATATCAAGAAATTCAGAAAAGTCAAGTTTTTTTATTTGGAAAATGAAAGGCCGGCACTATTTTGTGCCAGCCTCCAAAAGAACTGTGAGTTGAGGAGATTAAACTTATTTTCTTTTTCCGTTTTCCTCCTTTTGACACTTGATGCAGAGAGTGCGGTCGGGATCTTTTTTGAGTACACTTCTCTGGATGTTCTTTCCGCAACGGCATTTGCCGGTGAAGACGCCTTTGTTTATTTCGTCGATCCTCCGGTTTACTCGCTTGAGATAAGCGAATTTCATGCTTATCTGGCCTCCTATCTTGGCCTTTTCTTGCAGGAATTGCTCGGTCTCGTCGTAATCGTCCCGGTCAACCAATGCTTCTTGGTGACCGAGTTCGGTTACCTCTTTCTCCGTCTTGGTCCTCAGCTTAAGCAGATGCTTCAGGTAAACCTCCTTTACCCATACTGCGGCTTTGTCGCCCTCCATCTATTTCTCCTTCTTCATTTCCAATGAATTTTCCTTGTGTATAAACAAGGGAGTTGGAAATAGTGCATTATGTATCAAACCGGGCCAAAAATCAATGGTCGAAGACGAATATGAGATTTGTCTCATTGCCTGTTGCCGAATATTCGCTTAAAGATTTTAGCGAAGTCTATCCTGTCGAATATCACCTCTCCCAGCACGGCGAAAGGTATGGCTATCAGGATTACGATGCCGACTATTTTCAAGGTTATCTCTTCTCCGGCCGCAAACTTAATGGCGATCAGATCTTCCGTAATGCCAATAACAATACCGAAAATCAAAAACTCAAAAATAACCTCCCACTTCTTCCAGTTCACTTCTTTTGGTTTCTTTTCCATTAAACTATTCTACAAAAAAATGTATAATAATGGAATATGGAACGTGAAAAAATCAAAAAGATATTGTTTTTATTAGTCTATGTTTTCATCGCCTGCCTGGTAATTTTATGGCTGAAACCATATTATTTCTTTTCCATCCTGATTGTATTGCTGCCGCCGGCCCTGCTGAACTTTTCGTGGTTGAAAAGGTCACGGAGAAAAATTCTCATCTTCTCCTTTTTATCAACCATAGTCTTCGCTCCCCCGGTTGAACTGGTGGCCAGGCTGGCCAACGTCTGGGACGTACAGTCCATCTTTCCCAGAGCATTTGACCTCATCCCCCTGGAAAACATGCTTTTCGCCTTTCTCAACGTCTTCTGGGTGCTTTCCTTCTACGAATATTTCGTTGACCGGGACACCGTAGGCTCCGTCTCAAAAAGATTAAAATATTTGCTGGGGATATACTGCTTGGTCGCAGTGTTAATTTACAGCCTTTATTTCTACAATCACGAGATAATAGCGCTGAATTATTTCCAGCTGGCCGTGCCCGTTCTTATAATCCCCTCTCTGATTTTTTTCCTTACTATACCCTATCTGCATAAAATCAAAAAAGCAGTTCTGCCTACTGCTTTTTTCGCCCTTGTTTTCTTCGTTTATGAACTTGTTTCCCTTAAGATCGGCAGCTGGTGGTGGCCCGGAGAGTATTTCTTCGGCCTTACCGTCGGAGGAAAGGTTTTTCCGCTGGACGACGTAATAATCTGGTATTTGCTTTCCACGCCAGTCCTGATCGGAGGTTATGAGTTCTTTGCCGACGACTGGAGCTGATTACTTTTATAAAGACAATAGCCGTATAAATGAAAAAGGGGCAAGAGCAACAAAAAATCCACGATATTGAACATCGCCTGTTTGAGCAGTATATTTTCAATCTGTGGCTTTAAAAACATTCCCATCGGGGCGTTGGAGGCGAGGAAGATTAAGAAGAAAAGGAAAAAGTGTCTGAACCAAAAAAGCTTTACTAGGAATTTTACGGTCTTTAAAAGATTGAAGGGTTTCCACTCGTTTTTTAATACTTCCGCCAAAGCCAACTGGCTTACGATCAAAACCGTCAGGAGGAGCAATGAAACAAAAAACAAGGGTAAAATTACGCTTATTTCCGATGGAATTATGAAGGTCCCGTATTCTAGACCCAGGGTTACCTCCAGATAAGCGGTGGCAAAAATGCCGAGCAGGACGACGGGTAACATTATCTTCAGAATCACCCTGAATTTACTTACGTATAAACTCCAGGCTTCTTTTAAAATATTGATCATTTTTATTTTTTATTATTATTTTTTAATGAAGGCGTTACGACCAGCATGGCCCTCAAAACCAGGTCCTTTGGGGTCTTGATGAACTTATTGGGAAAATCGAACCAAAGCCTGAAAAACACTTCTCTGGGGAATACTCTTCTTCTTATATATATTAGGATTTTCCTCAGAGCGGGATCCATAAGCACAACCTTTCTCTTGGTTATATCAACCACCACGGAATAATGGCCTTCTTCCCTGTCAAACCAGTCAACGATTACCGGTATTTTTTTATTAACGAAATATTCCAAGTCTCTCAGGGAAGCGTCCTTCTTCAAAATAGTCTTGAAACCGAAGTGCTCTGCCGCCCTGATCAAACCCTTGATTGAAGTTCCTCTTTCCCTGCTGGAGCCTGCCACTCTGGCGATTTCTTTTTCCGAAACCGAAAGGCCGTAGTAATCCATTACCATTTTAAGCGAAGCCGGCCCGCAAAGACCGGGCGTCTGTCTGAATGGTTTTAATTTGATCATTTATTTTACTCCGTAGTAGCCCCGTCGAATTCCTCTTCCTGAGCCTCGGCCTCCTGCTTGGTCGTTCTCACGATTCCGTCTTTGTGGTGAGCCGGGGAATAAATGGTGTAAAGCTTGAGTTCTTCCGTATCGGAAACGTTAATCACGTTGTGCTGGGCTCCGGCCGGAACCACTACGGCACTTCCGTCTTTCACTTCGTATTCGTTGCCGTCGATAATGCACTTTCCTTCTCCTTTCTCAAAACGGAAAAACTGGTCGTTGTCGGGATGAAC
>CAZYNZ010000031.1:0-3836 GCA_964648545.1 uncultured Candidatus Saccharibacteria bacterium
CTTATTGTTCTTTCAGAAAGATTACAAAATCCAGCTGCTTTCTTGATTGAAATCTTTGAGAGAATTTTATTAATAAAATTTCTTTGTTTTCCCTTTAAGAAAACAACCCTTTTAGAATTAATCTTTTCTGCCATATCTCCATACTATCAGAAATAATGAGGCTTGTCTATGGAAATTTCAATAATTTTATGCTATTTTGAGCTTGTTGAGGATCATCCTCAACAGAATGTCCCTGTAGCTTAATGGATAAAGCGTCTCCCTGCGAAGGAGAAGAGTGGCTGTTCGAATCAGCCCAGGGACACATGAATCTTAATACTCCCATTGCTGAGATTCCCAGGGTGGGACCCCAATCTCAGAAAAAACTAAAAAGATTGGGAATCAAAACCGTGGGAGATCTTCTCTTTCATTTTCCTCACCGGTATGAGGATTTTTCCAATTTGATTCCCATATCTTCTGCTGTAAACGAAGTGGGGAGAGTGATCTGTCTGCAGGGAAAAATCACAGACATTAAAAATATAAGGATTTTCAAGAGAAGGATGACCATTACGGAAGCCCAAGTGGAAGACCCAACCGGAAAAATCAGGGCAACCTGGTTCAACCAGCCTTATCTTATTACCACCTTTAAGCCGGGTGATTTTGTTTTTTTGGCGGGGAAAATGGCCGTAAAAAACGGCAAAAAATATCTATCCTCTCCTTCTTATGAAAAGATACCGGCCCAGTTTGCAGAGGCAGAAGCAAAATACGATTCAACCCACATAGGAAGATTGATTCCGGTCTATCCTGAAACCGAAGGAATGTCTTCCAGATGGCTGAGATTTATCATTAAGCCCATTTTGACAAAGTTGAAAAATGAAATTCCCGAATCCCTGCCCGAAGAGATAAGAAAAAAGAATAATCTTGTGGAAATGCAAAAGGCAATCTGGCAAATTCATTTCCCCGATTCCCCGGATCAGGCGGAATCCGCGAAAAAAAGATTTGTTTTTGAGGAGCTTTTTAATCTGTCGCTGATAATTCTTAGAGAAAAAATGAATCTGGCCAAAGAAAAGACCATGAGTGTTCCCATAAACCTTGAGGTTGTTAAAAAATTTGTAGGCCTACTTCCTTTTAAATTAACCTTGGACCAAAAAAAATCCGGCTGGCAGATTCTAAAAGACATGGAAAAACCGAGACCCATGAACCGGCTTTTGGACGGCGACGTGGGTTCGGGGAAAACGGTGGTAGCGGCCATGGCTGCCCTTAATACGGTAAAGGCCGGATTTCAGGTTGCCCTGATGGCTCCGACCGAAATCCTGGCAAGGCAGCATCACAATACTTTGATCCTGACCCTGAAAAAATTCAAGTTGAAAATCGGACTGATTACCAGCAAAGAGAATTACGTTGACGGAAAAAAAGTAAAAAGAAACGAACTTTTGAAAAAAATAAAGTCCGGGCAAATCGATATTCTGGTCGGCACCCATGCTCTGATTCAGGAAACCGTAGAATTCAAAAAACTGGGCCTGGTGATAATCGACGAACAGCACAGATTCGGCATAGAACAAAGAATGAGGCTGACTAGAAAGCAGGGCTTCGTCCCCCACCTTCTCTCCATGTCGGCCACCCCCATTCCAAGAACCCTAACTCTGACCATTTACGGAGACCTTGATTTGTCTTTGATCAAGGAACTGCCCAAGGGAAGAAAAAAAATAATCACCGAAATCGTTCCTACGGAAAAAAGAAAGGACGCCTATGAATTCATCCGCAAGGAAGTGAAATCCGGAAGACAGGTATTCGTCATCTGCCCCAGAATAGAGCCTTCAAAAAACCAGGGCTCCAATCCAGATGAGCTGAGCGAGATGGCTTTGTCCTGGCAGGACGTAAAGGCGGTGAAGGAGGAATACGAAAAACTGAAGAAAATAGTTTTTTCCGATCTCAAGGTCTCAATGCTCCATGGAAAAATGAAGACCGAAGAAAAAGAGAAAGTGTTGAATAATTTTAAGGAAGGCAAATGCGATATCTTGGTTTCAACTTCCGTGATAGAGGTAGGGATTGATTTTCCCAACGCAACAATAATGGTGATTGAAGGAGCGGATAAGTTCGGCCTGGCTCAGCTGCACCAATTCAGGGGAAGAGTGGGAAGGGGAGAACACCAGTCATACTGCTTTTTGTTTACCGATTTCATCCGTAACCCCAGATTAAGAGCGATCGTCAAATCCCAAGACGGTTTTGAACTGGCGGAAAAAGATTTGAAACTCAGGGGGCCGGGAGATCTTACCGGCCAGCGGCAATGGGGCTTTCCGGATTTCGTCATGGCCTCCATGGCGGACGCAGATCTCCTGGAAAGGACCAGGAATGCGGCAAAAGAAACATTAAAATACGACCCGCAATTAAAAAAATTCCCGCTCTTGCGGGAAAAGCTGGACTCCTTTCAAAAAAGGATTCACCTGGAATAGCTATTTTCTGACTTTTTCCGTCACCCAAAAACCGAGGTACTTGCCCAGAATCAAGCGCGTCTGGGCGTCGAGAGAAGGGAAGGAACCAAAAAGAATCAGGGTCACGGGCAGCAAAAGCCACTGCAGAAGCATGGAAAGGTTTTTCCATCTGCCGTATTCTTTGGGCTTGGGCGGCAGAAGCAGAAGGGAAGTAATGGCTGAAACTATCATGCCTATCATGGCAACGGTCATAATATAACTGGTAAGACGGGGCAGATTGTAAGAAAGCACGCTGACCTGGAAATCCTGGCCTCCGAGCATCAAGGGCAGCCATCCCAGAAAGAAAATCAGCAGGGCGGAAACCGACCAGGACCAAAATCCGTCC
This sequence comes from uncultured Candidatus Saccharibacteria bacterium, assembly GCA_964648545.1. GTDB lineage: Bacteria > Patescibacteriota > Minisyncoccia > Minisyncoccales > RBG-13-42-11 > CAZYNZ01. The sequence goes on from CAZYNZ010000031.1 coordinate 2,794, forward strand.
AGAATTACAAGAGTATGGCGCACTTTCTCCCTCAGGGAGATTTTTTTGTTTTTTAAGAATCCGTAAATGATATAAGGGATTTCAATGCACCCCCAGGCCCACCTTCTCTGTTGTTTGTACTGATTGACCGCCGTTTTGAAAAGAGAACCGGCCATGACGGCGTCCATGGAAACCGGGTAATGGAGAGGAATCACCCGGTAATCGCCGTCATAAAAAAAATATGCTCTCCAGAATATTCTCGAATCATCGGAAACAATGTTGGCAGGATACCCTACCTCCTCCATGGCCTTGTAGGGCATGGAATGAGCCGAATAGGTTACCAGTTGTTCCGGCCTCTCCTGCTGCATCATCTGCCAAAAGGTTCCGGAACTTGCGATCACCCTGGAAAAAGCCGGGGCCTCCCAGATATTGTTGTTGTAAACCGGTATGGGCTGATAACTCGATTTCAAAGGATTCTTTGCATTTAAAAAATTCCAGGCAAGATTGGCGAAATACTGCGGATAGGGCCTAGTATCGATGTCGAAAGCCGAGACAATGATCTTTTCCGCCGGTATTTTAAAAGGCGTAATGATTTTTTCCTTGGCTTCTTTTATCGCCCAGGCCTCATTCGATCCCTTGCCCGCAACCTCGCCGGTAATGTCCTTGGGGTGGCAAGTGACCAAAAAATAGAAAAATGTTTTTCCGAATTCTTTTGCGATTTTACCAGCCACCGCCCTCGCCGCCTCTCCCGCTCTTTCTTCCGTGGCCAAAACTACTATCATTTTGTCTTTCGGATATTTGGCTTCCGCCAGGGATAACACGCTCGGTCTTACTATTTCCACTCCTTCTTTGTACATAGGGAATATAACCAAATGATAAATCTCTTCCCAGTTTTTTGTTTTGAAGTTCCTCAATTTCATAAGCCAGTCAGTTTCAAGGTTTCTTTTCATCTGTCTGTAGCTGCTTAATTGATGAAAGGAAAGATAGGAAATCCTGAAAAGCCAGAAAAAATCAAAAACAATAATAAAAATAGCCACCACTACCGGGGCTAACCAAGATAAGAG
>CAZYNZ010000032.1:0-3692 GCA_964648545.1 uncultured Candidatus Saccharibacteria bacterium
TTATATAGTCAATATATTGGTCAGCAATTTTAGCCAGGCTCACTTCGGTTATATCTAGCTCCTCCTTTTCAATCAGCTGCAGCAATAAGCCCAAAGGACCCTCGAATTTTTCCGTCTTAAAATCAATCATCTGATGAATTAGGAATTAGGAATTAGGAACTATTTTCTTAAATCATAATTCATAAATCTTTTCTATTTTTTCTTTTTCGCAACTTTCACCGCTTTCCTTATTTTATTCACCCTCTGTATTTTTATCTTCTTTTTAATCCCAAAACTTCCCAAAACCGCATTTTCCAGCTTTACAAAATCTTTGACCGCCATTTCCACGGAATGGTTAAAACTCCCGGTTGAAAAAACCGCTTTTTTCGCTTTCATCAGGGCTTTATCCGCAATTACCGGCAGTTTATAAAGCTTACCAAAAGCGCTCATTGTCCCGGCTTTAATCTTTAAAACATCTCCCATAATTTTCTCACCCGGAATTTTTACCGTTTTTATCTTTTTGCCGGTCTGTGCCCCTAAGCATTTCCCTAATTTTTTAAAATCTAAATTATAATCGGCGGGCAATAGTACCAAAAAATAATCCTTGTCGGCCTGCACCAGAAGCGACTTGGCAATTTCGCCCATTTTTTTCTTCATAGTCGCGGCCGCATCCATGGCTGTATAAACCGTCCGGTGCTCCAAAATATTATGTTTTACCCCGGCTTTTTTTAGATATTCTTCTAATTTAGCCGGCAACTTCGTTTTTTTCGCCATATTATTATTGTTAATTGTTAAAAGTTAATTGTTAACTGTTAATATTATACCTTAATTTTGGGCTAAAAGCAAAGAAAAAAGGCCAACCCTAAGGGCTAGCCTTCTCTTTTTTGTTTCCTCCTTATTTCCTCCTTAATTGTTAGCAATATAGGTTAAGCACTCCTCATGTTTTTCGAGAGTAATCATACCCTTTTTACGATAGTAGTCAAACAGCTCGGTGATGGTGAAAGCCGAGATTAACTTATACCCGACTTTTTCAAGCCGCTCCCTACCTCCCTGCTCACGGTCGACGAGAACAATCAAACCTACAACTTCCAGGCCGCTGTCTTCAATAGCTTTAATCGCCTCAAGCTTAGAGTCCGCTTGAGTGATTAAGTCATCAACCAGCAAAACCTTTTCTCCTGGCCGATAATCAAAGCCGGCTAAAGGCACAATTTTGCGCTTTTCACCGTCCACTTCTTTCCCCAGCTTTATAATTCTGAAACATCTCGGCGCCGCCGCAACCTTTTCTATTGCTTCGGCCAATGGGTCCCCAGCATTGGGAATACCAGCTATGGCCGAGAAAGACAGACCACTTTCCAGAATTTTTTGCCAGAGAATTTCCGCGGCCAGAACGCAGTCCTCTCCAGTCAACGGACCCGGCTTGGGATTGTCCGGCGTTCTCAAGTTGAGATAGAAAGGCGACAAAGGAGCATCCGGATGCTTTTCATGGAGTTTTAACGTGAAAGCTCCGAATTTAAGAGCCTTCCTCGCAAAAATCATGTCAGCTACTCGAGCAAATAAATCTAAAGTCATTATTTCACCTCCTTCAAATCAAAAAGGATAAACAATGCCGGCGTCTATAACTTCCGGCGCGGAAAATGCTTGTTCCTCGTTCTCACGGAACTTGTTTACTGCCGCGACAAGATCTGGCTCTAAATTACCCGGATCTCCGCTTCCCCCGTACTTTTCCAGCCAGGAATACATTGTCCCGCGGGAAGAGGAAAAAATAGCTCCTTGGCCCTTCCATTTACCCTTTCGGATAAGTTCCAGCATGATATGGCCAAACTTACCGCCTTGAGCGCCGAAACCGGGAACAAGTATGGTTGTGGTGGGAAAAGCTTGTCGGATACTTCCGTCGCATGGATGAGTTGAACCAACTACCAACCCGATAGTTGACAAGCCTTCGCACTCAAGATCAAACTGCTCGCTTACTTTACTCATATCCCGGACATTAAGCATCTGGACAGTTCCGCTTTGATCAGAAGCTATTATCTCCTGATAATGAGGGCCGGAAGGGTTTGAGGTCTTATTAACGACAATGATCCCCTTTCCTGCTTGCATAAGTTGCAAACCTATTGCCGGCTTTCCCTGGTCTTCAAGCGCTAATACGTCTTGACCCATCCAGGGAGTAACGTTCATAATATCAACATCAAGAGGAGCATAATCAACTCCCCAATCCGCTGATAAATTACCCATGACTCCCAGAAAATAGGCGGCTTGCGTAGTAAAAATATCTCCCTTTTTGCAATCAAGAATAAAGATAAGCCGGATATTCTTTTTCCTTTCCAGCTCCTTTATGAAGTTTCTCACCCTCATAAGCAAAAAACTTCCCAGCGGTCCGTATTGCTCAAAGAAAGCGGCGTTAGGCTTAAAAACTCTGATATTACACGCCTCCACTAAAATTCTGGTAACTTCAAGAGTGTAATTTTCAACGGTTGCCAGAGTTATCGCCAACTGCCTTCTTACTGAACCATCTTCCAGACCCAAAAATCCGGTTAGATCACTATAGAAATCAAAAACCGGACCACTTGTCTGAGAAAACCTTCCGTAAACTTTTGAGTCTCCCGCAAACCCTCCGAAGGGGTGAATGTCCAAGCCCCCGCAATACATTGTACCTTGGGCTCTTTGCGCTTCTGCCAGTTGAATAAAATTATGTTTTTCTACCATTTCCCTTTACCTCTTCTTTCCTTACAAGTTAAAACTACCTGAAACAATGGGAATTTCTGCTATTTTTCTACGAAAACCTTCTTTGTTTCTTCCACGACCGGTGCTCCTGCGTTTTCTCGGCCGAGATTTGCTTCCGTCTTTCTTTAACCCCATTCTTTCTCCTTCCTTTTTTCATTGTTGTTTTTATATTCCGTAAGTCAACCTTTCTTTAGCCCAGAATAAACCGAAAAATCCTGCCCCTAAAACAACATTTACTAAAAGAGATAGAGACAAGACTATGGGTCCGCCAATGACGGCTAAGGCAATTATTCCAATCACCCCGAAAACTGATATCTCTTCCATTTCTTCCTCTTTATCTTTTAGGTTTTCCCTTCAACAGAAAAAGCATGTTTTGGGTCAGTAGCGACAACTATGCCGATTAACAACGCCGCCAACGCGAGAACGCCGAATGCTTTGACAGCGTCCCTTCCTAATTTCAAGAACTCAATTGCCATAACTTGCCTCCGTTTATATTATTCATTTTTCAAAGAGCCATATTTTTAAAAAGCCCAAAGAATAAATCCTCCTTGGACTTTTTTATATTATTTTTTTTAAAATTATGTTCCGCCCGTTATTGTCATTGCGAGGAGCGTAGCGACGAAGCAATCTAACGAACTGCTAAAACAAAATGTACGTGAGATTGCTTCGCTCTCCCGCTTGAGGCAGGATCGCTCGCAATGACAGAGAGAGCAACTACCTCATTGGAACAGGCCCAGGAACTTTAGTGCTGTCTTCGCTATGGACTTTCTGCTGCAAACATTGGTAGCCGGCCTCATGCGCCCATCTGTCCTTATAATAACTATATTCCTCTATATTTTCTTCTTTGTTGGAGGCCTTAAAAGTGGCGCAGAGCTCATAAGCATTATTATCAACCACGCGGTAATCAAATAAAATTTTGCTGGCCGGGTCTTTTAGGCTGTCTTCGCCCAAATAACTATATTCGGTTTTAAGCTCATTCAGGCCTTCCGGCA
>CAZYNZ010000033.1:0-3666 GCA_964648545.1 uncultured Candidatus Saccharibacteria bacterium
TGGAAGAAAAATGGGTTGAAAGAGTGATAGGTCTCCTTTCTCCCAAAAAATACGAGGCCTACGTTCTGGCTCTCTGGGAAAGGTCCCAGACAAAGGTTGCCGGCTGGTTCGGGAGCAGGATTTTAACCTCGTTGTTCGTAGCCGTGGCGGTCTTTGTCACCCTTTATCTTTTTAACGTAAAATATTCTTTAAGCTTGGCTCTTCTTGCAGGCGTTCTGGACTTTATTCCCGTGCTTGGTCCGATTTTTGCCGGAGCGGTCGCTTTCGTTTTCGTTGCCCTGGATTCCTGGCTGAAGGCCCTGTTTGTTTTAATCGCCTTCTTTTTGATCCAGCAGATAGAGGGCAACATTATCTCGCCGATTTTAACCAGAAAATTCGTCGGTTTGCCTCCGGTGTTGGTTTTACTTTCCTTATCGATAGGAGCCCAGCTTTTGGGAATATTGGGTGCTATTTTGGCAATTCCTTTGGCCGGAATAATCTTCGAGTTCGTGCGGGACTTCCTGAAGAAAAAGAAGGAAGAGAAAGAGAAAGCCCTGGTTTTGTGATTGAGAATGAATTTAAAAGGAAGTGAAAACTATGATAAAATAGAAGGAGGTTAGCCTCCTTCTTAATTTTTATGCCAGCAAAGAAAAACAAATTTTTTATCTCTACGGCGATAGATTACGTTAACGCCTCTCCTCACCTGGGGCACGCCCTGGAGAAAATTCAGGCCGATGTAGTCGCAAGATACCACCGGCTTTTTGGAGAAGAGGTTTTTTTCCTGACCGGGACGGACGAAAATAGTTTGAAAAACGTTCAGGCGGCCAAAAAAGAGAATGTTGCCGTGGAAAAACTGGTGGAGAAAAACGCCAAAAAATTCCATGAATTAAAAGACATCTTAAACTTGTCTTTTGATGATTTCATCCGGACCACCGAAAAAAGACACACGGAGGGAGCGCAGAAGTTGTGGCTGGCCTGTAAAAAAGACATCTATAAAAAGACCTATCGCGGTCTTTACTGCGTGGGGTGTGAGGAATTCTACAAAGAAAAGGAATTGGTAAACGGTCTCTGTCCCGAGCATAAAGTGAAGCCGGAGATGATAGAGGAAGAAAATTATTTCTTCAAGCTCTCTAAATACCAAAGCGAACTTAAAAAAATATACGAGAAGGACGAGATAAAAATTATCCCCCAGGGCAGAAAAAACGAAGTCGTGAGCTTCATTAATTCCGGCCTGGAGGATATCTGTATTTCCCGTTCGGCGGAAAGAGCGCAGGGATGGGGGATAAACGTACCAAGCGATTCCAGTCAGAAAATCTGGGTTTGGTTTGACGCTCTTTCAAACTATCTCAACGCCTTGGATTATTCGGAAAACGGTCCCAAGCTCAAAAAATATTGGCCGGCAGATTTGCATATAATAGGCAAGGGAATCCTCAGATTCCATACCGTTTATTGGCCAGCAATGCTTTTATCTGCTGGTTTGTCTCTGCCCAAAAAGATTTTCGTTCACGGCTATCTGACTTCGGGAGGCCAGAAGATGTCAAAAAGTCTGGGAAACGTCGTTGATCCTTTTGAATTGGTGAAAAAATACGGCACAGATCCTGTCAGATATTTTCTTTTGCGGGAAATTCCCTCGACCGAAGACGGCGATTTTACCTATGAAAAGTTTGAACAGAGGTACAACTCAGATTTGGCTAAAGGATTGGGGAATCTGGTGGCGAGGGTAGTCACGCTCGCTGCCAATATTCCAGCCAAATCAAATTCAAACTCGGAACTGAGCGTGGCAATTGAAAAAACCGAAAAGAAATATCAACTTGGCTTAGCCGAGTTTAAGTTTAACGAAGCGCTTGTCGCAATTTGGGAATTAATAAGTATTTGCGACAAATATATTGAGAAAGAACGTCCTTGGGAAGAAAGCGGGAGACAAAAAGAAATAATCAGCGATTTGTTATTCGCCGTAAATGAAATAGCGGAATTGTTATGGCCATTTTTGCCCGAAACCGTAGAAAAAATATTAAAACAATTAAAAACAAGAAAAAGTAAGCCATTATTCCCCAGGATTTGATTTATGAAAAGAATTTTCAGTTTCGCCTTAGGTTTTCTTACGGAAGAAATCAACTCTTCTAAGGTCAAGACCTTTCTCGATTACCTCAGAAAATTAGGAATTCAAGGGATTGAGATTACTTTTGGTCCAAAAGAGAGACTGTATTCTTTCAAGCTTAGTAAAGACCTAAAGAGCAGGCTAAAGAAGTTCCGATATATTACCATCCATGCTCCTTTTGAGTTAGTAAAAGATTCAAAAAATGATAGAGAAATCGTTAAACAGCTGGATATTATTGAAAAATTATATTTTGAAATCAAGGCGAAAAGGGTAATTATCCACCCTGATAATTTACCAAAAGCGGAAACATTGAAGAAATATAGCTTTGAGGTTTCTACTGAAAATCTTAAAGAAAAGAGAGGTATCTCAATCCCGAAATTAAGAAAAATCCTAAAAAAATATCCAAAGATCGGATTTTGCCTTGATGCCTCTCATGCTTATTCTTGGTCGCAGCATGAAACAGAAAAATTAGTAGCAGCCTTCAAAAGCAGAATCACCCAAATTCATTTAAGCGCTCGCCATAAGGAAAAGGATCATCAATTTTTAAATAAGGCTGATAAACAATTTTTATCTTCCGTCGATCCAATTAAAAAATTAAATGTACCGATTGTAATAGAGGAAGAAGTTAAAAAGATAAATTTTAATTCAATAAAAAAGGAAATAGAATACATTAAAAAGTTTTTCGCTGATTAAAATGCTAATTGATACTCACGCTCATTTGAATTTTAACGCCTACAAGCATGATGTCGACGACGTCGTTAGGCGCTCCCTTGATAGCAACGTCTGGATGATAAATGTCGGCTCCCAGCTTTCCACCTCGAAAAGAGCGGTTGAGCTTTCAGAAAAATACCCGGAAGGCGTTTATGCCGCAGTGGGCCTTCATCCAATTCATTTGTCAGAGGGAATCTTTAAAACGAAGATAGATAAAGAAGAAATAGAATTCAACACTCGGGAGGAGGAATTTAACTACGAGGAATATAAGAAACTGGCCCAATCTAAAAAGGTGGTTGCCATAGGCGAAATAGGTTTTGATTATTGGTATCGTCCCAAGACCAAAAAGAAACTGGAAGAATTCAAAAATAAACAGAAAGAGGCGTTTTTGAAGCAGCTTAGCTTAGCCAAGGAGCTGAATTTACCGGTTATTTTTCATTGCAGAGTAGCCCACCAGGATTTGCTTGATAACCTCAATATCGAAGTAAAAGGCGTCGTACACTGTTTCAGCGGAAACTGGCAGGAAGCGGAAAAATACCTGAATAAAGGTTTATACATGGGTTTCAACGGAATAATTTTTAAATTAAATCTGGATGAAATTATTGAAAAAATTCCGGAGGATCGGATATTGATCGAAACCGACTGTCCTTATTTGACTCCTCCGCCAATGGAGGGCAGGAATGAACCTATATATGTAAAGTACGTGATCGAGAAAATTGCTAAAATCAAGAAAAAGAGCTATGAAGAAATAGCCGAAATTACCACTAAAAATGCAAAATCACTATTTGGTTTATGACGGACTATAAACCCCAAACAATCGAGCCCAAATGGCAGAACTATTGGGAAGAAAAGGGTTTAAACCGGGCCGAAGATTTCTC
>CAZYNZ010000034.1:0-3552 GCA_964648545.1 uncultured Candidatus Saccharibacteria bacterium
TAAAACAACTTTCCGCGGTTTCAAACCATTATCTTTCGCAAATCTTGGAGCAAACAGGATAATTTGTTAAATTAAAAGAAGGTAAAAAAGATGAAGAAGTTTACACTAGTCATTGTTTTATTAGCCGCAATCGCTGGGGTTGCCGGTCTTTATTATTATCAAAGGAACATTTATTCAAAAGAGATCCTGAAATTGGAGATTTTGGGACCGACTGAGACGGAATTGGTTCAGGAGATAGAATATATCGTAAAATATAAGAACAACGGAAATACCCGCTTGGAGGAGCCAGAGCTTATTTTTGAATATCCCGAATATTCCATTCCCAGCGAGGGAAGTTCCCAAAGGGTGACTAAGAATGCGGAGGATTTCGGCGGCGCAATTTACCCGGGGCAGGAGCAAACTTTTTCCTTTAAAGCTCGTCTTCTGGGAAAAGAGGGGGCGGTTAAGCAGGCAAAAGCCACTTTAAGTTACCGTCCCAAGAATCTGAAAGCGCGCTATGAGTCGTCTACTACCTTCACTACTTTAATCAAAAAGGTTTCGTTGACTTTCGATTTCGACCTGCCGACCAAGATTGAATCAGGGAAGGATTTCGATTTCAAATTGAATTATTTTTCGAACGTAGATTATCCTCTTTCCGACTTGAGAGTAACGGTTGAGTATCCTTCCAACTTTGAGTTCATCGAATCCGTTCCCCAGTCCTTGGAAAAAACCGAATGGGATGTAGGGCTTCTTAATAAGGCTAAGGGCGGAAGAATTTCAATTACGGGTAAGTTAAGGGGTGAAATCGGGGAAGAAAAAGTTTTCCAGGCTAAATTGGGAACCTGGCGGGAAGGAGAATTTATTTTATTGAAGGAAATTGCCAAGGGCGTGGAAATCACCAAACCCTCCCTGTATGTTTCCCAGCAGATTAACGGAAACCCGCGCTATATCGCCAGCCCGGGAGATTCGCTTCATTACCAGATTTCTTTCAAGAATCTGGGAGAAGACATTTTCACTAATTTATTTTTGATAGTAAAACTGGAAGGAGAAGCATTTGATTTTGATACCTTGAAGGCCCCCCAGGGAACTTTTGAAACGGGGGACAATTCCATCATCTTCGACTGGAAAAGGGTTTCCAAGCTTCAGTTTCTTGATGCGGGAGAAGAGGGAGAAGCGGAGTTTTGGGTTGGGTTAAAGGATGACTGGCCCATTTCCAGTTCGGAAGACAAAAATCCGGAAATCAAGACGGATGTTTATCTGAGTCAGATTCAGGAGCAGTTCGTAAATAAGGTCAATTCAAAACTAGAGATCGTTCAAAAGGTTTATTTCCAGGACGAAGTCTTCGGCAACACCGGCTCCATGCCGCCGAAAGCAGGTGAGGGCACGACTTACACGATCATGTGGCAGGCCAGAAACTTCTACAACGATGTAAGTGGCGTAAAGGTCAAAGCCAAACTGCCTTCCAACGTTGATCTGACCGGCAACATTTTTCCGGAAGGAGGTGTTTCTAATTTCACTTTTGATTCCGAGTCCAGAGAGATAGTCTGGAGCGTGGGAGATTTGAAGGTGAGTGAAGGAATAGCGGGTACGGCCGCGCCGAATCTTTCCTTCCAGGTGAGGTTGACGCCTTATGCCAACCAGGTGGGCCAGACTCCGGAAATTATCGGAGAAGCTACTATTTCCGGGGAAGATCAGTGGACCGGAGAGATAATCAGAGGAACTTCTCCGGCGCAAAATACCACTCTGCCCGACGACCCGACAATAACGGGAGAGCAGTCAATCGTTCAATAAAATGCAAGACTTAATGCAAAAAATCATATCCTTGGCCAAAAGAAGAGGATTTGTTTTTCCTTCGTCTGAGATTTACGGCGGTTTTGGTTCCTCTTATGATTTTGGACCATTAGGAGTTGAAATGAAAAATAATATTAAAAAAGCTTGGTGGGACGAAATGATAAAAAATCATGAAAATATTGTCGGGTTAGATGCGGCAATCTTAATGAATCCAAAAGTTTGGCAGGCATCCGGTCATCTGACGGCGGGTTTTGCCGATGAATTGGTAGAATGCAAAAAATGCCATCGTCGTTTTAGGAAAGATTTCCTTGAAAAAAACAAATGTCCTGATTGCGGGGGAGAATTAACTGAACCAAGAAAATTCAATTTGATGATGAAAACTTTTATTGGTTCAGTGGAAGATAATGCTAGCGAAACTTATTTAAGGGCAGAAACCTGCCAGGGAATTTATATGAATTTTGAGAATGTTTTAAATTCAATGAGATTGAAAATTCCATTTGGAATAGCCCAAATTGGCAAATCTTTCAGAAACGAAATCACCACAAAAGATTTTATTTACAGGGTCAGGGAGTTTGAGCAAATGGAAATGCAGTGGTTTTGTCATCCTAAAGAGGCTGATAGATTTTTTAACTATTGGAAAGAAGAAAGAATGAAATGGTATCTGAATTTGGGAATTAAAAAAGAAAGCATTAGATTCAAAGAGGTTCCGAAAGAAGAACTCGCCCATTACGCCAAACGAGCGGTTGATATTGAGTATAATTTTCCTTTTGGCTGGAAAGAAATTGAAGGAATCCACAACCGGGGAGATTGGGACTTATCCAATCATTCAAAACACTCTGGTCAAGATCTTAAGTACTTCGATGACGGAACAAAAGAAAAATATTATCCTTATATTATTGAAACGTCGGCTGGAGTCGACAGAAGCTTCCTCACTTTTTTGATTGATGCTTATCGGGAAATAGAAGGAGCCAGGACGAAAACGACCAAGGCCGCAAAAGAAGTGGAAACCATTTTGAAGTTGAATAAAAAGATAGCTCCCATAAAAGTTGCAGTTCTCCCACTGCTTAAGAACAAGCCAGAGTTGGTCAAAAAAAGCAAGGAAGTATTCGAACTCCTAAAGCCTTATTTAATGTGTTTGTACGATGAAGCGGATTCGATAGGCCGCCGCTATCGCAGACAGGATGAAATAGGAACACCCCTGGCTGTTACGGTTGATTTCGAAACCCTGGAGAAAAACGACGTCACTCTCCGCGACCGCGACACGATGAAACAGGAAAGAATAAAGATTGATGATCTCGTAGAAGTCATTAAAAACAAATTGAATGTTTCGTAAAATCACTCTTAAAAACGGTTTAAGAATAATTGCCGTTCCTCAGAAAAGTTCCCAGGCGGTAACGGTTTTGGCGTTGGTCGGAACCGGTTCCAAATACGAGACCAAAGAGACGAGTGGCATATCCCATTTTTTGGAGCACATGTATTTTAAAGGAACAAAGAAAAGGTCTGATGCTCTGGCGGTTTCCGAAACCATGGATAAACTGGGAGGGGTTTTTAATGCTTTTACTTCGGAGGAATTCACGGGGTACTACGCTAAAGTTGCCGCCATGCATTTTGAAGCTGCCCTGGACTGGGTATCTGATATTTATCTGAACAGTTTGCTGCCTAAAAAAGAAATGGAAAGGGAAAGAGGGGTGATAATAGAAGAAATAAACATGTATCTGGATACGCCTTTAATATACATAGGAGAACTTTGGAAAACCTTGCTCTACGGCAATCAGCCGGCAG
>CAZYNZ010000035.1:0-3512 GCA_964648545.1 uncultured Candidatus Saccharibacteria bacterium
CCCTCATTTTGGCTTTGGGAACGGTTTGGGTTTCTTCCAGAAACCTGTCGGCCAGAGTGGACTTTCCGTGATCGATATGCGAGATTATGCAGAAATTACGAATATTTTTGGTTTCCATCTATACAATATTTTTTGTTTTCCTATGAAAGAAAATAAATAGTAAAAGAAATTGAAAAATTGCGGCAAGAGTAAAAGCAAGAGGCAGACCGATGACGGAAACGTTTCCCGTTCCCTGTAAATTGAAAAACTCTCCCAGAAAGTCGCCGAAAGCGTTGGAGAAACTCAAAATCCGAACGAAAAAGAAAGCTAAAACAATGTTGAGAACGACAGAAAAAACCGTGATCAAGGTAGGTGTTTTGGTATCCTGAAAGGAAAAGAATCCCCGGACGAAAAGAGGGATCAAAGACTGGGCAAAGATTGAAAGACTGAATAATCCCAGACAGGCCGAAGTAAGCTGGGCATCCTCCCAGCCGAATTTTCCGGTTTTGTAAATCAAATCGGTAATGGGCGTTCTCAAAAGAAAAAGTAAAAGAGATGCGGGAACGATCAAAAAAACAATCCTGCGGAAAACAAGATAAAAACTTTCAAGAAATTCTTTCTTTTGATTTTGAGACCAAAAGCGGGACAGACTCGGAAATGCGGCCACGGCAAAAGAAACGCCGATCATGCCCACAAATAGGCTCTGCAGATTGTTGGAAAAATTGAAAATGGCTATGGATCCTGCCGCAATGGTCGAGGCAATTGCCACAATGACGATTAAATTTATCTGCTGGGCGGCCACCCCGAAAATTCTCGGCATCATAAGACTAAAGATTTTTTTCAGGGCGGGATATCTGAGATTAAAAAGGGGCTTATAGGAAAAACCGCAGTTTATGGCCGCAGGAATCTGAATCGTCATATGCATGAGAGCTCCCAGAATCACCCCCATGCCCACGCCGAATATCCCGAAAGTGGGAGTTAAAAACACTATGCCGAAAATAATCCCTAAATTATACAGAATCGGAGTCAGGCTATAAACCAAAAACCGGTTGAAATAATGCAGGATTCCAGAAAGCAGGTTGGAAACCCCGAAGATGATCGGGCTTAAAAACAACAAACGCACCAAAGGCACGGCCAGGGCCTGCTCTTCCAAACCGAAGCCCGGGAAAAGCAACCGAACTAGCCATGGGGTAAAAATGAAAATGGCCAAGGAAATTACGACGAGAAAAAACAAAAACGCATTCAGCAAATGATTCGTCATTTCCCAGGCCTCTTCTTTATTCCTTGAAAAGTATTCTGAAAACAAAGGCAGGAAGGCCGCGGCGAATCCTCCCAGAATCAGGAGATTATAGATGAAATCGGGAATTCTGAAAGCGGCAAAATAAACGTCGAGCTCGGGTCCCGCTCCGAAGCGGCCGGCCAGAAGCCGGTCTCGGAACAAGCCCAAAAGAGCGGAGAAAAAATAAGCTATCCCCAGAATCAAAGCGCTGCGACTGATGGTTTTTGTCTGAAAATTAAAGATATTATTCAGGACCATAATTTACTCATTTTATCTTAATTTTGGAACAAAAAAAAGCCCAAGCAGACAGTAAGCCGAATTCTGTGCTCCGCCGAAAGCGGAGTGGCAATCATCTATCTAAGCGAGCTACTTTTCACAAAAGCTCCGCATGTAAATAGCAGAACTCTTGGTTTGCTCTTGCACCCGGTAAGGATTTAGCCGTTTCACCCCCGCATTACTGCGGGACTTATCCTGCACCATTACAGGATTCCTCGGCCTTTCGACCTCGGTCGTCTCTGCTCGCACCTCTCGTATTACTACGGACAGCCGTTAGCTGCTACCTTCAACGGTGTTCGGACTTTCCTCAGGACACCTTTTTAATAAAGGTGAACTGCGATTGCCTTGTCTGCTTGGACTGTTTTTATTCTACCAATAAAAAAATATTTGTCAACTTTAGATTTGGAGCTTCGGAGTGGCCGAAGCGTTATCTATCGCTTCGTTGGCAAGCAAGTCCGCTTCCTTGTTTTTCTCCCGCGGAATAAGAGTGAATTTTATTTTTTTGAAATCTATTTTCAAATTCCAGACTTTAAGGAACAATTCCTGAATTTTCGGCTCCAGAATTTTGTATTCTCCATTCAATTGCTTTATTAAAAGTTCAGAATCCGATTTTAGTTCAACCTCGGAACTTTTAGCCAGTTTGTTGCCGAAAAGCCCTTTGAATTTCTTTAAAGCGAACATCAGGGCCCCGTATTCGGCTTCATTATTCGTGAAATTGTCTCCCAGGTATTCGGCGTATTTCTTAAAACACTGGTTCTTTTCGTTGCAAAAAACAACTCCTATGCCGGATTGGCCGGGATTGCCTCTTGATGCTCCGTCGGTATAAATAATTATTTTCCTCATATATTTTCACTTAAACACTTTTTAAATTTTTCAAGGTTACCGTTTTTAACCCTGAATCCCGCGGCCCGCGGGTGACCCCCGTATGTCAAAGGATACTTTTTACATTTTTTCATCAGATCTACGGCATCCGTATCTTTGGGCGTTCTGACGGTTCCCTGGCTTTCTTTCTCCATCTTTTTATACAAAAAAGTCGGCCTCTGGTATTTCTGGCAGATGACTGAAGCGGCCGAGCTCATTAAAATCAGCTCAAAGTCTGAGTCTCCTTCGAAAATTATGGCACCGGGAATGCCCTTGATTCTTTTTTCAACTTCTTCAATAATCCTTTCGATTTTTTCTTTTCTGATTTTGCTTTTCTTTAAAAGAACCTTCACGATTTTTTTGGCTTCCTTCGGGGAAGAAACGGTCAGCAACCTGTAACTGGCGGGGAAACGATAGGCGACGTCTCGAACGTTCAAGATGGAAATCATTTTAGAAACTTTTTGAATAAAATCAAGTGAATTTTTGAAAATCTCTGTCTCAAAAAAAACCCTGATCCCCGGCCTGAAAGTTCTCTTTAGAAGTGAAAGTCCTTCTGAAATGAATAATTTGTTTTCCGACTGCTGCGGCATCATGTCGGCCAAAGTTGCCAAAGCAACCAGCTCCAGAAAAGTGTTTTTTAAAACCCCTTTTATTTTATCACCCAGAATAAGTTCTGAAAGTTTAAAGGCGATACCGACCGTTGCCAGCCCCTTAAAAGGATATTTATCTCCTTTTTGTTTGGGGTTTACGACGATTTCCGCCCCGGGTAATTTATCCAAGACTTCGTGATGTTCGATAATTATAACCTCAAACCCTAATTTTTTGGCCAGTTTCACCTCCTTAAAGTTTCCTATGCCGCAGTCTACGACAATCAAAAGTGCGGGAGCGTTCTTTTTGAGATATTTCAAGCCCACTTGCGTAATGCCGTATCCTTCGATCTCCCTGTCGGGAAAATAAACGGCGGAAACCTTTCCGCCCAAACTCCTTACTGTTTCTTTTAAAATAATAACTGAGGACACCCCGTCCAAATCGCCATCGCCATAAAGCAAAATGTTTTCCCGTTTTCCAATCGCCTCCAGAATTCTTTCGGCTGCTTTTTTTAAATTCTTAATTTCCG
>CAZYNZ010000036.1:0-1184 GCA_964648545.1 uncultured Candidatus Saccharibacteria bacterium
TTTTCAAAATCCAGCCAAAGATTTTTCATTTCCGCCTTTAAATCTGATGGTAATTTTGACGTAAGTTTCTCCAGGGCACGACATTCACTTTTATACTTATTATTGTATTTTCTAATTTTAAGGTTATTAGTAAACTTGGGCCATTTTTTCAAAATCTCCCTTATTTTCTTTTTGTCTTTAGGCAACAGAGGATCATAGGGAGTCACATCGGGAGAATAAACCTCGCACAAATCATGGACAAGGGCTATTTTAATAACCCTTTCCAGATTCAATCTCTTTTTTTTGCCTAAAACCCAAGCGATAATAGTCGTTCTGAAAATATGCTCGGCTGTAGTCTCCGGGTTTTTTATCTGATGAAGCAACCATCCCCTTCTCGGTTTTCTTTTCAGTTCCCCGACTTCAATTAAAAAATTAAGAATGTCTTTCATCTAACTTAAATTTAACACATCTTCCCCCAATAAAAAAGAGAGGCTTTATCCTCTCTTTTATCTGAAATCGCCTTAAAAATATTAAGATAAGTTATATTTTATTTTCTTGATCTTATATGTGGTTTGGACGGGAGAAGAAACAATGACCTGCTCCCCAACTTTATGCCCCAAAAGGGCTTTCCCAACCGGAGATTCGTTAGAAATCTTACCGATGGAGGGATTTGCTTCCAGAGAACCTACAAGAATAAATTCGTCTTTCTGGCCGTCCACTTCAATCATAACCTGCGCACCTAAAGCCACTGCATTTTGTTTTTCTTTTTTTGGTGATTTGATCAATTCAACGTTCTTGAAGATATTCTCCAGTTCAAGTATCCTCGATTCTAAAAAGCTTATATCTTCCTGGAAAGCAAGGTATTCGGGATTCAAATCTTCTGAATGCAAAATCTTAGGAGATTCTCCTTTAGTCTTGGCTAATTTAAGCTCTTTCAAGCTTTCGTATTCTTTTTTCAATTTGTCCAATCCTTCTTTAGTTAGATAAAACTTTTTTTCTTCCATTTTTTTGAAAAATCCCCTTCAATTTTTTGGGGGGATTAGTGTTTTGTTTTTAATATTTTATACTAATCCCCTCAACCAGTCAATTTTCCAAAGGTTAAAACGACAGTGGCAGAAGCCCAAATGCAAATGGGAGAATTTTTCCTATAATGATTTTTGGGATTAGCTTGTCTTAACATTGTTTCTCTTTCTATTATAGACGAT
>CAZYNZ010000036.1:1284-3459 GCA_964648545.1 uncultured Candidatus Saccharibacteria bacterium
CTGACGGCATAAACCTTTTCCATGTTTAAAAATCCCAGAATCTTTAAAACTCCGTCAGCCAGCAACCTCTCTACCCTGTTTTTAATGGCTACCGGCGTCAAGCCAGTCTTTTTGGCAATTTCAACGAATGAACTCCTGCCGTCCTCGGAAAGAGCCTGGATAATCTTCAAATCAATAACATCCAATCTTTCCAAGCTCCAGGGAGCGTAAGCGGAATAGCCGTCTACGGTAAAATCGGCCAACCCGGCCCGGTCACGATAGACGGCAAACTTCAAATCTTTTATGTTTAATTTCGATCTCCTTATTCTGATATTTTCCATCGCCCGCTTATAAGCTTTACCAGTGACTATCTCGTCTTCAACAATTAAAACCTTGCGGCCTACCAATTTCTTTTCGTCCAATCCTTTACCGTCGTCGTCCATCGTAGCGAAAGTCAGATTCAGCTTTTGTAGTTTCAGCCATTGGTAAAGAACCTCTGCATAAAAAACTCCGTCCACTTCCAAGCCGATGATACAGCCCGGCGCCTTAGCAAAATATTTTTTGACTTTTAATCCGATTGCGTCAATAAAATCCTGAAGGCGCTCTTGGCCATAAATCGGTTTATAAATGAAATTCTTTTTCTTTGCCATATATTTATATTATACCTTTGGTACTGGGAATGTCATTACCATTTTTAATATCTTTCTGGCAGGCCATTTTCATCGCCTTACTGAAACCTTTAAAAATCGACTCTACTTTGTGATGGTCATTTTCTCCGTAAAGCATCCTGACATGGGTAGTCGCTTGGAGTGTTCGGGAAAACCCGAGAAAAAATTCTTTGATCAAATCAGTTTCCAGGTCGCCGATTTTTTCCTTGACGAAATTAACATCAAAATTAAGATAGCTTCTGCCCGAAATGTCTACGGCCACCACCGAAAGAACCTCATCCATCGGAAAGACAAAGTATCCTGCCCGATTTAATCCCCGCTTGTTGCCCAAGGCCTTTTTGAACGCTTCTCCTAAAACTATTCCCAAATCCTCAACGGTGTGGTGCTGATCCACTTTAATGTCTCCCTTAGCTTTAACAACCAAATCAAAACCGCCGTGCTTGGTAAAGTTTTCCAACATGTGATTCAAAAACAAAATCGGAGTAGAAATCCTACTTTTCCCGGTTCCATCAAGGGTTAATTCCATCCTTATGTCAGTCTCATTCGTTTTACGATGAATTAGAGCTTTTCTCGGCATCTTTTTTATACCAATTAATTTTAGACAAATTAAAAGCCCTTGTCAATATTGCTACTTAAGCTGGCAGGAAAGACGAGAGTTGACAAATTTTATATATTATTACATAATAAATCCACAGTACACTACATAGGAGGTATTAAGGTGAAGCAAATCAAAGCAATTCTGGTTGATATAGACGATTGCTTGCTGCCCTTCGGAGAATCGCCAACCCACGAATGTCATCTCGCTTTCGAACAAATAGGAAAATACGTTGAGATGGCAAATCGCGGAGAATTCCCACTAATCAGTTTCTGCAGCGGTCGGGAATTCAATTACGTGATTCCCCTGGCCGGCCTGCTCCATTGGCCAAATTCTTGGTCGGTGGTGGAAAGTGGAATGTTTCTCTATAATCCCACAAGAAAACACTCTAAGGACAATCCTCTGATAAATCCCGCATACACCGCAAAATACAGGGATATCTTTGAACGAACGCGCGAACAAGTCTTGGCCATGTGCCAAACTCTACCCTTGGTTCCTTACAGGGGTAAACTTGTGAATATCGCCCTGGAACTGGCAGAAGGAACTGACCTGACCATAGAAGAGTGTTATAAGATGATCCCGGAAAATATTCGCCAGCTTGAAGAAAAAGGAATGATTAGCATCCGCCGTTCAACCATAGCCATAGACATAAGTCCCGCTACGGTTGACAAGGCCTCGGGAGTCCGTTTCTTCTCGCAATACACCGGGATACCCCTCGAACAAATCTTGGGGATTGGTGATTCCGGAGGAGACGAACCGATGTTAAATATAGTCGATCGGGTCGGATGTCCGGGAAACGCCAAAAAGGATTGCAAGGAACTGGTTAAACAAAAAGGGGGGCATGTTTCTCCCTTTAAGTATGCCGAAGGCGTACTTGATATAATCAGACACTTCACCGGGGGGCCTTAAGACTTTGTCTTGGGCCCCTCAATT
>CAZYNZ010000037.1:0-3427 GCA_964648545.1 uncultured Candidatus Saccharibacteria bacterium
ATGCCGCGTCTTTTAAGAGACCATCTGAAACTCTACAAAGAAATCTTAAATGTTTAACAATATATTATCGAACAAGTCGCTGCGAATTTTAATTGGAATCAACAGTATTTTTATTTTGGCGGCGAACATGTTTCCTCCTTTGTTCGCTTTGTTCATACAGAAAATCGGGGGAGGGCTTTTCGAAGCCGGTTCCATCTGGGCCGTTTTTGCGATCTTCACCGGCTTTCTGATGTTGCTGATCACTCGTTTCGGCGACAGGGTAATCGAAAAGGAGTATTTGGTGGCCGGAGGATACGTCTGCCGGATACTCGGCTGGCTGGGTTATTTTTTTGCTTCTTCTCTCTGGCATTTATATTTGTTACAATTGGTTCTAGCGCTCGGTGAAGCATTGGGCACACCTGCCTTCAATGCCATTTATTCCGAGCATTTGGACAAGGGAAAATACATACGCCAATGGGGAGCTTGCGGTTCTCTGTCTTTGATCGTTATGGGAATCGCCGCGTTTCTCGGTGGAAGCATTGCTTCAATCGTAGGCTTCAGAATATTATTTTTGTTAATGTCCGGCTTGGCCGCCTTATCCTTCATTTTTTTAATGATTCAGCCACGCAAAGTGCTTTAAATGGATTATTTAATCTTCGAAAAAATAAATAGTTTCGTAGGTAAGAATGTTTGTTTTGACTCTTTAGCCATTTTTTCCGCAGAGTATCTGGGCTACGTTTTGATTTTCATCCTTGCCTTGTTTTTGCTCAAAAACTTCAAAAAATACTGGCCGATAATGCTGAAAGCCCTGGGTACGGCCGTTTTCGCCAGGTTCGTAATCGTGGAACTGATAAGATTTCTTTGGGAGCGCCCGAGACCATTCATTGAAAGCAATATCAATTTGCTTTTGGAGCATCCCGCGACCTCTTCTTTCCCTTCCGGCCACGCCGCTTTTTATTTTGCTTTTTCCGCTTTGGTTTATTTCTACAACAAAAAACTGGGAGCATTGTTTTTAATCGCCACTTTGATTCTTTCTCTTTCCAGGGTTTACGTCGGCGTGCACTGGCCCTCGGATGTATTGGCCGGAGCGGTTATCGGAATATTTTCCGCCTGGTTGGTAAAAAACATTTCTAAATAAAAATCCCGAGGAATCGGGATTTTTGATAGTTGTGGGCGAGGTGGGATTCGAACCCACAAGGGGTTGCCCCCATAGGTTTTTGAGACCTACGCGTATACCGTTCCGCCACACGCCCCTTAAGCTCAGTTCATTTTACTAAATCTTTATTATTTTTCAACCTTATAATCGCATTCCTTGTTGGGACATTTTATTTGTCCTCTTTTAGTCGTAACCAGAAGCGATTTGCATTTGGGGCAGAATTCTCCGGTCGGTTTGTCCCACAAGGCGAAATCACACTCTGGATAGCGGTTGCAGCCGTAGAATATTTTGTGCTTTCTCGTTCTTTTTTCAACAACCTTTCCCTTTTTGCATTTCGGGCATTTGATTCCCAGATTGTTTTCCTCTAGGGATTCCGTGTATCTGCATTTCGGGAATTGGGAACAGGCATAGAACTTTCCGTATCTGCCCAGCCTTATCAATAAGGGCGCTCCGCATTTTGGGCAGTTTTTTTCCGTCGGTTTTTCGGTGATGTCTTTTTTGGAAACGTCTTTGTATTTCTGCTTCAAGTTTTTTTCAAAAGGCGCATAGAAGTTTTTGACGACATTCACCCACTTTTTTTGTCCCTCGTCGATTTCATCCAATTCCTTCTCCATTTCGGCGGTAAAGTTTACGTCCACGATCTTGGGAAAGTGCAGAACCAGAATGTCATTCACCACGGTTCCGATTTCCGTCGGACGGAAACGTCGCTCGGTATTTTTTTCGATATAGTTTCTTTCCTGGACGGTCGATAAAATCGGCGCATAGGTTGAAGGTCTCCCGATTCCGTTTTCTTCAAGCGCCTTAATTAAACTTGCCTCGTTGTATCGAGCCCTGGGCTGGGTGAAATGCTGAAAAGGGGTCAACTCCACAAATTCTAAAAGCTCGTCTTTTTTTAAAGCGGGCAGTTCTTTTTCTTCGAACTTCATGGGATAGACTTTAAGAAATCCGTCGAACTTTAGA
Organism: uncultured Candidatus Saccharibacteria bacterium; assembly: GCA_964648545.1. GTDB lineage: Bacteria > Patescibacteriota > Minisyncoccia > Minisyncoccales > RBG-13-42-11 > CAZYNZ01. Next base: position 2,096 of record CAZYNZ010000037.1, read on the forward strand.
CTTTGCCCGGTCGCCCTGAAAACGTATTTTTTCGCCTGGATGTTTATGCTTACCGTGTCGAAACGGGCCTCTGCCATTTGGCAGGCGATGAATCTTCTCCAAATCAGGTCGTATAATTTAAATTGATTTTGTTCTAATTTCAGAGATTCCGGAGTTTTATCGGGGTAAGCAGGCCTAATCGCCTCGTGAGCTTCCTGCGCGCCTTTCGTTTTCGTTCTATATTTTCTGAGGAATCCCGCCCAGTAGTTCTTGCCGTATTGATTGCTGATGAATTTCTTTGCTGAAAAAAGCGCTATATCCGAAAGGTTCAAAGAATCCGTTCGGTGATAGGTAATGAAACCTCTTTCATAAAGGTTTTGGGCGATTCTCATGGTCAGTTTCGCCGGGAACCTTAATCTCTTCCAGGATTCCTGTTGCATGGTGCTGGTGGTAAAAGGCGGCAGGGGATTTCTTTTCAGTTCTTTTTTCTCAACGCTTTCTACTTTATATTCGGCTCCCTGCAAATCCTTTACGATTCCGTCCGCTTCTTTTTTGGTTTTTATCCCTAGTTTGGAAATTATTTCACCATCCTTTTCAATTAAAATCGCCTCAAATTCTTTTTTTAGTTTTCGCAGCAAAGCCGTGATCGTCCAGTATTCCTCCGCCACGAAATTTTCTATTTCTCTTTCTCTTTCAACTACCAGCCTTACAGCTACCGATTGCACTCTTCCCGCCGACAATCCTCGGGCCACCTTTTTCCATAAAAAAGGAGACAGTTTGTAGCCGACGATTCTGTCCAAAACTCTTCTTGCCTGCTGAGCGTCAACCAAGTTCGCGTCAATCTTTCTTGGATTTTTGAGGGCTTCGGCAATTGCCCCCTTTGTGATTTCGTGGAAAACGATTCTTTGGTATTTTTTCTCGCCGTTAAGTCCCAAAAGAAAAGCCAGATGATAAGCGATTGCTTCTCCTTCCCGGTCTTCATCAGTCGCCAAAATCACAGATTCCGCTTTTTGGGTTACTTTCTTCAGTTCCGCCAGATTTTTTCTGGCTTTCGGGATGACGATGTATTTTGGCTTGAAATCGTTTTCGATGTCTATACCTATTTCACTCTTGGGCAAGTCCCTCATGTGGCCATAGGAAGAAAGGACCTCATAACTGGGTCCCAGAAATTTCGAAATGGTCTTTGATTTAGTTGGACTCTCGACTATTACTAATTGCATGCCAAGTTTTTATTTATAAAAACGCAGGTCAAAATGAAACTTCAGTTTCATTGAGCATTCATTGAGTCTATCACTTTGTTTTTAATTTTTCTACTGCCTCGGAAAGAATTTGGCAATATAGATTCAATCCGAC
>CAZYNZ010000038.1:0-3303 GCA_964648545.1 uncultured Candidatus Saccharibacteria bacterium
ATCTGGTCAGCACGATTATTTTCGGCGGAATAATTTTAATCGGCGGATTGATCCTTTGGCATTTAATTCACGAACCTCGGCCGAAAGAAGAAAAGAAAGGAGTCTTAGCTCCCGAGGAAGAGAAGCCTTCTTTCATGAAGAAAATATTCCTTCCCAAGTTTAAAGTTAAAGATATCGAACCGAGAATAAAAGAAACGCCGCAAAAGACCGAGGAGCCCGTTTTAGATTTAAAATCAAAAGCAATCAGCCCCGCAAAATCTCTGCTTTCAGAATATAAACTTCCGCCCCTGGATCTGTTGGAAATGGAAAAAGGAAAACCTACTGCGGGAGACACGATTACCAGCTCGGCAATAATCAAAAAAACATTGGAGAATTTCGGCATGGGAGTAGAGATGTCGGAGGTCAATATCGGTCCCACGGTAACCCAATATACTCTGAAACCGGCCGAAGGAATTAAACTCTCGAAAATCACCGCTCTTTCAAGCAATCTTTCTTTAGCTTTAGCCAGCCATCCCATCAGGATAGAAGCGCCCATTCCCGGGAAATCGCTTGTCGGCATTGAGGTGCCGAACAAGGAAAGATGCAAGGTTCGCCTGAGAGACATGTTGTCTACTGCGCAGTTTCAAAATTCCACTTCAAGCTTGACCATTGCCCTGGGGAGAGACGTTTCAGGGACTCCCTCTTATGCGGATCTGGCCCGCATGCCTCATCTTTTGGTTGCGGGTTCCACCGGCACGGGGAAGACTATTTTTCTGAACAATCTGATTTTATCATTACTCTATCAAAACTCGCCCGAGATTTTGAGATTTATTTTAATCGATCCCAAAAGAGTGGAATTCTCGGCGTATAAGGAACTTCCTCATCTTTTATGCCCGGTAATCTTTGACGCCCATAAATCGATAAATGCTTTGAAATGGCTGATAGGCGAGATGGAAAGAAGGTTTGATATCCTTTCCGGCAACGGTTCCAGGGACATCATGAGCTATAACGAAAAAATTATGAAAGAAGGGGAAGAACCCCTGCCCTATATTGTTTTAATTATCGATGAATTGGCTGATTTAATGGCGGCCAAAGGAAGAGAAATAGAAGCTGGCATCGTCCGGCTGGCCCAAATGGCAAGAGCCGTTGGAATCCATTTAGTTGTCGCCACCCAGCGGCCCTCGGTTGAAGTTATCACAGGGTTGATTAAGGCCAACATTACCTCCAGAGTTACCTTCCAGGTGGCCTCTCAGGTTGATTCAAGAACGGTCTTGGACGCAGCCGGGGCGGAGAAGCTTCTGGGCTTGGGAGATCTTCTTTTCATTTCTGCCGAAGTGGCGAAACCCAGGAGAATTCAGGGCGCTTACGTTTCAGAGAAAGAGATAAGGAAAAGCGTTGAGTTCATTAACTCGCAAAACGCAAAAGTGAAAGACGATAAAATGGAAGAAGGAATAATGCTGGAGAATCATTTGGCACAGGATTTGGAAAAAACTTTGGAAGGACAAGAGGGAGGACAGGGATCCTTCGAGGGATTTGGCGGAGATGAAGATCCTCTATACGAGGAAGCAAAAAAAACAGTGATCGAGGCGAAAAAAGCTTCAGCCTCCTTTTTACAAAGAAGATTAAGAATCGGTTATGCCAGAGCAGCGAGATTGCTTGATATACTTGAGGGACGGGGAGTTGTGGGGCCGGGCGAAGGCGCTAAACCGAGAGATGTCTACCTTCCCGGAGCAGAAAAGACTATTGAAAATAATCTTCCACAGGCTGATCCTGATAACGGCGAGGAGGATGAATGGAAAAAAGTGTAGCTTGGCTAAGCTAAGTTTCTAATTTATAATAAATTTATGGTAAAGAAAAAAGAAAAAACAGACCCGGCCGACTTGCAGGAAGCGGTGGATGAGATAAAACAGAGATTCGGCGAAGGGGCGATTATGAAACTGAGAGAAGTAAGGCCGGTTGATGTTGACGTGGTCCCCACTGGTTCTATTTCCCTTGATATGGCTTTGGGAGTGGGGGGAGTACCCCGTGGAAGGGTTATTGAGATTTACGGTCCTGAGAGCAGCGGGAAAACCACTCTGGCTTTGCACATTTTAGCCGAAGCCCAAAAGCAAGGGGGAGTTGGCGCTTTCGTTGATGCCGAACATGCCTTGGACCCGGATTATTCAAAAAGAATCGGAGTTAATATAGAAGATCTTCTGATTTCCCAGCCCGATTCGGGAGAGCAGGCCCTGCAGATAGTCGAGACCCTGGTTAAATCGGGAGAAGTGGATGTGATTGTGATTGATTCAGTTGCCGCCCTGGTTCCTCAAGCGGAGATTAACGGGGAAATGGGCGAATTTCAAATCGGACTTCAGGCAAGGCTGATGAGTCAGGCTTTGAGAAAGCTCTCAGGTATAGTTTCCAAGACAAAAACGATCGTTATTTTTATTAATCAAACCAGAATGAAAATAGGGATTATGTTCGGCAATCCTGAAACAACTGCCGGCGGCTTGGCCCTGAAATTCTACGCTTCGGTCAGGATTGACCTGAGGAGAATCGCCCAGATAAAGCAGAAGGACGAAATAATAGGTTCCAGGGTCAAGGCCAAAATAGTGAAGAATAAAGTCGCCCCGCCTTTTAAAACGGCAGAGTTTGACATTTATTACAATGAAGGCATCTCTTACTTCGGGGATATTTTAAATGCCGGAATAAAAGAAGACATAATAAAAAGAGCCGGTTCATGGCTCCAGTTTGAAGATACAAAATTAGGACAAGGCTCGGAAGCCAGCAAGGAATTCTTAAGAGAGAATCCAAAGGTGGCCGAAAAGATAAAAAGCCTCTTATTTGCTGGTAGAGGAAAGGAGAGCTAAATACCTCGCTCTCTTTATGGCTCTGGCCAATTTTCGTTGGTGACTGGAACAGATTCCGGTCTTTTTTTTCGCTTTTATCTTGCCGGAACCTGAAATAAAATTCCGCAATAATTGCGATTCCTTGAAATCAATATCTTTTATGTTGCGTTGGCAAAAATAACACTCCATGGTTTTTAAAACGGTATGTCTTTAACGTCTATTTCCTCCTCTTCAATCACCGGAATATCTTCTTTTCCCGAGTCCTCGTTAGTAGACGAGGGGCGAAAAGAAGGTTTACCTTCTTTGAACGTTTCTTTCTCTTGATTCTGAAAGCTTTGTCTGTTGGCCGATTTCGGTCCCATTTGAAGCCGCTCGGCTATAATCTCTGTTCTGTATCTTTGGCTGCCGGAATTGTCTTTCCAGCTTCTTGTCTGCAATCTTCCTTCGATTAAAACCAAAGAACCTTTATTCAAATATTGCGAGGCAATTTCGGCCA
>CAZYNZ010000039.1:0-3288 GCA_964648545.1 uncultured Candidatus Saccharibacteria bacterium
TGGGCTTCTCCGAACCCGGATTTCAAAAGCCATCTTTTGTTGAAATCCTCCTGAGAGCCGATGGGCGGGGCAATGATAATGGGCAGTCCCAAAGCAGAATAGAAGGAAAGCTCCGAAGGCTTTGTCCATAGAATGTCGGTTTTTCTCAGAGCCTGATTGAACTTCTGGAAATAATCCTCTATGTCCTGAGAGAAAATAATTTCAACGTCCAGTCCCTTGGTCTTCTTTTCAAAATATTCTTTAACTTCCTTTCTGGTTCCGGCAACCAAAATAATCTTTATTTCTCTTTTTTTAATTTTCCCGCTTAAACTTTTAATGATCTTAATTCCGATGTCTTTCTGCGCCCCCGCTCCCCCAACCGCAAACATTAAGGTCAAGGGATGGTCGGGTTCTTTGGGAAGTTCTCCGAGATGTTTTTTGATTAAGGGTTCGTAATAAGAAAAATATCTTTTCTTCGGATCCAGGTTTACCAGACGATGTCTTAAATCTTCTTTCAAAATTTCCATATCTTCTCCGCCGATGATATCTTGAGGCAAAGGATAGCCGGTCAGAAAAATGTTTTCCGGTTTCATGCCGTAAAGCTTCAGTCTTTCCGCCGTCCGGGAGTTGGGAGCAAGATACTTTATCCTGCTTTCTTTCGGTTTTAAAGGCGCCCAGGTGCGGGAAACGTCTGCATCGCAAACGATGCAAAAAATGTCCCCCGGATAATTAAACTGTTCCGCCATGAAAGCCGGGGTGAAAAAACTGCTGACCAAAGGAAGGGGTTCTTTTTTTAGCTTATTGATCAAGTTCCTCCCCCATCCTTTTTCAATAAAGGAAAATATCTGTTTTAACTGGATGTTTGCTTCCGGCAAGTCTCTTTTGGGGTAGAAAGTTAGAATTTTCTGCAGTTGGTCAAAAAGAAAAAAAATAAAACTGCCCAGCAAAGGAATCCTTTTGATTCTGGAAATAAGTTCGTATCCCATCCTAGTCGTCTCCCAGATCTTTTTGTCTTTTTCGGGAATGCCATTATAATCGTTAGCGCAAATCACCTTTCCCTCCGGAGCCAAATTTTTCAAGGGAAAAGCTGTCCTTTGATGACCGTAGCCCATATTAACCGAAATTACCCAAGCGGATTTCTTCATTCTTTTATTTTATCACTAATACTGCAATATTTTTAGTTCTTCCTTGGTCCCCACTCGATAGACGATGAGAGTTAAAGCCGAATAAAAAACCAGTAACCAAACCCAAGAAATTTCCAAAAAATAGACGGCAAAAGAAAAAGCACCAAATACTTCAACGACTTTCGTCAGATAAGCCAAAAGGAGCCAAGCCGGTATTGAAAAAACCCATCCCAGAGGCGACCAAAGGATGCCCAGGAAACCGTAGATAAAACCCAGAATCATAATATAGGGCAAAAAAGGAAGTATTAAAACATTGGTAATGGGAGCAACCTGGGAAACGTAGCCGAAGTTATAAATTAAAATAGGCAAGGTAAAAATCTGGGCAGAGAGGGTTGTGGCAAGAATGCCTCTTAGCTGAAATTTATCCGGTATTCTTTTTAGCCAGGACTGGAGGACGGGACCAGTATAAATTATTCCCATTACTGCCAGAAAAGATAATTGAAAACCCACGTCAAACCTTAAAAGCAAGGGGTTTTGTAACAGCATGAAAGATGCGGCGAAAACGATTGCTCTCGTCGAACTGTTCCCTCTTCCCAGGCACCGCGCGAATAAAAACAAGCTTGCCATAATGCCCGCCCGGATGGCAGAAGTCTGGAGACCGGTCATCAGAATAAAAAGAACAATCAGCAAAAGAGTAAAATAAAAAGCCTGCTTCCGCCAAAAACCGACACCCACGAAAAAACTCATTAGAATCGCGGATAATACCGCAACATGCATGCCTGAGACTGCGGTTAGGTGTCTTACGCCGGCGTAATTCAGCCTGGTTTTCCATTCGTCTGAAATCTGCCTTTTGTCTCCCAGAATGAGAGCTGCCAGGATCGAGGATTGAGGCGGAGAAAGATTGCGGTTTATGCTCGCCCGAAGACTGTTTTTAATTTCCAAAATCTTCGCATAGAATAGATTCCCCTGATCCTGCTCCAACAATTCCGTTTCCGGATAATACATAACTGCGAAAATCCCGTCTTTGGCCAGATAATCCTTATAATTGAAATCCTCGAATTCCTGCGGCGTCAGCAATTCTCCGCTGATTTTCAACTTATCGCCGTATCGATATTCCGGATATCTGTTTGTAGTTACCAATATCCTTCCTTCCAGCTTTTGAGGAGAGACCGTCAGCTTAAGATTATTTTCCCTTACATCCGGTTCGGCAACGACTTCTCCGATCAAAGCAACTTTTTCCTTTTTGTCGTTGTATTCCAGCAAACCGTTATTTTTGACTTTAAAATCGGCCGCCTCATACCGCCACATTCCCAAAACAAGAAAAATAAAACAAAAACCTGCTACTGCCAGCTTCTTATATTTCCAGAAAACCGAGATTAAAGCGATCCCCAATATCAAAAAACCCAGCATCAAAAGTTGCTGGATTTCCAAAAACGAGTTTAAAAAAATGCCTCCGACGAAGGAAAGGCAAAAATATAAAAATATCCGGGACTTGGGCATTCTCAAAACCCAGTGGCGATGACCGTAACTTTAATCTCTCCCTTTTTCAGCCGGTTATCCTGGACCGCCCCGAAAATTATCTTGGCATCCGAATTTACTTCCTGGGTAATGGTCTTTGCCACTTCGTCTATCTCGGCGAGGCTTATGTCTTTGCCGCCGGAAACGTTGAAAAGTATTCCCTTGGCGCCTTTTATCGAAATATCCGACAAAGGCGAGTTGATCGCGGAAAGTGCCGCTTTCTGCGCCCTTCCCTCTCCCTGTGCTCTGCCCACTCCGAAAAGAGCCGTACCCGCATTGCTCATGATCGCTTTAACATCAGCAAAATCAACATTGACTATTCCCGACATGGTCACCAAATCAGATATGCCCTGGACCGCCTGCCTTAAAGTGTCATCGCAAATCCAAAAAGCATTAACAAGGGAAATATTGGGGGTAAGAGTTGAAAGAAGTTTATTGTTGGAAACGGAAATCAGGGTATCGACTCCTTCCTTCAGGTGCCTCATGCCGTTTTCAGCGATTCTTTCCCTTACCTGGCCCTCGAAAGCAAAGGGTGTGGTAACCACGGCCAAGGTTAAGGCGCCGGATTCTTTGGCTATTTCGGCAATGACGGGTGAGGCTCCCGTGCCCGTGCCTCCGCCCAATCCGCAGGTAATGAAAATCATTTCGGCCCCTTTCAACATTTCTG
>CAZYNZ010000040.1:0-3187 GCA_964648545.1 uncultured Candidatus Saccharibacteria bacterium
ACGATGAAATACAAAAGCGAGATCCAGGAAATAACAACGAGAGCACCTTGAAACATATTCTAATATTATACACCCTCTAAGAAAGCAGTAAAGAAAACAGGGAAGGGAGCGCATAAGCGCTCCCTATAGAATATAGAATTATTCCTGACTGTCATGGAGTCATTGAAAGAACCATTGGCAAAAGAACCAGTAGCTCAATCAACGCATAGACAGGGGAATCCAGGCACTGGGGTTTCTTAGTCCTCACCTGACGGAAAAATCTCCTCGATATCCAGAGGCAATGTACTATATATAGTATGCCTGCAGGGATACCGCAGAAAATCAGCCAGACAATGAACTGCAGAAGTCCCAATAGAAAATTACCTGTTTTTAGGATGACTTTTAGCAATTTCTTTCCTCCTTATTTTAATATTCCGCAGATTCCGACCAAACCGGGGCCGGAATGAGTTCCGATAATAGTACCAGTTTGCACCACAGGGATATGCCTTCCGGGATAAACCGCTTTCAGACGCTTTGCCAGTTCCTTTGCTTCGGCCTCGGCATCGGCATGGATTACGCCCACTTTCAGCATGTCGCCTTCTGCAGCGACTATTTCCACCAATCGTTCCAGGGATTTGGCTTTGCTTCGGTTTCTTTCCACCGGCACGACTTCTCCGTCTTTTATCTGGATGATCGGCTTTATCTGCAAAAGAGAACCAAGAAAAGAAGAAACCTTGCCTATTCTGCCACCTTTCTCCAAATAATGAAGAGTATCCAAGACGCCATAAAGCCGAACCTTGGAAATCAGCTGTTTTACTTCCTCCTCGATAGCATCAAGGCTTGTCCCGGCTTCTGCCATTTCAGCGGCTCTCATTGCCAGAAATCCCAGGCCCAGAGAAAGGGTCTGAGAATCAAGCATTTTTGTTTCAAAATGCATCGGCACTTCTTTCTCGGCTCGTTTGGCGGACTCAAGCGTGCCGCTGAGTTTTGCCGAAACGTGCAGGGAGAAAATTTTGGGGCCTGCTTTTTTATACGCTCTCAAAAAATCATCCGGAGTTGGCTGACTGGTCATGGGCAGGGTTTCGCTCTTTTTCAACCGGGCGAAGAATTCATCGCTGCTAAGGTTATACCTGTCGCGATATTCTTCTTTTCCGAACCTCACATAGAGCGGAACGACCCTTATCCTTTGGCCATCCAATGCTCCCATGGGAAAATCTGCCGTACTGTCAGTGACCACGAATGCTCGTGACATCTTTGCTTCTCCTTATAAAAAAAGTCTCCTCTACCAATTGGCAAGGAGCTAAACTGTTTTTAGCATTTCTGTTTAAAAAAACAAGGGGAGCGTGATTACATGAACCACGCTCCTTGCTTTTCTCTTTCGAGAAAAACCTCAGACACATCTTGCGCCGATCTCATCGATTTTGGCCATAATGGCTTCCTCGAGAGACGATTGCGGGTAGAGAAGGATTTTATCCTTCAGGAGCGGATGAGAATCAAACCTTTTTGCCACCGTGGGAGCAATCTCCTTGGCGGCGGCGGCTTTATCTTCCATGGCCTTCAAAAGACCGTACTCCGCCAGTTCTTCAGTGACTATGTCATTGAGAACTTTCGCTTCCTCACTCGTCAGTGTAGCTGTCATTGTTCACTCCTTTTCTTTTTCATTACCGAGACGATAAGCTCATCAATCCGATTAAGATCAACACACGTTGTGTTGACGTCACCATAGTCAACATAGGCTGAAAAAAAAGGAATAACGCCGATACTAGGAATCATTTCCCGCAGTTTGTCTGCGAGAAGTTTTCCATGGTAATTGTTGAGGCCAATAATGGCGAGATTAGCCATTCCGTCTGCTTCGGCATCACCTATGTCCTCAACGACGACATAACCCTTTGTCTCCAGTATCTTTTTGGTGATTTTGTGTAACGGTCCATCATCCACCTTTAGAAAAATTTTTATCCTTTCCATTTCTGTCTTCCTCTCCTTATTTTTATTGAAGTGTGCCAGGCTTTTAATATAACATTATTCACAAAAAAGTCAAGCCCGGACTGCTCCGGGCTTTGGACTTTTTGCTTAGAAAAATCGTTTTACATTCCTATAAACTCTTTGATTTGGGAGATTGGAATAGTAATAACTGCTCCTCCAGAATCAACAGTATTCAAACCTAACACTTCTCCTGCGATATTAAACAAAGGACTGCCTTTGATGTTGTCTGTTTCTGTAATATTGGTTTCGATTAAATCTTTATCAAAACTTTTAACGATTCCTTCGTTAACCGTTCCTACGGCAACGAGAAAAACTCTTTCTCCCGGTTTCAACTTATTTAAATCGGCGAAAACAACCGTCGGCAATTTAGCCTCTCCCAATTTTACCAAGGCCAGATTGGTCGCGGCGTCTCTCTTTAAAACCTGGTAGGAAACGGCTTTACCGTCAACGAAAAAAGCGAAAACGGAACCCTGGGGGACCAGTTCTGCCAGAGTAACGACTAAGCCGTCGGAAGTCACGCTAAGTCCCGTACCTTCCAATATCTCCCCTGTTTTTGTTTCTGTTTTGACTCCGACCACTGTTTTGTCAACTTTTTCAATCGCCTGTTGTAAAGCGGTATTTTCCTGAATGATCACTTCTTTCCTCTCGGTAACGTAAACCGGACTCTGCTCCAGCCTGTACTCATGGAAAAGAGGCTTTTCAATGAAATAAGGCCAGAAAATCTGGTCAGCAAAAATACCACCGACCATACCGACCACAAAAAAACAGACTATTTTCAGAATATTTTTTGACATTATCCAACCAAAACTTTTTCTTTTGTCTTAATTAAATCCTTTTGCGTGCGGAAAACTATTTTTTCGCCTTCCAAATCAACCACTACCCTGTCATTTTTCAAAACATCTCCAATCACAATTTTCATGGCTAAAGGATCAAGGACCATTTTCTGAATAACTCTTTTAAGGGGTCTGGCTCCAAGATTAGGATCGAATCCCCTTTCCGCCAGAAGCGATTTCACTTTTTCACTCACCACGATTTCAATGTTTTTGCTTTTCAACCGACTGGAAACCTTGGTCAGTTCCAGGTCAACGATCTTTTTAATTTCCGGCTTCTGGAGATAATTGAAAATAACGATTTCATCAATCCTGTTCAAGAATTCGGGACGGAACTCTTCTTTCAAAGCTTCCATCACTTTTTCTTTAAGATTTTTCTTTTCATTTTCCTCTCC
>CAZYNZ010000041.1:0-3176 GCA_964648545.1 uncultured Candidatus Saccharibacteria bacterium
AAAAATTGCGGCACTAAAAAAGCCGCAATTAACGCAAGGGTTAAAACAAATTTTAATGAATTTTTAATTTTCATCTGCTACTTTTTTTCTTCCGGCTTTGCTGGTTTCTCCGTTTTTTCCTCTTCTCCTTCTTTTTCTTCCTCCTTCTTCTCCTCGGCCTTCTCCACTTCTTCCACCTTTTCCTCAATCGGCCTGGCCAATTCTTCCTCTATCTTTTCGGGAGAAGCCACAAAAACCACGACCTCGTCCGCTTCTTTAAGGATTCTCACTTCTTGAGGAAGGAGCAAATCCCGGATTAAAACGTTGTCTTCGAACGTTTTCAGTTTGTCTATGTTTATTTTTATTTCATGCGGCAAATTCTGGGGAAGGGCTTTTACTTCCACTTCGTGAATGCTTTTAACCAGAGTTCCACCAAGGTCTCTCACCGCCGCTGCCTCTCCTTCAAAGACCAAGGGTATCATGGCCTCAATCTCTTCATCCAACCTGGGCTGATAGAAATCGACGTGAATTGGTTTCTGGGAAAGGGCGTCTATTTCTATGGCATGAATAAGAACCAAAAACTTTTCCTTGGCCAGATCCAGAGAAATCAAAGAAGTTTCTCCTGCCTCTTTGTAAGCCTTCTCAAAATCTTTTAAATCGAGTTCCAAGGGCTGGCTTTCGATCTTGGGGCCGTACAGAACACCAGGCAGCATTCCCTGTTCCCTTATCTTTTTAACTTTTTTCCCCGTATCTTTTCTAATTTTTGCTTTAAGTTCAATCATATTTTATTGTTAGAGCGGAATAATTTGATTTTTCCTTCGACTACTTTTTGAACGGCTTCAATGGCGTAAGGAAGATACTTGTAAGGAGTGTTCTCCCTTGTGTTTTTCCCGAGTTCTTTTCTCAAAGATCCGGTGAAAGCGTTTCTCAACTCGGTATTAATGTTAATTTTTACGATACCCAGTTTAATTGCCGCTTTAATGTCTTTTTCCGGAGTACCTGATCCTCCGTGAAGAACCAAGGGTATATTCCCTACTGCCTTTTTAATTTCTTCTAATCTTCGGAGTTTTACGGCTGGATTTTTTCCTGACTTTTTTATCCCGTGAATGGTGCCGACGTTAACCGCCAACAGGTCTATATTCGTTTCTCTGGCAAATTTTTGAGCTTCTTTTGTATCGGTCAGGTTTCCGCCGATCACGCCCACTTCTCCTTCAACCAGCACTCTGAACCTGGCGGCGTACTTTACGACTTTCTTCGTCAGGACGATGTTTTGCGAAAGCGACAGGCATGAACCGTCGAAATGAACGCTATCGTAGCCTGCTTGTATCGCCTTTTTAATATAATCGAAAGTTTTCCCGTGGTCAAGGTTCAAAATGGCCGGAACCCCGGTTTCTTCCTCGAGCAAGCTGACCAGCGCCCGCGCCTGCCTCAATCCCAGAAATTTGCTCTCCCCTTCTGAAGTTCCGATAATGACAGGGCTTCTCAATTTCCTGGCCGCTTCGAATATAGCTTTCAAAGTTTCGATGTTTGAGACGTTAAACTGCCCGACCGCCCATTTTCCTTTCTGAGCCGCTTTGAGAATTTTATATTTCATTTTTTTATTTGGCATAAGCCGTTTTCTAAACATAATTCTTTGGTAACTTTTGTTTTCGGCCATCTTCGTCCTTTTTTTAATAATCCATTTTTCGCTCCCCATTTGGTAATAACGTAACCTGAATTTGCCATCGCCAGTTGAATGGCAAAAACTATATTGTTCTTTTGAATCATTCCTACCACAAATCCCGACCCGAAAGCGTCGCCGGCGCCGGTGCTATCGATAAATTTCAATCCCGAAGCAACTATTTCCGGGTATAAAGATGGCGCCCGATAAAGATATCTGCCATCGGAGACAACCACTCCCTGACCACCTTTCGTCATTATACAAATTCCATGCACTAGCTCGTCTAACTTTTTGAAGATGGCTTTTTCTTTTTGGTAAGGAATTTTTGTCAAAAGAGAGGCTTCTTCCCGATTTAAAATCAGAATATCTACTTTTGCCAAAATTCTTTCAAGATTCTTTCGAGGCAAGGTCAATTGGTTGTATCCCGGATTCAAGGCGACTTTAATCTTATTTTTCTTTGCGAAATTCACCATCTTCTCCGTAAGGGCTACAAAATTTCCTGCAAAAGGAGCCAAATAAAACCACTTAGCGTTTTTAATCTTTGACCAGGGAATATCATTCTTACCCAGAGAGTCAGAGGCGCCCCGATAAACTAAAATCGTTCTGTCTTTGCCCGGATATGCTAGGAAAACCGAGGTGTTAGTAAGTTTGTCTTTTGTTTTCGATATGAATGTAGTGTCAATTTTCAAATTTCCAAGCTCTTTGATTATCAGATTGCCAAAGCTATCGTCGCCTACCCGACCGCACCAAGCAGTTTTCAACCCCTGTTTAGTAAAGGTTGCAGCTGTATTCGTTCCGCCTCCGCCCGAACTTAAAAGAATATCTTCCACTTCAATCTTAGAGCCAGCGGGGAAACAGATGCCTCTGCCTGCCGCAAAAGATTTCTTGGCAACGGGTGAAAACTTTTTCGACTTCACATAGATATCCTGGGTTGCCGAACCGAATGTGATTACGTCGTATATCTTCTTCATCTTTTTTTCAGGGATAAAATTGTTTTGATTACCGTATCCGGATTAAGGGAAATCGACTCGATGCCTTCCTTCACCAAGAATTGAGCGAAGTCCAGAAAGTCCGATGGCGCCTGTCCGCAGATTCCAATGTATTTTTTCCTTCTGCGGCATTCCCTGATAACGCTGCTTATCAGTGATTTTACGGCCTCATTTCTCTCGTCTCCCACCCTGGAAATCAAAGCCGAGTCCCTATCAAGCCCTAAAGTCAACTGAGTCAAATCATTGCTCCCTATGCTCATGCCGTCGAAAATATCAAGAAAGTCCCCTGCCAGAAGAACATTGGACGGTATCTCGCACATGGCGATGACCTTCAAATCGTTCGTCCCCTTCTTGAGCCCAGCTTCTTTCATTATCTTTAACACCTTTTCGCCTTCTTCGACAGTCCTGCAGAAAGGTATCATGGCCCAGATATTTTTCAATCCGAACTCCTCCCTCGCCCTCTTTAAAGCCCGGCACTCCAACAGGAACGCCTCTTTGAATTTGGGATCGTAATAGCGGGAAGCCCCTCTCCAGCCCATCATAGGATT
>CAZYNZ010000042.1:0-3160 GCA_964648545.1 uncultured Candidatus Saccharibacteria bacterium
AATATCACTTTATCGTACATGGTCATGAAAGGATAAACGAATCCGTATGCCTCCTTGTTGGGGTTGGAAGTATCGATATGGACCCTCCAGACAGCGGGATGAAAATTGGGCAGGTAAGCTGCCACTCCGACGGGTTGAGGGTCGTGGATGACCCACAAGTCCGGTTTCATGCCCTGCATGAGCTTTGCCGTCAATTCCATGTGCCGGATATACAATCTCCTAGCGGAAAAAGGAAATTCGAAATCTTCTCCCTGAAGGGCATTGTGCATTGTTTTAGTCAGGGTGAAGAATTTTTCGCCCGGAGGATTGACGTACCAACTGGCTTTCAGCCCCGCACCTTTCATTAAAGGAATGAGGCTTTTCAAAAGTTCGGCCACTCCTCCTCCCCGGGGAGCGGCATTAACGTGGAAAACCTTCAAACCTTTCAGATCCTTGCTCAATTTCAATATCTCTTTGAAAAGTTCTTTTGATATTAACTTTTCGTATTTTTCAATCTTCTGGATTGGGGTTTTTACTAAAGGCAGCATAATTATTTACGTAAAATTTTCGGAGTATCTCCGGTTAAATCGATAACCTTGGATGGCTTGGATTTTTTTAAATTGCCCGTGTCTATTACCAAATCCGGCTGATTTTTTTTATTTCTAAATTGACGCAAAATATCTTTTATTTTATTTGAGGCCGGTTCCCCCGAAACATTGGCTGAGGTTTGGGCCAATGGTTTTTTAAACTCGCTTAATATTCCGTTCAATAATTTATAATTCGGGATCCTCAAACCGATATTCCCGAACTCGCAAACAATACCTTGGGCAAACTTCTTTTTGGCTTTTAAAACCGCTATCAATTTACCCGGCCACATTGATTTCAAAATTTTCTCTTGTTTTTTATCAATTACAGCTATTTTCCTTGCGGTTTTGAAATCTTTAATAAAAACCGAAAGATGTTTTTGTAAACTTCTTTTTTTAATTTTAAAAATTTTTCTTACCGCTTTTTTGTTCCCAGCATCGCAAATCAATCCGTAAACCGTATCCGTCGGAAAAACTATTACCTTTCCTTTTTTAATTTCTCTCACTATATTCTTAACGTTAACATGTTTCAATCCGATAATTTTCATTAATCTACTATATCATAAAAAAATTGATAGAAAAAAAGAGAGCCCTGCAGGAGACTAAGTCAGACTCTCAAGCAGGGCTCAACGAGGAGATAATGGCAAACAAGTTGCCCGGTGTCGCTCTGGGCGACATCACATCACCGGAACGCAATCGTTCCCGTGTTTCACGAAAACCTATTCAGTTGTAGATAATCAAGGAAAATCGCGAGGAAGGTGCAAACCTACCTCCTTTCGTATATTTGCGCACTGATAGTTCAGTTCCGGTTTTTTCGATTGTGGGCTCCATTGTTATACAATCAAATAGCATCACCTCCTTTCATATGAAAACGGTAGAAAGAACAAAAGTAGGATAAAAAATCCTACCGTAATTAAGATAGGATATAAAAATATAAACTTCTTGTCAAGTGGAAAATCAGCTATTTTTGACTCCCTTGAATTCTGTAAAGTAAGTCGTATCGTCTTCAATATTTTCAAAAACAACGGATTGCGGTCCGATAACGCATCCTGAACCGATGAACCTGCCCGGCATAAGAGAACAGTTTATTCCTATCTTCGTGTTCTCCCCGACAATGACGCCCAAGGAATCCGTGCTTGTTCCAATTTTTTCACCCTTTACGATTGAAAACACTTCTCCCCTGTCGATTCTGACGTTTGCAGTAACGGTACCTGCTCCCACCCTGCATCCTTTGCCAAAAATTGAATCTCCGAAATAACCAGAGTGCGTATGAACGTCTTCCTGAAAAATTGAGCGGGTAACTTCGCCAAAAGCGCCGACAAGAGTTTTCCTCTCAAGGTTAGAATATTCTCTGATTAAGGAGCCTGTGCCGATGACGCAATCATCACCAATATAGCAAGGTCCTTTTATCACGGCATTTTCAAAAATTCTTACGTTTTCCCCGATAAAAACTTTTCCCTCAATAAGGGCGTTTCTGGCGATCTTGGCGGTCTTGGCCACTTTCGATTCCAAATATCTGTCCATCAAAGATTTCGCAACCTCGAACAAATGCCAAGGATATTTGGAAGACGGCGTTTTTTCTTCGGTCAATATCCACCTGACGTCTTTTTCTTTAGCATAAAGAGACAGCGCGTCCTCAAAAGCATACATGTCTTCCGGGACCCGCTGATAATAATCGATAAATTCTTTCGGCAAAAAATAAATTCCCACCACTTTTATGTCCGACTGTTCTTTTCCTCTTTCCGGTTTTTCCGTAATGCCTTTTACTCTATCCCCCTCCAAATTAAAAATTCCATAAAGTTGAGGATTGTCCGTCTTCGCTCCCAATAGAATCATTCTGGCATCGGAAGATTTCTGTTTTTCCATGATGGGTTTTATGTAATCTCCTGCATCGAACCTTGCCACATCCAGAACGAAAAACTGCTCCTGTAAAAGATCTTTAGTTCGAAATAACGCATCTCCCATTCCCCTGGGACTTTCTTGGACAACGTAGCGAATGCCCATCCCCAAATCATATTTATTCAATTCTTCCTCTATATCTTTTTTGGGCCCCTGAACCACAATTACTTTTTTTATCCCCGCTCTTTTTAAACTTTCTATCGTATACCAAACCAAAGGCCTGCCCATTATTTTGATGAGGCTTTTGTTTTTTTTGTTTAACGGCCAGAAACGGGAAGATTCGCCTGCTGCTAAGATTACCGCTTGCATATATTAAAGATAATTTTTGCTAATTTTTCCTGATCGTGCAAAATCATTGTTCTCTGATTCGCACCTTTTACGAGAGTATCTTTCGGGTTTAAACCACGAATATTGCGGTCCAAAACGTCCAGCGCAATAAACTTTTTATTTTTCAGAAGCGCTTTGTTGTATTTTATAAAATCTGCTCCGGGAAAGACCTTTTTAACCCTTTTCAGTTTTTCGGGGGATAATTTACCCGTGTTGAAAATAACATAATCAATAATCTCTTTCCCTAGATACTTCTCCAAAATCCCAAGGAAGTCTTCTACGCCGAAACCGTCCGTATTCCCCACTTGGGTCATTAAATTGCAGACAAAAACTTTCTTTCCCCGGGATTTGCGAACGGCTTCCGAAAACCC
>CAZYNZ010000043.1:0-3117 GCA_964648545.1 uncultured Candidatus Saccharibacteria bacterium
CTTTAAACCCTGAAATGCAAAGAATCCAGCGATTATGGTAATTACCAAGTTTGACCAAACAGGGGTCTGCTGGCCCATCACTATCACGCTTCCTCCAATAATGAGCATTCCCAAATGTAAAAGGGCCACCACTGAAAAAATTAACCCCGCGGCTAAACAAAAAGTTTTTTGACTCATGTATGAAATTTATTAATAAGCAACCTCGACTTTTTAATTATTTTGCCTCTTTTTGATATTCGAGATAAGAATAGAGCATCGTGTAAATTGCCGAAAAAAGCACAGGAAAGATAACAAAGTAGAAGGCATGTTGGGGAAAAGCGATCCCCAAAAGAGCAATTGCACCGCTTGCCTTAAATAGCTTGCCTCCTATTTTATGCGTCTTTTCCCAGACGCTGTCGCTGCTTAAAGTCCAGGGCGTTCTAATGCCGATAAACCAGTTCCTTTTTGCGTTTTCTATCAGAATGCCGCAATAGTAAAACAATAAACCCATGGCAGGGGTCATAAGCCGACCCATATCAAACCTTAAGCCAATACTCCAAGAAATACTTAAGATATAGATATAGAAAAGAAAAAGTACGATCAAAATTATAAAGCCGTCAAAGTATTTTCTGAATTTCTCAATGTTTGCCTTTAAAGGATCAATTCTAGGGATCACCATGAATAAAAGCAGCATAAAAATGGAAACTATGGGCATTAAAAACGTCCCCCAGCCCTTTGGCATATAATCATCCACCTCTCCATTGATGTTCCAGTGAGAAGCGACCATGTCCGGCATCTGAGGATAAAAATAAAAACCAATGCCAAAAGACAACAAAATTATACCTAAAACTATTAATTCCGCTTTTCTCATATTTTTGCGTTTATTTTATCTAACCAATAAATACACGACCAGTCCGGCCGAAACCAAAAGGGCCAAAACTATCGTCGTGGCTATTTTTATCTTTTTTTCTTCCGGCGGCAATTCCGAGAACTTAGTAGGCACATCCCATTTCTTCCTGTTCACCAGACCCAAAATAACGTAAATTGCTCCCAGCGCCCAGAAGGCGGGAATATTCATGGCAATGCCCACGGGAACAAAAACAATTCCCAGAACAAACATGCCTCTGTAATCCGCCGTATTGCTGATCTTGCCCTTGGTTAAAAGATATATGAAAACGATAAGCAGGATCAATAAAGCGCCTATGACGCCGTAAGATAAATAGTTCATATGTTTTATTGTACCAAAGATAGAAAATAAAAAACACCTTCAGCCCGGTAATTGACAAAGATAAGTTTTTGTATTATAATCTAACCAGATTTTTGACAAGGAGCGTGAGATATGAACTGGACAGCATGGTTGCTCTTGGCAACAACGATTGTCTTCTTTTCCTTTGCCCTTTTCCTGGGCAGAGAAATATTCAAGAAATTCCGCTTTCTTGACCGCTTCATGAGCCAGCAAGGTTACATCCAGAGAGTCAGTTTCCATTGGCCGGGCAGCACGAATAAGGGCATGCAAAACATCGTGCTTGAGGCAGACTGTCCCTTTAAGATATTGGTAGGATTCAGCCTGAAAATACCGCTTATTTTCAAGGGAACTGATTGGTTCGGCGTGGGTTCCTCAAGGCGCGACCGAGGAACAGACCGTGCCGTAATCTCCACCTTCCTCTGGAAAAAGCCCGTGGAGTTCCGCTTTCTGATTAATTCCATGAATCCGGAAATCCACATCAGGATAGTTCCGCCTAATTTCACCGTTGCCCATCTTGAACCGGATGTAATCTGTCCTCCTCACTTCTATCAACGCTTGGGATTCTATGCCTGAACGTTGAACCCAAAAACATAAGAGCCACCTCTGTGTATACACACTCGGGTGGCTCACTTGTTTTTTGCCTGACGGTTTTTTGGATTCTTTCGCTCTCTTTATACGCTTTCCACTATCTCCACTTTATGCTTATCAATGATTTCTCCTTGTTTGAAAATAAAATCCGCTTTTAATTTCTTTCCGGCCAAAACCTGCGGCAGCCAGATTTTGTCATCGTCCCACATTTTCGAAAAAGGAATTTCTCTTGTCTTAAACCATTTGGGCAGCATTTCTTCGGACTCAGCCGGCTCTCCCTGCCAAAGTTTGGCAAGAAAAACATGGACGTCCTGATCCCAGTTTTCTTCTTTGGGAATGTAAGGAAAACGAAATTTAAGAAGGGCGACTTTTTCCAGACCACTTATTTTTACGCCTATTTCCTCTTCTGACTCGCGGATGGCGGCATCAACAACGTTTCTGTCTCCCTTCGCAGAATCAATCTTGCCGCCGACCCCGTTCCACTTCCCCACTCCGAATCCTCTTTTCTTCATTGCCAAAAGCACTTCATCTTCTTCCTTATTTTGCCTGATTAAAATGCAAAGGGTCGCCTGCTTCATTTTTTTCTGCTTTTTAATATTTTGGTTGCCGAAATCCGTTTTCCGTCCCTTCCCAGGACAAATTTTATTTTAACTATCTTTATTGGCCGCTTCTTCCTCTTTTTTCTCTCTTTGTTAATTAAAACTGCTCCGGGATAAGTTTCCGGAGAAACGACGATATAATCAAACTCTTTTTTAAGGGTCGGACCGAATTTATCTTCTATCTTTATTATCTGAAATCTTCTTGAAAAGTTTTTCTTAATAAATTTCTCCAGAACCAGCTTCCTCTCTTTAAACAAATTCACCTTCCTTCTCTTAAGCTTCCGCGCCATTTTATCGGAAGTCAGACCAATCGTGACCTCGCCCAAACTGAAAGCTTTTTTAAGAAGGGCCTCGTGCCCTTTGTGCAATACGTCGAAAGTGCCGCCCAATACAACTTTTTTACAGTTTTGAGATGTCATCTAACCATTGGCCGAACTTGCAGTCTGCGCTGTGGGGCGGCGGACTCGGCATTTTTAACAGGGTAACTGCATCCCGGAAAAGCTCGGGAATGTCCGAAGGATTCGTATCTATTTCATGGAGTTCTTTCCTGAAAGGCAGCCTGTCCTTGAATCCGTTTTGCTTGTCGACTATGTAAAAAGCCAGGTATCCTTTTCTCGGAGTTTCAAAGCCGTTTTTTTCCAAAAGATACGTATAAATATCCATCTGGATTTGGAAACGGTCGTAGATATTTGCCACCTTGCTGCC
>CAZYNZ010000044.1:0-3059 GCA_964648545.1 uncultured Candidatus Saccharibacteria bacterium
CGGAGGACAACATCGTAATGGGAAGGAAATTCTGCAATAAGATCTGGAACGCCTCCCGCTTCGCCTTGATGCAGATAGGAAATGCCGAATTACAAATCAGAAATGCGAATTTTAAGAATTTAACCGCTGCTGACAAAAAGATACTGAGGTCTCTGGAAAAAACCCAAAAATCGGCTGAAAAAGACATAGAAAAATACAACTTCGGCAGGGCCGCCAGGACTTTGTACGAATTTTTCTGGCACGATTTCTGTGATACCTACATTGAAAAAAGCAAAATTCAAAAAGACAAAAAAACCACCCGGAAGTTATTATTATATGTATTGGCGAATTCTTTAATATTGCTGCACCCTTTCATTCCTTTCATTACCGAAGAAATTTATCAACAACTGCCGATCAAAAACAAAAAGAAAAGTCTGATGATCGAAGACTGGCCCAAATAACATGACTTATTCTCTCTATACGGTATTCGGGATCGTGCCAAGCGTGGTCTGGCTGCTTTTTTATCTGAGGAAAGATTCCCATCCCGAGTCGAACAGAATGATTTTAAAGATATTTTTTTACGGGATGATAGCCGCCCTGCCCGCCATTTTGGTGGAAATGGGGGCCCTCAGGGCGATAAATGAGGCGAGTTTTCTAGACTTTCTGGGACGAGACATAATAACTTTCTTGAACATCTTCGTTGCCGTGGCCCTGGTGGAAGAGTTTTTGAAATATCTTGTAGTCCGGGGAAAGGTCATGGGTGCCTCGGAACTGGACGAACCCATAGACCTGATGCTTTATATGATTATCGCCGCCCTCGGCTTTGCCGCTTCGGAAAACATCCTTGTTTTATTCTCACTCGGACCGGCATTCCTCTTTGGAGAAACGGTCTCCGTAACCGTATTCAGATTCCTGGGCGCCACTTTTTTACATGCCTTGTGCTCCGGCACTCTTGGATACTTTCTCGCTCTGTCTTTGTTAGAAGGCAAAAAGCGGGGAAGATTCATCCTTCTGGGACTAAGCGTGGCTTTTCTCTTGCACGGACTTTATAATTTTTCTATCATAGAGATTGAGGGAGGTCTTTCTTTTTTAATCCCCGTTATCATATTACTGGGATTGGCCATCTTTTTAACTTACGGCTTCCAAAGGTTGAAAAAATTAAAGAGTATATGTAAAATATAAGTATTATCACTATGGCATCATTTTTTGAAAAATTGAAAAAAGGAATGGGGATCGAAGAAAGTGAACTTTCTTCTCCCTCCTCCGATGACTCTCGAGAGATCGAAGAATCTGAGGAAACGGTAAAGAAGGCCCCACGGAGGAAAAAAATTTCCGTTTCCCAGAAAGAAACCGCAAAGAAAGCCAAAAAGCTGGAAATTAAAAACCTAGCTTCCAAAGGAAGCGAAGGTGAAGAAGAGGAAGAGGAAAAGCCCATCGGAACAGAAGAAGAGATGAAGGGAACAGAGTCCCTTTCTTCATCTTCGATAAGAGAAGAAATATTAATGGAAAAAGTCGGAGAAAAAACAAAGGAAGTCTGGGAAAAAGAAAAGGAGGAAAAAGAAAAGTGGCCGTCTTTCTCCGGAGAAGCTGAGGGCCAACTGGCAATCGATGTTTATCAGACCGAAAGCGATCTGGTGGTCCAGTCAGCCATTGCCGGAGTGAGGCCGGAGAATTTGGACATTGCCTTGGAAAAAGACATTCTAACCATAAAAGGATTGAGGGAAAAGCCGTTTGACGAGGAAGGTGATTACTTTTCCCAAGAATGCTATTGGGGTCCCTTTTCCAGGGAGATAATACTGCCCGCCGAGGTCGATCCCAACCAGGCAACGGCCAAAATGAAAGAAGGCGTTCTGACCATCAGAATACCTAAAATCCTGAGGGAAAAGAAAAGAAAAGTCGTAGTTACCAGTTAAAGAAAATTAAAGCCGCCTGAAAGGGCGGTTTTTAGTTTGTGTCGGGGGAGAGACTCGAACTCTCAAGGGTCGCCCCACCGGCTCCTAAGGCCGGCGCGTCTGCCAATTCCGCCACCCCGACGTTTAAAGTCTATTAAATTTTATCTTTATCCCCTTAAAAAATCAACACCGCCCCCACGCCAAAATTCGGCGTAAGGGCGGCTAAATCGTCTAATTGAACCATCCGTTTACATTCCGGATATCAACCTGACCAAAGCGGGAACAGCCTTTGACAAGAGGCCGACTACCAAACCGATGGCAGCATACATTATGTAATTTCTTCCCGAAGTTACCTTTTCCGGAGCTCCAGAAGACATTAACAAAGTCATTGCTCCCACGATCACGAATATACCTGCCAATCCTACCAGAATTACGAATATCCAGTCGGTGATGCTGTACATCGTGTTCATTAAGCAGAACATTCCCCATCTCGGTCCCGAATCAGTGCAATAAGGTCCGGCTCCACATTCTGCCGCAGAGGCAGCATTGGATGCCGCTACCGAATCAGCGGCGCAAGAAACTCCTTCGAGTTCAATCGCTCTTTTCAACACGCAACATTCTTTCGGCGCCTCCTGGGCCGAAACCACTAAGGGGACCAAAAGTATTCCCAGAAATCCTATTAAAGTTATAGCAGAAACAATTTTTCTCATGAGAAATTTAATTTACGAAACTAAAGACTTTCTTCGACCTTTTAAATATCTAAATTATTGGCCAACTGCTAATTTAACGATCGCCGGAATAGCTCGGGCCAAGAGGCCGACTACTAAACCGATGGCAGCCCACATTATATAACTTCTTCCTGAAGAGAGCTTTGAAGGGTCTCCGGCAGACATCAAAAGAGTCATGGCCCCGATGATTACGAACACTCCGGCCAAACCAACCAGAATTACGAATATCCAGTCGGTAATATTATAAAGCGTATTCAGTAAGCAGCACACCCCGCATTTGGCATTAACATCAAAGTTACAATCCGCAGTGCAGCCGCTTAAAAGAGCACCGGATTGGGTGATGGTACATCCTTCAAGAACTCCTTCCGTGGTCGTTTGAGCCTGAGCAAAAGAAACAACAGTTAAAATCCCGAGGCCGATGAAACTTAGTAAAGTCAATAAGGAAAATATTTTTTTCATA
>CAZYNZ010000045.1:0-3022 GCA_964648545.1 uncultured Candidatus Saccharibacteria bacterium
ACCGCAGCCATGATAAACGCCAGGGGAAATGCCGGTATGATTTGCACCGGCTATTTTATTGAGGTTCTGGACAGGATAAAGCACCTGGAGTCGATAGATGCTTTTCATCTGGCCCTGGCCATGAAAAGAGGGATAAAGGCGGCCAGGGATTCGATTGCCGAGCCGGTTGAGGGCACGATTCTCGACGTTGTCAAAGCCGCGGGAGAGACCGCGTATGATACGGCTAAAATTAAAAAAGAAAAAAACATAATCAGGGTTTTGGAGGAAGCATATAAAGTGAGCGAAGTGGCCTTGAAAGAAACGAAAGAAAAACTTCAGGTTCTAAAGGAGAACGATGTGGTCGATGCCGGTGCCCTGGGATTTTTGAAAATTCTGGAGGCCTGGATCGAGAATTTGAAAGGAATAGAGATCGCATCCAAGGCGGACGTTGCTTCTCCTATCTCCGTGCCGGAGACGGTCGAAGATTTGAAATTCAGATACGAAATAGTCTTCAGCTTTAAAAAGAAGGAGGGGACGGAAATCGCGAAGATAAGGGAAGAGCTTTCTCCTTTGGGTGACAGCTTGGAGATAATAGAAACGAACAACATCGTCAAAATCCACATTCATACCAATCAACCGGAAGACATAAGACAGAGATTCGAAACTTTCCCAGAATTTAAATCAAGGGTCGAAGATATGGGATTAATGGGCGATGAATCTAAAGATTCATCTTCCCTCAAACCTCGTCGTCCGCTCGGTTTGATAGTGGACGAGGTGGCGGACTTGCCCAAGGAAATTCTGGAGAAATACCATATAGAAGAAGTTCCTTTTACCACAAGGTTCCCTGAGGGAGAAATCGTGAAATCCAGGGAAGAAATTTATCCGAAAATGAGAGAAGCTTTGAGGCGAGGAAAACCCCTGCCTACCACTTCGGCCCCCACCTTCAAGGATTTCTTTTCAACCTATCAAAAGGTGCTGGAAAATTTCGAAAAGATATTGGTTATTACGGTGTCTTCCAAGCTTTCCGGTACCTACAGTTCGGCCAGAATCGCCAGGTCGATTTTCAAAAAGCCGACAAAACTCAATGTTTATGTTTTCGACTGCAATACGGCCGAAGTGGCAGAAGGTTTGGTTGCCATCCGGGCAGGAGAGCTGATTTCCCAGGGCAGGACGACGGAAGAAATCGTGGATTATTTCAAGGAATTTTGCCCGAAGGTCTCTTTGGTTGCCTGTGTGAACGATTTCAGATACGTGGTGCGGGGAGGAAGAGTCAACCTGCCCAAAATATTCATAAAACCAGTTTCCTTCATCCAAAAAATGGGAATCAGGTTCCTGGTTGGATTAAAAGCGGGGAAAGTGAAGTTTTTCGGGGTGACTCTGGGGAAAGACGTTGCTAGAATCCTGTCGGAAGAAATCCAAAAACAGAGGAAAGGAAAAAAAATCAGAGTGGCCATCGCTCATGCCGACGCAGAGAGAGTAGCCGAGAAACTCAGATCGGATTTGGAGAAAAAAGAAGGAATAGAGGTTTCATTCGTCTCGCCGGTTTCTCCGGTGGTGGGAACCCATACCGGACCGGGAGCAGTTCTCGTGGCCTTCTACCCTATTGACGACAAAATTTAATTTGCTATAATTAAACTAGTCCGCAAAAGTTGCGGGCATTTTTTAAAAATATGGACATAAAAAACTTTACATCAGCCATCGCCCAGATTGCCGAGGAAAAAGGCATTGCGGTGGAGAGAATAATGGAAACCATCGAAATGGCGATTGCCGCGGCCTACAAAAAAGATTACGGCAAGAAAGGGCAGATTATAAAAGCCAAGCTCGACCCGGAAACGGGCGAAGTTAAGTTTTGGCAGATAAAAGAAGTGGTTACCAAGGCAATGATCTATTCCGACGAAGAACTGGAAAAAATGAAAGAGAAGAAAGAGGAAGAAATTTCCAGCGGGAAAGAAGACAAAGAGAAGGTCCGTTTCAACCCGGAAAAACACATAATGCTGGAAGAGGCGAAGAAGATTAGCCCTAAAATAAAAGCCGGGGAAGAAATAGAAACGGTCCTGACCCCACAGAAAGATTACGGCCGGATTGCCGCCCAAACCGCAAAACAAGTCATCCTGCAGAGAATCAGGGAAGCGGAAAAAGAAACGGTTTTCTCAGAATATAAATCTAAAGAAGGAGAAATAATTTCCGGCATCGTCCAGAGGGTGGAAGGGAGAAACATTTTTATCGACATTGGTAAAACTCTCGGAGTATTGCCCAGAGAAGAACAGGTTCCCGGAGAATTTTACAGGCCCGGCCAAAGGCTTAAGGTTTTTGTCTTGAAGGTTGAAGAAACTCCCAAAGGAGCGGCGGTTTTCCTTTCCCGTGCTTATCCTAAGCTTATATCCAAACTCTTTGAACTGGAAGTTCCGGAAATATCTTCCGGTCAGGTTCAGATAAAATCGATCGCCAGAGAGCCGGGTTCAAGATCGAAAATAGCCGTAGCCACGGATACAGAAGGAGTGGATCCTATAGGGAGCTGCGTAGGCCAGAAAGGAACGAGGGTCATGGCGGTTATCAACGAACTGGGCGGAGAAAAAATTGACATCATCGAGTATGCCGCAGAACCGGAACAATACGTTGCAAATGCCCTTTCCCCCGCCAAGGTTGTGGAGGTAAGAAGGCTCCCCAAAAACAAAGCCCTGGCCATTGTCCCGGACGATCAGTTGTCTTTAGCCATAGGAAAAGAGGGGCAGAACGTGAGACTGGCGGCAAAGCTGACTGGCTGGAAGATAGACGTAAAGCCGGAAAGCGCGAAAGAAGAAATCAAGAAAATCGAGAAGGAAGAAAAAGCCGAAGCAAAAAAGAGCGAAACGAAAAAAACCGGAGAAAAAACTAAAATTAAAAAAGAAAAGGTCAAAAAAGAAGAAGCAGATAAAGAAGGAAAGGCAAAGAGATAAATCTCTTTTTCACCTTTATTATATAAAAACTCGGTAAATAACTATGTTATTAATTCCAGTAGTCGTTTCAATTTTTTCTTTATTATTCACCTATTTCCTGGTCAGGG
>CAZYNZ010000046.1:0-2881 GCA_964648545.1 uncultured Candidatus Saccharibacteria bacterium
CATACCCTGCGTTTTCTTTTAAATCGCCCTGGGCGGCTGTATGTCTTATTCTTTCCGAAATTTCTTTTCTCTTTACCTTTTCCAAATGCTCTAGTTCCTTTTTTAATTTTTCCAAACCCTCCGCAGTTAAATATTTTATCATGATATTACTTATTATATCAGAAAATCGTTTTTTTTGTTTTTATTATCGTTAAAAGACCGCTGCTAAAACGAACCGTCTCTTCCGTCTTCAAACCGTTTTCCTGCAATATATATGGCAATCCTCCTTCGTTAAAATAACTTTTGAAATTTTTATAATTATTTTTACCGGCCAGATATTCTACTATCCTGACCAAAAAAGAAAGTATATTTTTAGGCAAAGGTAAGGCAAAATCAATGAAAATAAGGTGGCCGTCTTTTTTAACAACCCTTTTCATCTCAGAAACAACCTTATCCCGTTTTCCTGATTCTATTTCATGTATGGCTAAAGAAATTGAAGCTATATCAAAAACAGAGTCTTTAAAGGGTAAATTAAAAGCTGAAGCAACCCGGAAATCAACATTGTCTATCCCCTCTTTCTTTTTTCTTTTCTCGGCAATTTCAATCATTTGCGGATTCAAGTCAATTCCGGAGGCAAAAGCTCCAGCTTTTGCGTAATAAAAAACCTGATCTCCGGTGGCGCAGCCGACATCCAATATTCTGTCCCCCTTTTTGATTCCGGCGAATTTAACCGTAAAACTCCTGAGGCTTTTCAGCAAGGGGTCTATTAAATTTGAATAATTTAAAAACCGCATATTTTGCTGCCCGACCTATTTTCTTCTGAATACTCTTTTGAATATTCCGTACTTTGAGACGATTTCACGCATCCAAAGGGCCACGATCATCGAAATGATTATGGCTAAATTAACGTTGTAGAACATCAATATATAAAACGAGAAAGAACCCAGAAATGAACTGAGTGCGTAATTGGAGCCGGGTTTGAAGGCGACGGGAACGCTCCCCATTACGGCATCTCTGATTACTCCGCCGACGAAGGCAGTCATCATGCCCATCAGAACGCAGGAAAAAAATGACGTTATGCCCGCTCCGGCGTCTGCAAAGATGTAATTATAGCTGACGGAAACTCCAATGATGGAAAAAGTGGCCAGGCCGATAGAATCTATGAGCCTGAAAATGGAAAACTTTTCCTTGAAAAATGTGGGAGCCAAAAAGGTGATAATACTCCCTGAAATTGCAACGAATAAGTAATTTGAATCTGTCAGATAAAATAACGGGTTGCGGCTTATAATCAGGTCCCTGACTGTACCGCCGCCAAGGGCTGTAATCACTCCTAAAAAAACGACCCCGAACAAAGTCAGTTTAGCTCCTTTGGCTTTATAGGCTCCTGTGATGGCGAAGGCAAGCGTGCCCAATAAGTCCAAAAAATACATATTCGGTTACTTTTATCTGTTTTATCCCAGTTTTCCTCTCCGGTACTTCCTGCTGGAATAAACCATCCGGGGTTTCGGAAACTGCATGGCCGGAAATTCAGGGAGCGTAGATACATTTAATTTTTTTCGGATCAGCCATTCTATTGCCTGAATTTCTCCCCGTTCAGACAGCATCACAAAAGAAATCGCCCGGCCTTTCATGCCGGCCCTGGCGGTCCTGCCGATCCTGTGGACATAGTCTTCCGCCTGCGAAGGCAAATCATAATTTATGACCAGCTCTATCCCGATTACGTCAATCCCCCGCGCCATAATATCAGTTGCCACGAGTACGCGGTATTGGCCGCTCTTAAAACCGTCCAAAGCGCTTTTCCTCTGTGGGAAGGTGCGGTTTGAATGTATTTCCGCCGCCGAATAGCCCATCTGTCTTACTGCCCGCGCAACACGGCTGGCTCTGTATTTCGTTCTTGTGAATATAAGCGCGGATCCCGAATACTGGGCCAAAACCTTTTCCAACAAGCGTAATTTTTCTTCCCTGCCGACGATAAAAATATCCTGGGAAACGCTGTCAACCGTGGTGCCGGTGGGAGCTATTTCTACCTGAATGGGAAACTTCATGTTTGCCGATGCAATACTCATGATTTCCTGAGAAATCGTAGCTGAAAAAAGCATTGTCTGGCGCTCTGCCGGGACCGACCTTAAAATTTCTTTTATTTGCGGCATAAATCCCATGTCCAGCATGCGGTCAGCTTCGTCAAGAATCAAAATATTTACGTTTTTAAGATTGACTGTTCTTTGATGTAAATGGTCAATCAATCGTCCGGGTGTAGCTATAATGATATGCGGGTTTTTCCGCAAAGAATCTTTTTGGGGCCAGATGGGCACCCCGCCTATTAAAACTGCTGTTCTGAGGCCAAGAGAATTTCCGACCTTGCGAAGTTCCGCATCAATTTGCAGCGCCAGCTCCCGGGTCGGCAGAAGCACCAGTCCCAAATCCTTAGTGTTTATTAAGCGCTGAATCATCGGAATGCCGAAGGCGAGAGTCTTTCCCGTACCCGTTTGGGCGATACCCACCACGTCTTTTCCCTGGATGGCGACGGGGATTGATTTGTACTGGATGGGAGTCGGCGTCACATAATGAATCTTTTTTAGAATTTCAAGAATCCCGGGAGCTATCCCGAGACCGTAAAAATTTAAATTTTGCTGTTGTTTTGCGTTATCCATAAATTTGATTATTTGCACTATGGCGGCAAAGGAAGGCGCGGCTTTCTTAAAAGAGGCCGCGCCAGAAGCAATAGAAATGGTATTCTGGATTTTTATTGAATTAACGAGCTGAGACAAGGGACGAATTCCGGATATTTTGGTTTTCCGTCCTGATCGCGGAATATGCAAAATGACTGCGGTATAAGACAGGAGCATTCATTCTTTTCCCCGTCGAACCGGCAATACTGCCTGTGATCATCAAGCAGGAAATG
>CAZYNZ010000047.1:0-2804 GCA_964648545.1 uncultured Candidatus Saccharibacteria bacterium
CGGAAAGATAATCCTTTATCTCAAGATAAAAATAACTGCCGGAAACCAAACCCGCGAGGAAACCGAACAAAGAAGAAATAAAAATAATCAATACGACAAACCAAAGCACCCTGTTTTGCAGTAATCTTGGCAGCCTTATACCGGAGAATTTAATTCTGGGCCATCTAATTTTGGGCAGATCGTAGAGTCCCATACTAATTAATACCAATATTATATCTTATTTCTTTCTTTTTTGGGATAGTGATTGAAACGGTATTTGAAAACGTTCGATCGTACCGCTTTTCCTGAAAACATATAGAGATTGCACAAAAGGTATTTAAATAGCGTTTTAAGATAACCGTCTGATTCAAATCTTCTCAGGGTAATATAAATTTTGGTTGATCTTATAATCCCGAATTTCCCGATCTTTGAGGCCTGCCTAATAAAATACATGTCTTCCGCCAGTTTTACGTCTTCGTCGAAACCGCCGATCTTTTCAAAAATTTCCCTTTTCACCAAAATTCCCATGGCGCCGTAAGCCAAAAGTTTTTCTGAAAGAGTGATCGGCCTGTTATAAAGCAAATTAAAACCAGTTTTAACGATTCGTTTTTTCGTTTTTGGTTCCAGGCAGTAAGAAGCAACTCCAAGTTTTTTGTCTTTAAATTCTTTGAGTGATTTTTCCAAGAAATCATGGGGTAATTTTAAATCGGCATCCAAAAAAAGCAATAAATCCCCTTTGGCAACTTTTGCCCCCTCGTTTCTCCCTTTCGCCGGGAGACCGCCCGGCGCAATTCTGCAACCGAAACTTCTGGCAATCTTAAGAGTTTTGTCTCGGGAGCCGGCATCGGCCACGATAATCTCGTAATCCTCCCTGATCTTCTGTTGTTTAACCGAATTTAGCAACAAAGGAAGATATTTTTCTTCGTTCAACGTTGGAATGATTATGCTCAGCATTGCTTTAAAAAAGTTTTTTTGCTTCCTCCCAAATTTGGGGCTGATTCTGCTTTTCTTTCATCCAGTACCACCATTCACCGCCCCACAAATAAAATTCATCCAGCCCGGTTTTCCCGGCGAAACTGATGATTTCCTGAAATTTCTGCAAATCCATGGATTTCTGCTGCTCCTCCAGGGGGCTGTCGTAAAGAAGATTAGGCCCCCAGGGCTCCGCCTGAAGTTCAACACAGATTACCCGTTTGTCAAAAAATGTCTTTATAATTTGGGCTTTCCTCCAATAAAAATTAGGCGGCAGAGGATAGGTAAAATAAATTCCCAGCTGGTGCATCCAGACCTTTCGATACATGGTGGTGCCCACAACGTCTCCGAGCGAGGATGCGGAAATCCAGAAGGAACCTTCTCC
The DNA here is from genome assembly GCA_964648545.1 of uncultured Candidatus Saccharibacteria bacterium. Taxonomy (GTDB): domain Bacteria; phylum Patescibacteriota; class Minisyncoccia; order Minisyncoccales; family RBG-13-42-11; genus CAZYNZ01. The sequence continues at coordinate 1,337 of CAZYNZ010000047.1, forward strand.
GCTGTCTGATATTAGCACAGGTCTTTTCTCTTTATCAAGATTCTTAACCTGTTCGATTTCCTTCTTCAAAAATTCTTTATCAACCCATGGGCATTCTCCGAAAGGGAAAAATGGTTCGTTTTCTATCTGCCACATGGTTATTGCCCGGGAGGAATAATATCTCGGAACGATTTCTTTAAGCAGTTCCAGAATCTTTTCCTGCTGCTCTTCCTTGCTCAAACCTTTTGCCCATTCAGGAATGTGGCATTCCGGCCAGCGCGGACTCTTCATCCCGATCACCAGAAGCAAATTTACTCCTTTTTGCTCCGCCTCTTTAATTTGCGAGTCTAAATCCGTAAAATCGTAATCCCCTTCTTCCTTCTCGATTAAATCCCAGTAAGTGGCCAGTTTTATGTTTTTTGCTCCCAAATCGTCAATCAAAGCGGAATAGGTTTCCTGCCAGTCCAATCCCAAACCTTGGGTATGTTTTTGGGAAAAATTCACTCCCCAGACAATCTTTTCTGCCTGGGGCGGTTTCCCAATAAAAAAGAATCCTATGGCCAGCAAAAGAAAAATTAAAATATAAAGCATAATCTTTTTTATCATATATTAAGCAGATGAAGATGAATTTTTAAATTCATCTCCATGATAATAGGACCAATCCTCCTCCAACCAAAAGGATGGCGATTACTTTTTGAAAGAGAATTTCCTTGGATATTTCCTCTTTTAAAATTTTAGGGAATCTTAAAGAAAGAAAAGCAGCGAAAATTAATAAGAACAGATATTGGATTCCCTGAAGGGCATTGATAAAAGCAACGTAAGAAAGCGGGGCCAATGCAACTGCCCAGTTTTGAAGAATGTTTCCTCCTCCGCCTGCCGCTTGATTTGAAAGAAAAATCAAGGCTGTTTTTTTCTGGAGTGCTATTTTTTCTTTAAATATTCCCCTTCTAAAAGACGGATTTAAAAGAAAGAATAAAGCTCCAAGAATTCCACCTCCCCTGACCCAGACCAACCCTACTAAAAAAGAACTGGAAATATAAACATATTTAGCGAAAACAAAAGAAATGGCGAGAAAAAAAGCGGCTATGATGGAAATTCGCAGGCTGTCCAAAGAAATTTTTTTATTTTTTTGATAGGTAATGAGAAAGCTTCCCAAAAGAAGAAGGATAAAAGCCAGAAAACCTACTGGATTAAGGGTTTCTTTCCCCTTGGAAAAAATGTAAATCAGTAAAAAAGTAAAAATTGGCAGAATACCTCCTACCGCCGGCACTATTCTTGAAGATTCAAATAATTTAAGTCCTTTAAAAAACCAAAAAATCCCGAAAATAAAAGAAGCACCAGAAATAAAGGCTAATAACGCTTCCCAAGGAGTAGGCAAATAAAAATTTATAAAAGGAACCAGTAACAGAACGACAAACCCTAAAATTCCGATATAAAAGGCATAAATTTTAGGATCGGGGATGGACTGAACCAAAAGATATTTATCTAT
>CAZYNZ010000048.1:0-2754 GCA_964648545.1 uncultured Candidatus Saccharibacteria bacterium
TTCAGGAAGCCCAGAACATCGGTTTTGCCATTCCCATAAACAAAGCCAAAAGAGACATTGAACAGGTGAGCCAACTTGGAAAAATCGTTTATCCCTACCTGGGAATCAGATACGTTTTGATTAACGAGCAGATTAAAGAAGAGAATAATTTGCAGGTAAGTTACGGTGCCTGGCTCACCAAAGGAGACCAGGGAGAGGAGGCGGTAACTTCGGATTCGGCTGCCGACAAGGCCGGACTCAAGGAAAACGACATTATTCTTGAATTCAACGGAGAAAAAATCACCACTGACAACTCTTTGTCCAAGGTTATGCAAAAATACAACCCGGGAGACAAGGTTGTCTTGAAGGTTCTTAGAGATAACAAAGAATCGCTCTTGCAGGTTACTTTGGACGAAAGGACCGAGTAGGCCTTGCCTTTTTTTGTTAATCTTCTTAAAATTAAACCGCATATGAACGGCAATTTTACCCATAAAGCACAAGAAGCCATACTGCAGGCGCAGAACGTTGCCCAGGAAAGAGGGCAGCAGCAGATTGACGCTTTGCATCTTTTGTACGCTTTGCTCTCGCAGGATGAAAGCGTAGTTTTGAATTTACTTCAGAGAATCGGAGCTGATATCGACGGTTTAAAGAAAAAAACAAAGGTCTCCCTGGAAAAGATTCCTTCATTGGCAGCTCCCCAGAGTTTCGGCCAGCTTTATCTGACTCAGGATATGGCCAGAGTTTTGGAAAGAGCGCGGCAGGAATCAATTAAAATGGGAGACGAATATGTTTCTGTGGAACATTTGTTTTTGGCCTTGTTGGATGTAGAAACCAAAGCAAAGGAAATTCTGGATAAGGCCAGTTTTCTCCAGTCGGGCGGCGGAGTATCTGCCTTGGAATTCGGTAAATTGGATTACGACACGGTCCTTAAAACTTTGGCTCAGATCAGAGGCGGTCAGAGAATTACCGATCCCGAACCGGAAAGCAAATACCAGGTTGTTGAAAGATACGCCAGAAATTTGACTCATCTCGCCCGCCAGGGAAAGCTAGATCCTGTAATCGGCAGGGAGAACGAAATCCGCAGGCTGATGCAGGTGCTTACCAGGAGGACGAAAAACAATCCGGTTTTAATCGGCGAAGCCGGGGTGGGAAAGACGGCCATTGTCGAGGGCTTGGCCCAGAAAATCGTTTCCGGCCAGGTTCCCGAATCTCTGAAAGAAAAGGAAATCATCGGCCTGGATTTGGGCGCCTTGGTCGCCGGCACCAAATACCGGGGAGAGTTTGAGGACAGGATAAAGGCTCTTTTGAGAGAATTGCAGAGGGCCCAAGGCCGTTACCTTTTGTTTATCGATGAGCTTCATACTTTGGTGGGAGCGGGAGCTGCCGAAGGAGCGATCGACGCTTCCAACCTTTTGAAACCTGCCCTGCAGAGAGGGGAATTGAGGGCGATCGGTGCCACCACTCTTAAGGAATACCAGAAATACATTGAAAGGGATCCGGCGCTTGAGAGAAGATTCCAGCCGATTTACGTTGCGGAACCAACGATTGAAGATACGGTTGCCATTTTGAGGGGCATCAAAGAAAAGTATGAGCTACATCACGGAGTGAAAATCAAAGATTCCGCCCTGAGAGAGGCGGCGGAACTGGCGGCTCGCTACATTACCGACAGATTCCTGCCCGACAAAGCCGTGGACCTGATGGACGAGGCGATGAGCGCTTTGAGACTGGATATAGAATCGGAACCCGCGGAGCTGGAAGAGCTGAAAAAAGAAATCCAGAAGCTGGAGATTGAAAAACAAACGCTGAAGAAAACGCAGAAAAGATACAAGGCCGTAACCAGACAGCTGGCCGATTTGAAAGAAAAAGCGAAAACCCTGCAGGCCAAATGGCAGTCGGAAAGGGATACCATTGGCAAGATTAAGAACTTCAAAAAGGAATTGGAGAAGGCCAGGTTTGAGGCGGAAAAAGAACAGGCAGCTGCCAATTTGCAGAAAGTGGCGGAAATAAAATACGGAAAAATTCCCAACTTAATGAAAGAACTGAAGTCAGTGGAAAGAAAACTGGCCAGTTTCCAGAAAAGTAGGCCGATTCTGAAAGAAGAAGTCGGCGAAGAAGAAGTTGCCAGAGTGGTTTCCCGCTGGACCGGGATTCCCATAACCCGGTTGTTGGAAGAAGAAGCAAAAAAACTTGAAAAAATGGAAGAAATTCTTGCCGGAAGAGTGGTTGGTCAGAAAGAAGCGATTTCCGCCATTGCCAATGCTCTTCGCCGGTCCAGAGCCGGTATTTCCGAGGAAAACAGGCCTTTGGGCTCATTCATGTTTTTAGGACCCACGGGAGTGGGAAAAACGGAAACCGCCAAAGCCTTGGCCGGATTCTTGTTTAACGATGAGAATGCCTTAATCAGGCTGGATATGTCGGAATATATGGAAAAGCACACGGTTTCCAAAATGATAGGTTCTCCGCCCGGTTACGTGGGGTACGAGGAAGGAGGACAGCTGACAGACAAAATCAGAAGAAGGCCTTACAGCGTGATTCTGCTGGATGAAATCGAGAAAGCCCATCCCGATGTTTTCAACATTCTTCTTCAGATCCTAGAAGACGGACGGTTGACTGATGCCAAAGGCAGGACAGCCTCTTTTAAAAACACTATTTTGATTATGACTTCTAATATAGGTTCGGAACATATTGCCAGAATGGGTTCTCTGGGTTTTCTGACCAATGGAGAGGAAAATGAAAAGAAAAATCTTAAAGAAAAAGTGATGGAAGCTTTGAAAG
>CAZYNZ010000049.1:0-2743 GCA_964648545.1 uncultured Candidatus Saccharibacteria bacterium
ATCTTTTTGAATATTTCTTCGACGATCTCGGGCTTCTCGACAGAAGTTTCGTATTCATCGGTCTTTCTCAGCCAACCGTTCTTATAAAAGTGCAAATAAGAGTAGTTCAAATGGTCCCTGCCCCTCTCGCGCCTTACTCTTAAATATTCTATCGGCATTTCCCTGGCGAAAAAATTCCTGGCTGGCGGAACGAAATATCTGTCAAGCTGCTCCCTGGCTCTGACGAACTTCCCCACTCTTCTTAATTTCTTTTCGGCATCCTTTGGATTTTTAATTTTTACTTGTATTTCGATTTCAACGTTTTTCATGTTTTTGGCTTTTCCAAAAAGTTTTCTTATTCTTCAGCCACACAATCACTGCCTTCTTCAAGGCAATGGGAAATATCTTCTTACGGCTAAAGTCTTTCTTGTTCAAAAAGACAAAGTCGATATGATCCTCTAAGCTTTTGTCTTTTACTCTCTCGACTGAAACGTTAAAAACCAAGTTGATCTCATGATGCTTTCCCCTGTGTTCTCTGTGCTTTTCTTTGTCCTCTCTGTAAATATTCTCTATGGTTCCGATAAAAGACAACCCCTTCACCCTGATGTCCAATTCTTCCTTTAATTCGCGGATAAGCGCGGTCTCTGCCGTTTCTCCGAAATCCACGTGCCCGCCCGGGAAGAAGTAGTATTTCTTTTCCTTATGCCAACAAACCAGAATTCTTCCTTTGGATTTGATTATCGCCCTAACGCAGATTTCGATATTTTTCATATATTTTATATTAACAAAAAATCGCCTTTTGGACGACTATTACTAATTTTGATTCTTCGGTGGATACTTATCACGAGCTTCTTTTTTAGCTTCAAAGAGAAGCTTTTCTTCCTCTGGATTTAGAGCTATTTGGGGAATCGGTTGTAATTTATATGACTTAGTAGCCAAGCGACGTAATGCTTCAATTTGAACTTGATGCTCAATACTTAATAGTCTTTCTGCTGCTTCTTCTGGAGTTTCGTCAGGTAGAATATTTTTATATCTAACGTAGACTACCTCGCCTTCATCATATTTCGGCACTACTTTTTGGCAAAAAACAGGGATGGGCCGTTTTTCTCCTATCATTTCACAAAACTGCATATGGGCATAAATTCTCCTTACTCCATACATCCATTTTCCTCCTGGCCCCAAATGCTGATTGAGACCATTATAGCGTTCAATAACCTCCGATGGAGTTAATGGCATCCAGCCAAGCTGATGAAAATAATCTGGTTTATATCTATCTAATATTTTTAAAAGTTGATTTACTAAATTTCCTTTATTTTTATCTATCAACCAGATATCATCAGCTGGAAATCCTTTATTTTTTGTTTTTTCTATTCCTCCAGATTCTGAATCGCTGAAAATCATTGCTACTGTTTCTACCAATCCATGCAATTTTCCACCAGGACTTTCTGCCTGGATTATCGCTAAATTAGTTGAGCCATTTCCTGAAATAAGATTTATATTTCTCAACATGTTTTTATCCTACCAAAAAATCGCCTTTTCGGCGACCTTGAGTTTAGCCCGGTTTAGCTCAAATTTTTAGGAAGTTTTATGCCGAGATCACGACAAATTTTCTTGGCTAAGAAGTTATCAATTTCAATATGGCGAGGTGTGGTTGATGATCTTTTCATCAACGGATTAAAAAAGACGCTATGTCTCGCGCCTTCTCTGATAAAGATACAACCGTTTTTACGAAGATGTCTGATTAAATCGTTTCTCCTCATTATAAAGAAACCAAAAGGGATTCTCTGATTACCTTCCCCTTTGGAAATTCTTTTTTATTTAAAATCCGATTGGTTTCCAGAATTAATAAAAGCGCCTCTTTTAGATTTTCTTTCGTTTCTTTAAGGGTTTTGCCCTGGGTATTAACTCCAGGAATTTCCTCTACCCAGCCCAAATACCATTTTCCGTGTTTTTTATATATTGCCGTAAATCTTCTTGCCATATATTTAAATTATATCTCAACTCTGAATTATGTCAAATTATAATATTTAACAAAAAATCGCCTTTGGGGCGAAGAAACAGGAACCTCTCAAGGTACTCGCCTTAAGGCTTTCTCTTGAGAGGTCTGAAATTTGGCAATTCCACTTTTAATGGATTACCTTGCTATCGCAATATTGTGACCATGCGGCCCTTCTGGAGGTTTTTTCTCCTTCTTCTCCTTTTTTTTGCGCGGCGGCGGATCAACCTGTTCGAGATCACCATCGTCGAACGTTCTGATTTCGGGAATCTCAAGCTTGTCGTTTACTGGCGATTGAATGCCGTAACGGTCGCCTGAATACATGTGCTTGAGGCGAAGTACGACAATACCAGTAAAACCAGTAAGGCGATCTTTCACTTTGACGCCGAGCTTGAAGGCATTGACAGTTTTGATTACCGGGGGCAAATCGTCTTTGGGCGAAGCAATAATCTCAATGTCCGGCCCGTCCAAAACCTTGGCCTCAGGCAATTGCCCTTCCTTGTTTATTACGGGTTGGACTCCGTAACGAAGGCAGCCATTCATGTGTTCCACACGAAAGACTGTAAATCCCTCGAAACCCGTAATCCTGTCACGCACCATAGAACCAAATGGAATAACACTCACAATAATCCCTCCTTATAGATTGTAAAGCGCCGCATGCTGTTCTCTTCGCTGATTTTCACAGTCGAAGTGCCTTGGATTTTTCCATAGCGGCGATACATATATAAATATTTTATACCACAAAAAATATATCTTTGTCAAGACTAT
>CAZYNZ010000050.1:0-2739 GCA_964648545.1 uncultured Candidatus Saccharibacteria bacterium
TCTTTCTTCACCTTCTGCATGTTTATGAACCAACTCTGCTTGGCATAATAAAGCAAGGGGGATGAGCACCTCCAGCAGAAAGGGTATTCGTGCTCGTAAACTTCCTCTCTGAAAAGCAGCCCTTTTTTCTTTAGATCCTCGACAATCAAGGGATCTGCGTCTTTCACGAACAGTCCCGCCCAGGGCTTCACTTCTTTTTTGAATTTTCCGTCCTCGAGGACGTTCAGCAAAACCGGCAAATCGTTTTCTTTTCCGACCTCCATGTCCTCTTCTCCGAAAGCCGGGGCGATATGAACCAATCCCGTGCCTTCCTTCAGAGAAACGAAATCTCCGGAGAGTACGAACCAGGCCCGCTTATCCGGTTTATGAAAATTGAAAACGGGTTCGTATTCTTTGCCGAGCAAGGTTTTTCCCTTGAATTCCCGAAGAACTTTGAACTCCATTTTTAAAACATCCAGCCTCTCTTTTGCCAGAATCAGGTTTCCTTCCTTGGTTTTGGCTTTTACATAGACGAAATCAGGATTCAGGGCAACCGCCACGTTCCCTGGCAGGGTCCAAGGAGTGGTCGTCCAGACTAAAAGATAGGTGTTTTTTTCGCCTCTCAAGGGAATCTTCACATAGACTGAATTGTCTTTTACGGTCTTGTATCCCAGGGCAACTTCATGGCTGGACAGTCCGGTGCCGCATCTGGGGCAATATGGAATGATTTTGTAATCCTGATACAGAAGTCCCTTCAAAAAAATCTGTTTTATAATCCACCAGACGGTTTCCATATACGGCCTCTCATAAGTAACGTAGGGATTTTTGAGGTCCAGCCAGTAAGCGATCCTTTCCGTCATGTCTTCCCAGTCTTTCTTGTACTGCCAGACTGATTCCCTGCACAGTTTATTGAAATTCCCTATGCCGTATTTTTCAATGTCTTTTTTGTTTTTCAGCCCCAGCTTCTTTTCTATTTCTAATTCAACGGGCAGGCCGTGAGTGTCCCAGCCTGCTTTTCTCAAGACTTTGAAGCCCCTCATCGTCTTGTAACGGCAGATTATATCTTTGAAAATCCGGGAGAGCACGTGGTGGATTCCCGGCCTGCCGTTGGCAGTGGGAGGACCTTCGTAAAAAACGAAATTCCGGGCTCGCTTGCGTTGCCCTATGCTTTTTTCGAACGTTCTGTCTTTTTTCCAGAAGTTTAATGTTTTTTTCTCCAAATCGGGAAAATTTATATCCATAATTTTACATTTTTTCGGGAGCCGAGATGCCCATTAAATCTAATGTGTTTTTCAGGACTATCTTGGCAGCCAGCACCAAGGAAAGGCGCACCTTTGTTAATTCTTTATCCTCAGAAATTACGCGGCAATCCCTGTAAAACTGGTGGAAGATACTGGCAAGATCCATGGCATACTGAGGCAATCTCTGAACTTGATAATCCCTGCTGGTGTCCTCAATGATCTCCGGCAATCTTATCAATTGTTTAACCAATTTAAGTTCCGCTGGTTGTTCCAATTGAATGCGTTTAGGATTCGCCCCAGCGGACTTTGCCTTTCTCAGAATGCTGCAGATTCTGGCGTGGGCGTATTGGACGTAGTAAACCGGATTTTTCTCCGATTGTTTTTTAGCCAAATCCAAATCAAATAGCAAATGGCTGCCCGGGCTCTTTGTCAAAAAGAAAAATCTTGCCACATCGACTCCTATCTCGTCCAGCAACTCATTCATGGTCACATATATACCTGCTCGTTTTGACATTTTAAGCCGCTGTCCCCGTTCCAGAAGATCAACAAGTTGCAGTATTATCGGCCTTACCCTGTTTTTGTCGTAACCTAAGGCTTGGGCTGCAGCCGAAAGCCTTGCGGTATAGCCGTGATGTTCGGCTCCGAGGAAAATTATCAAATATTCAAATCCTCTTTTGAACTTATTTTTCAGATAGGCGATGTCGGAAAGCAAATACGTTTCCTCCAGATAAGTTGTCTTCTCTTTGGACTTCACCAAAACCCTGTCTTTGTCGTCTCCGAATTCACTGGACTTGAACCAGGTTGCTCCTTCTTTTTCGTAAATTAAATTTTTCTCTTTGAGCAACTTCAATACTTCTTTCGTTTCTTTGGCATACAATTCTCTTTCGTAAAACCATTTATCAAACTTTATTCCCATCTTGCCTACCGTTTCCTGAATTTTACTAATTATGTATTCCACTGCCTTCTTTACGTCTTTTTCTCCTCTTGCCTTTAACTCATCTATATATTCGTTTTTATAAGAAGGTTCCTCTCCTTTCAAGGAATTATCCAAGAACTTAATCTGCCTTCCCATGTCATTGATATAGTATTCCCGCGTTGCTTTATATCCCGCCGCATTTAAGACATTTGACAAAACATCGGCAAAGAAGCCTGCCCGGCCGTTGCCGACATGGAGAGGCCCGGTAGGATTGGCAGAAATAAATTCAACGTTTACCTTTTCTCCCCTGCCCATTTTAATTTTCCCGAACTTATCTTTCTCTTTTAAAATATCCCTTACTTGTTTTTGCAAGTATTCCTTTGAAAGAAAAAAATTGATGAAACCGTTTTTAACCTCCACCCTCTCCAATATCTCCGACTTCAGATTGTCTGCGATTTCCTGAGGATTCTTTTTGAGCGACATGGCTATATTGCTGGCATAATCGCCGAAAGCCGAGTCCTGCGGCTGCTCCACTTCGGCCTGCGTCTCTTTTTTATAAAGGGCTTTTACCGCATTTTCTATTAATTTTTTTATTTCTTCTCT
>CAZYNZ010000051.1:0-2726 GCA_964648545.1 uncultured Candidatus Saccharibacteria bacterium
CAGACCCTTGCCATGATTCCGCTTCACAGAATGGGAAAACCGGAAGAGATAGCCAACACGGTTTTGTTTTTGGTTTCCGAAGATTCCTCTTATATCACGGGTTCCATCGTCGTGGTTGACGGCGGTTGGCTGGCAATGTAATCAAACCTCAGGTTAAATGGCCAAAATTACAAAAGATACAACGCTATCCGAGCTGTTGGAAGATTCGAAAGCAGAAAGAGTGCTGGTAAAATATCGTTTGCCGTGTTTGACTTGCCCTTTTGCCGAAAGCGAGATGGAGCATCTGAAAATAGGGGAAATCTGCAAGATGTACGGAATAAATCTGGAAAAGTTGCTGAAGGACTTGAACGAGGTGGACAAAAAGTAGTCCTTGTGATAATTTAATAATATATGAAAACTAAATTTTTAATTCCAATATCCATCGTTGTCGCCGGCCTTTTCATCGCCGGAGCTTTCATTTACGTAAGTCAGGAGGGGCTCGGCTTTTTTTCTAAGGGGCAGCTTTCTTCCGCGGCCGCCGCAGATAAGGCCATACAATACATAAATGAGAACAAAGATGAAATAGCCGGAGGCCAGGCCGCCTCTCTTTTGAGCGTTGTCGAGGAAAACGGAATATATAAAATTCACATTAAGGTGGGCGAGGGAGAGTATGATTCTTACGTTACCAAAGACGGAAAGTTCCTGTTTCCCAGCGCCTATGTGATGGAAGAGGAAACGAATGAGGCCACTCCCGGCGGAGAAGAAATAACGCCCGTAGAGGTCGCAAAAAGCGATGTACCGGACGTGAAGCTCTTTATTATGAGCTATTGCCCCTACGGCCTCCAGGCCCAGAAAATGTTTCTGCCGGTTTACGATTTGCTGAAGAATAAGGCGGACATGGGGGTTTATTTCGTTAACTACATCATGCACGAAAAGAAAGAGATTGACGAAAATCTTAACCAATACTGCATAGAAAAGACTGAAAAAGACAAATTCAGCAATTATTTAAGCTGTTTTGTTTTAGGGAGTGATGACAGTGAAGGATGTATTTTACAGGCCAATATAGACAAAAATAAGCTCTCGAGCTGTATCAGCCAGACCGACCAGGAATACAGCATTTATTCACTTTATAATGACAAAAGTACTTGGTTGTCGGGAACATATCCGCAATTCAACGTTAACGCCGACCTCAACGAGCAGTACGGAGTTCAGGGATCTCCCACAGTCGTTATCAACGGCGAAATTATAAATGTAAATCCCCGTTCCCCGGAGAATTTCAAGAATATCATCTGCCAGGCGTTCAATTCTGCGCCCGAAGAATGTTCTCAAATTCTTTCTAACGAAGCAGCCTCAACCGGTATCGGGGGAGGCACGTCTGCCAGCAGCGAGGGCGGATGCGAATAATCATGGTGAGAATATACTCTACGCCAATGTGTCCTTACTGCTTTACCTTGAAAACATTACTCAAAGAACGCAATATTGAATTTGAAGATATTGACCTTTCTCAAGATGAGAAGACCAAGGAAGAAATAATAAAAAAAACCGGGCAAATAGGAGTGCCGGTGGTTGAAATTGACGGCCAGTACGTCGTGGGATTCGATAAGGAAAAAATCTTCCAACTTTTAAACATAAAATAACATGGCAATAAAAATAGCGATAAACGGTTTTGGCAGGATCGGCCGGCCTGTTTTCAGGGCAATCATAGATAATCACCCGGAATTGGAAGTGGTGGCGATTAACGATTTGACCGATACCAATACATTAAAACATCTTTTGAAATACGATTCCGTTTACGGTATTTATACAAAATCAATCGGTTCGGGGACGCGGATTTTAGCGGAGGCAGACCCTTTGAAATTACCCTGGAAGGAACTGGGGGTTGATGTGGTTTTGGAATGCACGGGTTTCTTCACCGAGATTGAAGGAGCTAAAAAACACCTGGAGGCCGGAGCGAAAAAAGTGATAATTTCCGCTCCTTCCAAATCAGACGAAATAAAAACCTTCGTTCTTGGCGTGAACGAGGAAAAATACAATCCCCAGAGCGACAATGTCGTTTCCATGGCTTCCTGCACTACCAATTGCCTGGCTCCGGTTGTCAAAGTCTTGAACGATAACCTTAAAATTCTGAAAGGATTTATGACGACTTCCCACAGCTATACCAACGACCAGAGAATTCTAGATTTGCCCCACAAGGATTTGAGAAGGGCAAGAGCCGCCGCTTTAAACATTATCCCCACCAGCACGGGAGCAGCCTCGGCCATAGGCAAGGTAATTCCTGAACTGGCCGGTAAATTGGACGGCATCGCTTTAAGGGTTCCCACTCCCACGGTTTCGATTCTGGACTTGATTTGCCTCGTTGAAAAGGAAACAACCAGCCAGGAGGTCAATTACGCCATGAAAAAGGCGTCTCAGAACAAAGAATTAAAAGGGATTCTGGGAGTAGAGGATGCCCCTCTTGTTTCTTCCGACTACAAAGGGAATTCTTTTTCAGCGGTGGTGGATGCGGGATTGACCATGGCTCAGGATAATCTGGTAAAAGTCGTTGCTTGGTATGACAACGAGTGGGCTTACGCCTGCCGTCTGGCTGAATTCGCCGGATATATCGGTAAAAAATTATAAAAAAGAGAACGGTTCTCTATTGAACGATCGGGATTTTGCCCCGATTTTTTATTTAAGGTATAATAAAAAATATTATGGTGAAAAAAGGAGAATTATATTATCCGAGCGAGGAGTTTAAAAAATCAGCT
>CAZYNZ010000052.1:0-2681 GCA_964648545.1 uncultured Candidatus Saccharibacteria bacterium
GTATTTCTTTGTTTTTCTGCCCAAGTTTTTGACTATGATCGGCTTGTATCCCTGTTTCAAAGTGGGTTTGAAAACGTAAAACTGGTCAGGAGTAATCTTTCCCTTAACTATCATTTCCCCCACTCCCCAGATAGAGTTGATCAAAACGATATTTTTAAAACCGCTCTCCGTGTCCAGGGTAAAGATGATCCCGGAAGAAGCCAAATCAGATCTCACCATTTTCTGCACGCCCACGGAAAGACCAAGTTTCAATTGGGAGAATCCCTTTTCCTCCCTGTAAGCGATCGCTCTGTCGGTGAAGGTCGAAGCGATTGATTTTTTTACCGCCTCAAGTAATTTCTTCTCGCCGGAAACGTTCAAATAGGTTTCGAACTGCCCGGCGAAAGAAGCATTAGCCGTGTCCTCGGCCACGCCCGAAGTCCTGACTGCCACCGCCTGATTTTGGCCGTATTGTTCACCCAGTTTCTTGTAGGCGGCAGATATTTCTTTCTTTAAATCTTCGGGAATTTTCCCTTTTAAAATAAGGTCTCGGGACAATTTTCCTGTTTTCTGCAAGCTTTTCATGTTTTGCGGCCTGAACCCGCGGAAAATTGCCTTTAGCTTCTTGTCTATTTTGTTGTATCGGAGATAACGCCAGTAAGCCTCTGTCGTAAGAGCGAAACCGTTGGGAATATTGATCCCTTTCCGGGTTAATTTTGAAAACATTTCCCCCAGAGACGCGTTCTTGCCCCCGACCAAGGGTACGTCTTTTTTGGAAATATCCTTGAACCAGAAAATGTATTTTTTAGACTTATTTTGCATGTTCAATTATTTGTTTTAGCTTATCGACGCTTTCCGGATTAGATAAGGTGGACAAATCTCCCAATTCTTCCCCGAGCCACAGTTTCTTTAAGATTCTTCTCATTATCTTACCGGAACGTGTTTTGGGCAAGTCTTCCACCAAGAAAACCGCTTTGGGCAGGGCAATGGGCCCTATTTCCTTCATAATTTCTCCAATTACTTCTTTCTTTATTTCTTCCTGCCCTTCTTCCCCGTGATAAACCACGAAGGCCATGGGCACTTCTCCCTTAATTTCATCGGGAATGCCGATAACCGCGCATTCGATAATTGCAGAATGGCCGTTTATCGCCGCCTCCAGCTCTCCCGTGCTTACCCTGTGGCCGGCCACCTTTATCACGTCGTCAACCCGACCGATAATTCTAATGAGCCCATTCTCGTCTTTCAGTGCTCCGTCGGAAGTAAAATATGTTTCCTTGCCGTACTGGCTCCAATAGGTTTCCAGATATTTCTCAGGATTTTTGTAAAGTCCTCTCAGCATGCCGGGAGAAAAAGGAGGAAGCAGAACCAAGTTTCCTTCTTTAATATCGAATTTCGTTCCGGGAAAGGGCAGGCCGGTAAAAGCTGGTTTAAAAGGGCCCATTCCCGGCAAGGAAGTAATTAAAATTCCTCCTGTTTCCGTCTGCCACCAGGTATCAACTAAAGGACATCTGCCTTTTCCCACTTCGTTGAAGTACCAAAGCCAGGCCGACTCATCTATGGGTTCCCCGACCGACCCCAAAAGCCGCAGCATTTTAAATTCATATTTTTTCAAAATCTCCGTCCCGTATTTTTCGAACATTCTGATGGCGGTGGGAGCTGTGTAAAAAACGCTTACCTTGTGTTCTTCGATGATTTTGGCCCATCTGTCCGGCTCCGGCCAGAATACCAGACCTTCAAAAATCATAAAGGTGGCTCCGCACAGCAAAGGTCCGTAACAGCTGTAGGTGTGCCCGGTTATCCAGCCTATATCTGCCGTTGACCAAAAGACATCTTCGTCCTTCAAGTCAAAAATCCATTTTGAAGTGGCATAGGCCTGGACCGCATAGCCTGCGGTGGTGTGCAGGCATCCCTTGGGTCTTCCTGTGCTGCCTGAAGTATAAAGGATGAACAAAGGGTCTTCTGCATCCATTACTGCTGCTTTACATTCTGCCGGTTCGTTTTCGGCCAATTCATTCCACCAAAAATCCCTGCCTTCCTGCCAATTGACTTCGTTCCCCGCTCTTTTTACGGTAATCACTTTTTCAACTTCCGTTCCTTTTACCCCTTCGTCCGCCTGATTTTTCAAGTTAATCAAGCCGCCGTTCCTGTAATAGCCGTCCGAGGTAATCAAAATTTTTGCCCCGGAATCCGTGAGGCGCGTCTGCAGAGCCGTAGGGCTGAAAGCGGAAAAAACAACTGCATGGACCGCCCCAATTCTCGCGCAGGCCAGCATTGAAATTATAACTTCGGGAATCATGGGCAGATAAATTCCCACCCTGTCCCCTTTTTTGATTCCCATTTTCAAAAGTGCGTTGGAAAACTTATTCACTTCCTCGTAAAGCTGCCTGTAAGTCAATTTCTTTGGCTGTTCCGTGGTCGGCTCCGGCTCCCAAATCAAAGCCACTTTATCCCCTTTCTCTTCCAGATTTCTCTCAAAGATATTTTCGGTAACATTCATTTTCCCTCCTAAAAACCATTGAAAATAAGGGGGGTTGTGCTCAAACGCTTTTTCCCATTTCTTTTTCCAAAGCAATTCCCCGGCAAATTTTTCCCAAAACTTAACCGGGTCTTTTTCCGCTTCTTTGTAAATTTTTTCGTTATTTGCCCAAGCTGATTTTTTAAACTCCTCGCTCGGATAATATAATTCTCCTTTTTTCACCATA
>CAZYNZ010000053.1:0-1232 GCA_964648545.1 uncultured Candidatus Saccharibacteria bacterium
TTAGCTTACCTCAGGGTGGTTGACGGGGAGATTAAAACGGGAGAAAAGATCCGGCTGATTCAGGCTGATTCCCAGGGCGAGGTGAAGGAAGTAGGATTTTTCAGGCCCGGGCTGGAAGCGCAAAAAACGTTGTCTGCCGGAGAAACAGGATATCTGGCTACCGGCATAAAAGAACCGGGAAAGGTAAGGGTCGGGGATACCATTACCGTATTATCCGGAAACGTTGATGCTCTGCCCGGCTACAAAGAACCCAAGCCCATGGTTTTTCTCAGTATTTATCCCGAGAACGCGGATGATTTCGATTTGCTGAAGGACGCCCTTGAAAGATTGAAATTGAACGATGCCGCTCTGACCTTTAAACCGGACGTAAAAGAGGGTCTGGGCCGCGGTTTTCAGTGCGGGTTTTTGGGTTTGCTCCATGCGGAAATCGTCAACGAAAGATTGAAAAGAGAGTTTAATTTAGACCTTATTTTTTCCACGCCCTCGGTAATCTATAAGATAATAAACCAAGAAGGGAAGGAAATACTTGTCCATACTCCCAGCGAGTGGCCGGAATCAGTTCAAATAAAACAGTCCCAGGAGCTTTGGGCGAAACTGCAGGTTCTCACGCCTTTGCATTATCTGGGAGCCGCCTCGGAACTTTTCGGCAACATCGAGTCGAATTATATTGAAACTCAATATCTGGGAAAAGAGAAGATTGAGTTGATTTATGAGGTTCCACTGAGAGAGATCGTCAATAAAAACTTCTACGATAAGTTGAAAAGCGTCTCTCAGGGTTTCGCTTCGATGAATTACGAGATTCTGGACTGGAGGCCGGGCAGTTTCATGAAACTGGACATTTTGATTTTGGGCAAGAAAGAAGAAGCGCTTTCCAAAATCGTTTCCGAGAAAGAGGCCGAGAACGAAGGCAGAAAAGCCGTTGAAAAACTGAAAGAGGTGTTACCTCCCCAGCTCTTTTCCGTTCCCTTGCAGGCGGCGGTCGGAGGGAAAGTGATTGCCCGGGAGACGATCAAGGCCTTAAGGAGAGACGTGATTGCTCCTCTTTACGGCGGGGACTACACCAGAAAGAGAAAACTTCTCGAAAAACAGAAGAAAGGCAAAAAAGAACTGAAAGAAAAAGGAAGGATAAGGATTCCTTCCGGAGTGTTCTTGGAGATGTTTAAGTCTTGAAATTAAGGGGAAAATCGCTTAATATCAAAAAAGAGGAGATAGAGTAAGAAAAATCATGCTTA
>CAZYNZ010000053.1:1332-2587 GCA_964648545.1 uncultured Candidatus Saccharibacteria bacterium
GTTTTGCCGCCGGAGAACGATAAGGCGACGTCGAGCGCGGAAGAGAAAAATATATTTGAAAAGTTTTTGGAAAAAATCGGGTTCTAATCATCATTTCTTCCTCGGAGTTGCGGGTGTCGTATAACGGCTATTATGATTCCTTCCCAAGGAATAGACGGCGGTTCGACTCCGCTCACCCGCTCATGAAGTATCCAATAACAGTAAAAAGAGGACCATTATCCCTTATCAAGAACATTATCCTGGTCGAGATTTTTGTCGGTTTTCTCCTTGTCCTGTCGGTTTACATTGCCAATTACGAACAGATTTTTCGCCACACCTTGGCCCAGTTTATCAGGTACGATTATTCCTTGGTTGCGGCCGCCTCTCTGTTTCAGTTGTTCATTACCTTCGCCGTTTTCTTGAGGTGGCTTAATGAAAATTACGAAATCCGGGAAAAGGAAATAATAAGGAAAAAAGGAATATTTTCCGTCATTCAGAAATCCTTTCCCTTGAAAGAGATAAAAGAAGTTGTTTTAAAACAAAATCTGCTGGAGAGGCTGACAAATTGCGGGACGGTGGTTGTTCGCGATGCCCAGTCGAAAAAAGTTCTCTCCATGCGCAACATAGAAAATCCCGAGATTATCACCCAGACATTAAAGAGTCTGGTGGAGAAGATTAACGCTTCCGAGGCAGAGAAAGATCAGACATTGTCGGTTCTGGATTTCGTTCTGGCAGGAGAGAGCCAAAACATGGAGCTTAAAGAAAGCTTCCGCTGGGATGAAAAAAGGAAAATGGTTAACAAGGATCTGGAGAAAACGGCGATGAAAGTCGTTGCCAGTTTCCTCAATTTAGACGGAGGAAAGTTGATTTTCGGGGTGAGAGACAACAGGGCGGTAATGGGGCTGGAGCAGGATTACAACAGTCTGCCTCGTCAGGATCGCGACGGTTTTGAAAATCATTTTAATCATGTTTTTAACGCGGCCCTGGGAGCCAGATTCAGGCAGTTCGTCAAGCTGAAATTCGACAAGGTCGCAGAGAGAGACGTCTGTCTGGTGGAGGTTTTTCCGAGCGATTCTCCAGTTTATTTAAAGGCGAATAATTCAGAAGAGTTTTACGTCAGAACGGGTAACGCCACCACTGCCTTGGTAATGAGCGAGGCGCAGGACTATATAAAGTCCCACTGGAAAGAAAGTTAAAACACGCCGGGGTAGCTCAGTGGCAGAGCAACGGTTTCGTAAACCGTGGGTCGAGAGTTCGAATCTCTCCTCCGGCTCAA
>CAZYNZ010000054.1:0-2438 GCA_964648545.1 uncultured Candidatus Saccharibacteria bacterium
AACTGACCAGCAAGCTTTACCGCTTAACTTTGTTTTTTCCAAAAAAAGAGCCCTTGAGATATAAAATGCGGGAATTGGCTGACGATATTTTAGCCAAGCCCAAAGAAAGGGATTTTGAGGTTTTGGACAGCTTCTTGGAAGTGGCTTTTGTTCAAAATTGGGTCAGCCCCTCTGATATATTGGCAATCAGGAAAGAATATGATAATCTTAAAGAGGAATTGAAGGAAGGCAAGTCCTCAGCTGACAGCGAAAAAAAGAAAGATAATCCTATTGATCTCGAAGTTCCTGCTGAGATGTTGCCGGCCTTGCCTTATTATAATTCAACAAGGCAAGAAAAAATCCTGGCGTTTTTGAAAGAAAACGGTAGGGCACAGGTTTGGCAGGTAAAACAGATTCTGCCTGAAGTTACCAAAAGAACTTTAAGAAGGGATTTTGAGAATATGTTGAAACAGGGAATAATTGAAAGAGTGGGAGAAAAAAATGATACTTTTTATCAAATAGCTAACTTAGGTGGAGAAGCCTAGGTAGGACATACATATATATAGGGTAGGACATATTGTCCTACCTTATCTTACTAACTTACTATGTCAAATAAAAGAAAAGAATTCAGTAAAATTTACGACCAGTGCATTAATAAGATTTATCGCTTTATCTTTTTAAAGGTAAATTCCCAAGAAATCAGCCAGGATTTGTGTTCCGAAACATTTTTAAAAGGCTGGGAAGCCTATAAAAACAACCCTAATATTGAGAATCCTTCAGCTTTTTTGTACAGGATTGCCCGTAATTTGGTCACTGATCATTACCGGGAAAAAGCCAGGGCGCAGTTTGTTTCGCCGGAAATGGTGCCTGTTATTGATCCGAATCCAGGCCTGGAAGAAAAATCAGCTTTAAATTCGGATTTGGACCAAGTCAGGGCGGTTTTGGCTGACTTGAAAGAAGATTATCAGAACGTGATTATCTGGCATTATCTGGATGATTTGCCTATTGCCAAAGTGGCTAAAATGCTTAATAAAACCGAAGACGCTACCCGGGTTACCCTTCACCGCGCCTTGAAAGCACTGAGAAATGAGATTGATAAAAGGGAGATAAAAGAGGCATAAGTAGAATATTGTAATATTTTGCCTTGTTTTACGTCATAACTGTATGAAGGAAAAAGAACTCATCAGCCAGCTTCAGCAGCTTCGCCAGATCGAACCCAGCAAGGACTGGGTTATTTCCACTAAAAACCAGGTTTTGGGAGAAAGTCCCAAATTTACCCTGTTTCCTTACCTTAAACCGGCTTTTGCCGGCTTGGTTTCCGTTTTCGTCCTCTTCGGACTCTTCAGTTTCGCCCAAAGTTCAGTACCAGGCGATTTTTTGTATACTTTCAAGAAAATAGCTGAAAAAGGCCAGGCAGTCTTTGTTTCAGAGCAGGAAAAGCCCCAAACCAGCCTGGAATTGGCCAATAAGCGGCTGGAAGAACTGACCAAGATCGCTGAAGCCAATCAGGTCAAAAAGCTGACCCCGGCTATAAACGAGTTCCAGGCCAGCCTTTCAGAAGCAGCCAGGAGTTTGTCGAGAATGGAAGCAACCAGCTCTGACCCGGTAGCTAACAAGAAACTCGTTGAAGAAGTCAAGAAATTGGACAAAAACAAGCAGTTGGTGGAAGAGGCCTTAGGGGTGGTTTTCGGAGGGCAAGAATTCGATGAATTGCAGGAGGTTTCGGAGAAATTGGAAGTCAAACTGGTAATTGATGACTTAGAAACAAGAACTTTGAACGAGGAACAGGCGGAAATTTTAAACCGGATGAAAGAATTGGTTGAAGAGGGGAAATATTCGGAAGCCTTGGGGTTATTGGGAGAACTTAACCAGTAAAACGAAAAAAGTTTTCCACAATTTCAATTATTGAAGTTGTTATACATTATGTTAAAATATGGAAATTCGCGGGGTTCGTGACTAATACGTAAGGTCGCGAAAACAAACGGTCGACGCGATGTTTTAGAATTATAATTAATTTAAAAAACAGATTAAATCAAAATGAATAAAATCAAAAAGATCGTAGCAGTTTTAGCGATTGCTAGCATGGTCGGAATAGCAGCTCCTTCCGCTAATGCATTGACTGCCGAAGAGCTTTTGGCTCAAATTCAGGCATTGCAGACGCAATTAAATACATTGATGTCTCAATACCAGACATTGACCGGAACTCCTGCGGCTGGCGTTCCTGCAGTTTGCAGCGGTGTAACATTTACCGCTAATTTAGCAGAGGGCTCTACGGGCAGCGCTGTTCAATGCTTACAAGCGTTGTTAAACAGCGATGTCGCCACTCAAGTGGCTGTTTCCGGAGTTGGTTCTTCTGGAGCAGAAACAACCTACTTTGGTTCTTTGACCAAAGCAGCAGCTGTTAAGTTTCAGGAAAAATACGCAGCTGAAATTTTGACTCCATTAGGTTTGTCAGCTGG
>CAZYNZ010000055.1:0-1088 GCA_964648545.1 uncultured Candidatus Saccharibacteria bacterium
ATTTTATATTCGGGCTGCTGGGAGTCGAACCCAGTCCGCATGCTCCCAAAGCATACATACTACCGTTATACGACAGCCCGGATGCCGTGCATCCACTTTATTATATTTCCACTTGTTTTTCAATATGATACAATTGAATAATGAAATTTAAAGAAATCATTTCGCAGTTGAATATTGCCGGTCAGTGCAGGAAATACGGATTACCCCTTTGGCAATGCCCCCGATTCCTTTTTTTGGTAATGGGGATATTTATTATTGTTTCCACGCTTATTATTTACGCCGTGGGCAGCAGGTATATTGAGGACCCGGAGATAGTCGCCTTGACCGTAATATTAATTACTGTAATCTTGTTTATCATTGCGACCGTCATCACCAACAGTTTCGAGAGACTGGCCGAGGCCAACCGAATGAAGTCAGAGTTCGTCAGCGTGGTTTCCCACCAACTTCGTTCTCCTTTGTCTAATCTGAAGTGGGCCGTAGATTTTTTAATGTCGGGAAGAATTAAAGATGTTTCCAAAAAACAAATTGAATATTTCAAAATCCTCAAGGAAAACATCAGCCGGATGACAGAACTAATAGCAGATTTACTGATTGTTTCCAGAATAGAGCAAAAGAAATTCCCCCTGAAAAAGGAAAGTTTTATCATGACCAACTTGGTCAAAGAGGTAATAAAGAGGGTTGAAATTTTCGCCCGGGCCTCAAACGTAGAAATAAAATCTGAAACCAAAGACAACCTGCCCGAAATTTTTGGCGATCCTTCTCAGTTAAAGCTGGTTGTTGAGAATCTTTTGGACAACGCTGTTCGTTATATTAAAGGCAGGGGCAGGGTTAAAGTTAAAGTGGAAAAACAGAACAAAAACATTTATTTTGAGGTTAAAGACAATGGGGTGGGCATACCGAAGGAGGATCAAAAATATATCTTTCAGCGTTTTTTCCGTTCGGCAAACGTAATGCGTCACCAGACCGAGGGCTCGGGACTGGGCTTGTACATCGCCAAATCAATCATTGAGAAGTCTGGCGGTAAGATCGGCTTTAACAGCCAGGAAAATAAAGGGTCGACATTTTGGTTTACAATACCAATAAAATAA
>CAZYNZ010000055.1:1188-2399 GCA_964648545.1 uncultured Candidatus Saccharibacteria bacterium
GAATCCGCCCTCCAAAAAACTTTCGGGGAAATCTTAAAACAGGAAGGGTACGAGATGATTTCGGCTCTAGATGGAGAAATAGGCTTAAGGTTGGCTGGAACCAAGAAACCAGACTTAATTTTACTTGATTTGATATTGCCCAAAATCCACGGGTTCGAGGTTTTAAAAAAGTTGAAGCAGGCCGAGGAAACGAAAAACATTCCGGTAATTATTTTGACTAACCTCGAAGGGATGAAAGATGTCGATATGGCCCTGGAGACTGGAGCAGCCACTTATTTAGTCAAGGCCCAGTACAGTTTAGAAGAGATACTAGAAAAAATTAAAAAGGTCCTTGGCGATTAAAAAAACATATGCGAGTAGAACCGCAACAACTAAAAGCGTTTCTTCTTGACGCCAAATTGATTACTGAGGAACAGTTTGAAGGCGCCCTGCAAGTAGCCGAGAAAACAAGGCAAAAAGTTGGCGATGTTTTGGTTTCCCAGAGCCTTATTTCTCAGGAGGAGTTGATAAAAATGGATGCTTATATTCTGGGAATTCCTTTCGTCAATCTGGAAAACGAGAAGATCGAGGGAGAGGTTTTAAAAATTATCCCCGAACCCATAGCCAGGTCTCACAATATAGTGGCCTTCAGGAAGAAGGGACAGGACCTTGAAGTGGCCATGCTTGACCCTGAGGATTTGAGAACGGTTGAATTCATTAAAAAAACATCCGACCTGAGAATCCTGCCGAGGCTGACTACGCCGGAAAGCATAAAAAACGTCCTCAGGCAGTACCAAAAAACTCTTGAAGCTGAATTCGGAGATATCATTAAAAAAGAGGCTAAGGGAATAAAGACCGTTAAAGAGGCGGAAGGAGCAGAAGAAAAAGAGGATCTGAAGAAAATAGCAGAGGAGGTCCCTGTAATCAGGATTGTCGATACCTTGCTTAAACACGCCATCTTAGGCCGGGCTTCCGACATTCACATAGAGCCCACCAAAAAAGAAGTAATGGTCAGATACAGGATTGATGGCGTCCTGCACGATGCCATGATCCTTCCTAGACAGACCGCCTCGGGAATCGTGGCCAGGATTAAAGTGCTTTCGAATTTGAAGCTGGACGAGCACCGTCTGCCTCAGGACGGCAGGTTCAGGGTGGAAACAGAAGATTATAAGTATTCAATCAGGGTCTCCATTCTGCCGGTTTATGACGGAGAAAAGATAGTAATGCGTCTT
>CAZYNZ010000056.1:0-2350 GCA_964648545.1 uncultured Candidatus Saccharibacteria bacterium
GTTAATTGCGGCTTTTTTAGTGCCGCAATTTTTAGTTTTTGCCCAGAGTTCCGATTCTGACGTTCAGGAAGAGTTGTCAGCGGCTCAGGAAGAGCTGACGACCGCCCAGCAAGAGAGGGAGGAGCTGGAACAGGAATTGAAAAAACTGGAAGAAGAAATCGCCAAGTACGCCCAGGACATCACCAAAACAGAGCAGGAAAAGAAAACTCTTCAAAATCAGATATATCTCTTGAAGCAGAAAATCAATCAGCTGGACCTTCAGATTTATCAGAGCAATTTAATGATAAAAGACCTGACTCTGCAGATAAAGGATACCGAGGGCTCTATAATCCAGACGGGCACTAAGATTGGCGGCTCCAGGGAGAAACTGGCGGCCATGCTGCAGACGCTTTACGAGGAAGACCAGCGTTCTCTGATTGAAATTCTGCTTTCGGAAAAAGAACTTTCCGACTTTTTTGATAACCTTCTGGCTTTGGAGACGCTCAACTCTCAAACCCAGGAATTGCTGCAGGACATTAAAAGCCTCAAGACTACCCTGGAAAACCAAAAGCAATTGCTGGATAACAATAAATCCAACCTGGAAAGCGTGGTTAAATTAAAAACCCTCCAGAAGCAGGAGAGCGAGGCAACGAGGAAAGAGACAGATTATTATTTAAAACTGACGGAGGCTGAATACCAGGCGTCTTTGCAGAAAAAAACGGAAGCTGAAAAAAAAGCGGTTGAAATCAGGGCAAGAATCTTCGAGCTAGTTGGCATTCCGGAAGCGCCCACTTTCGGCGAGGCTTATGAAATGGCAAAATACGTAGAAGGCATTACGGGAGTCAGGCCCGCCTTTTTGCTGGCCGTATTGACCCAGGAATCCAACATCGGCAAGAACGTCGGACAATGCTATTTAAAAGATCCTAAAACCGGTTCGGGAGTGGTAGCTTATAACGGGAAGGAAGTGGACAGGGTCATGAAGCCCATGGGATTGTCGGGGAGAAAGGGTGACGTAGATTCTTTTTTGACAATTACGGCAGAATTAGGCAGAGATCCCTATAACACTCCGGTTTCCTGCCCAATGAGTTATGGATACGGCGGAGCCATGGGTCCTGCTCAGTTCATTCCCACTACTTGGATGATTTACAGGGACGAAGTCAGGGAAATTACGGGCAAGGCGCCCGATCCATGGAACATAAAAGACGCTTTCATCGCTTCCGCCCTGTATCTTGCGGATTACGGAGCCAAAAATCAAACCTACAATTCCGAATGGAAAGCGGCCATGATTTATTTCTCGGGAAGCACTAATCTGGCATACCGATTCTACGGAGACTCGGTGATGAAGATTACTTCCCAATACGAAGAGGATATTAAGCAGCTTGAAGGGATTTGATAACGGGGTCGAGTTTCCCCTCCATTATGCCTTCAATGTTGTGAAAACTTTTTTTAATCCTGTGATCGGTTACCCTGTCCTGGGGGAAGTTGTAAGTTCTGATTTTTTCCGCTCTTTTGGCCTGGCCGATCTGAGAACGTCTCTTGTCTCCGATTTTACCGACTTCCTCAACTTCTTTCTTTTCCAAGAGTTTTGCCTCGAGAATGCTCAAAGCATTCTCTTTGTTTTGGAGCTGGTTTCTCTCGGTCTGAGAGGTGACCACTATGTTGGAAGGCAAATGAGTTATCCTGACCGCGGTTTCCCTTTTGTTCACGTACTGTCCGCCGGGACCCGAAGCCCGGTAATAATCGACTCTTAAATCAGCGGGGTTTATTTTTATTTCTGCTTTTGTGGGTTTGGGCAGTATGGCCACAGAAGCCGTGGAGGTATGAATTCTGCCCGATTTCTCGGTGGTCGGTATTCTTTGGACTCTGTGAACTCCTGCTTCATACTGCATGTTCGAAAAAACGTTGCCGTCTTTGAGTTCGAAAGTGATTTCTTTGAATCCGGAGAGCTCGCTTTGTCTTGAGTCCAGAACTCTTTCTTTCCAGCCTTGTATAATGGCGTATTTTGAATACATCTTGAACAAATCTGCGGCAAAAAGAGCGGCTTCCTCGCCTCCCGTGCCGGCCCTGATTTCAATAATTACGGCCTTGGGCGATCCTTTGACTTCTTTCTCTTCCGATAAGAGTTTTTTTAATTCTTCTTCCAGCGCTTTTTCTTTTTCCTTCAATTGGCCGGTTTCGGCTTCGGCCAGGGAATAGAGTTCTTGGTCTTCCTGGGATTTCAGGATTCCCTTGTTTTCCTCGATTTTTTCCTTTAAATCCTGAATTTCCTTTTCCTTTTCAATGATTTTTTCAAGGAAAGTTTTTCTTTTGCTGAGTTCTTCAAACTTGTCCCAATTAGAAATCAACTCAGGGTCGCTGAGTTGATTGAGAA
>CAZYNZ010000057.1:0-2323 GCA_964648545.1 uncultured Candidatus Saccharibacteria bacterium
GTTTGCTCCAAGATTTGCGAAAGATAATGGTTTGAAACCGCGGAAAGTTGTTTTAAGTCTTCCGCCCCGATTTTCAGTTTATTAAGAGTGGGCCAGTCTTTTTTCACTAATAATCTTATGGTCTTTACCATGTTGGGATCGATTTCTTTGGTTGATTTCGTCTTTTGCGCGCATTGTCCGCAGAGCAGGCCTCCTTCTCTCGGGCTGAAAAAAATGTCTTTCGGCGTTATTTTCTTTCCGCACGAAATACAGTTATAAATTTCCAGCTCATACCCCAAAATCAAAAGCAAGTTCCAAAGAAAATAATGATAGAGTATCTGGTATTTGCTACCCAGTATACGTGGATTGTCCAATTTATCAAACGTTTCCTGCAGTAAGTGCCAGATTTTTTTGTCAGGTTCCTCTCCTTTCACCAAATCATTCAGCGTTTCGGCTATTTTATATGCCGTCGCTAATTTTTTTAAATTGCTCCTTAAATTTTTAAAATCGTTGATCAAAATGGCGTCGGTCAGGGTTTTATAACCTTTTCCTTGTATGAATTCCACTTCGGAAAAGTAAAAAATTTCCAATCCCGCTCTTAATTTTGATGTAATTTTTCTTTCTGCCCTGGCCAACAAATCCAGTTTTCCGAAGTCCTCTGTAAAAATTGTAAAAATCCTGTCTGTCTCCCCGCTGTCAGTTTTTTTCAAAATAAAACCTTGCGTTCTGTAATGGGTAAACATCAGACAACTCTACTTTTTTTCTCCCAGTATCTTTCTTATTAATTTTTTGGAATCTAGCTTGTCTCTCTCTGAGAATTCTTTGAACTTACCCCATTTCCCTTGGTCTAATTCCCTGTTCATCCATTCCAAGTCCGATTTTTTAACGTAATCCTCGCCTCCAAACAGCTTTTTCCCCAGCTCTGTTCTTCTCTGTTCCCCTAATTCGGTTCCCCTGTACATTTCCGGGTCTCTTAATTTATAGTTGAGATCCCCTTTTTCTAAGCCCGGCTTACCTCCGAATATCGAAGTGTCTCTTTTTTCTTCCCTGGCCGGAGGAGAAGATTGACTTAACTTTTGCCTTCTTTCTTCTAACGCCATATTTATTAAATCTTTTTTATGGCCATCCAAAGCGCCTGATTGTCGACCTTTAATTCTCTTTCTGCGGCAAAGACCATTTTGGGCCGCTCACCTGCAACTAGGTCTTTCACTTTTGCCTCTTTCAAGATAAACTTGGCGTTTTTAGACAAGATTCGGTTTAAGTCTTCCGAACCGGAATATCTGACTTGAATTTTATCTTGAGGTTTCAGATTTGCTCTTTTTCTCATTTCCTGGATATTGCGAATAATTTCACGGACAGCACCTTCCTCTTTCAAATCGGTACTGATTTTTGTATCTAATTTAAGGTTTGCGCCAAAACTGATTTTTTTTACATTGACTTCTTCCTTAATCAAATCCAGCATATCTTTTGACATCTGAGACTTGGATTTGGGAAGTTGAAGCAACGGAAGGGGCTGTCTTACTTTTATTCCGGCTTTTGCCCTCTCTGCCAGAGATAAAGCGACGGCCTCCCTGGCTTTCGTCATCTCTTTTTCCAGTTTATTGTTTATCATTTTTGCGTTGGCTTTCGGCCAGTCCTCCAAATGCACGCTCTTTTTGTTGCCCAGTTTTTGATTTATCTCTTCGCTCAAAAACGGGATGAAAGGTGCGGTTAACTTACTCAGGGTTAGAAAAATAGATCCTAACGCTTGAGAGGCTTCATCCAATTCTTTTTTTGTGTCCGGCTTTTGGAACCGCCTCCTCGATCTTCTGATATACCATTGAGATAAATCTTCAACAGTAAAACCTTCTATGATCCTGGCTGCGCCCGTAACGTCGTAATTATCCAATCTCTTGGTAACGTCTTGGACGAGACTGTTAATTTTTGAAACTATCCACTTATCCAATATGTTTTTCGACTTCTGGGTTTTGGCTTTTGCCTTTCCTTTGTATGTTTCAAAAAATACCAAAGAATTCCATAAAGTTAAAATAAATTTCTTCAGGGCTAAATCAACGTCCTTCTCTGAAAATAACTTGGCATCTCCTGGCTGGTTAAGAGTGAAGAAATACCAACGAGTAGTGTCGGCCCCGTATTTTTCAATGATGGACTGGGGAACGACTATGTTTCCCTTGGACTTGGACATCTTTTCCCCCTTTTCGTCCAGAACGTGGCCCAGAGAAATAACGTTTTTATAACAAGTTCCTTTTCCCAGAAGAGTTGAGATTGCCAATAAGGTATAAAACCAGCCTCTGGTCTGGTCAATCGCCTCGGAAATGTAATCTGCCGGGAACTGTTCTTTTTTATC
>CAZYNZ010000058.1:0-2276 GCA_964648545.1 uncultured Candidatus Saccharibacteria bacterium
GGCCTCGATCTAAAAAAGATCGAGGCCATACTTGTTTAATTTGACAAATAATTTTATCTATGTTATTATCTATTTGTTCATGAAAAACCAAACCCAATCCAAAATCACTGTTTGTTGCATTTGCTGCTCCTCTTTTAAGGAAGGGGTTGGTTTGATTTAAATCCACAACCTCATTCGAGAACCAACCTCTTCCTGTAGAAGAGGTTTTTTGTTCTTTAAAAATAAAATTGGAAGGAGGAATAAAATGTTAAAGAAAGGTAAAGAACAGGAAATGAAAGAAAGGAGAATAATGGATGAATTTCTCGCAAGAAAAACAAAGGGTCAAACCAAAGAAAGGAAAGCCATCAGGTTTTATCAGGACGGAGGATTGTCTTTCCCGGAAGAGATAATCCGTAAAAATCTTTATTTGGAGCAACATGATTGTAAATACTGGATTCCAATTTTCGTCTATGGAACTCCGTTAATGCTTTGGGTTCCAGAATATTCTGG
This sequence comes from uncultured Candidatus Saccharibacteria bacterium, assembly GCA_964648545.1. Taxonomy (GTDB): domain Bacteria; phylum Patescibacteriota; class Minisyncoccia; order Minisyncoccales; family RBG-13-42-11; genus CAZYNZ01. The sequence continues at coordinate 490 of CAZYNZ010000058.1, forward strand.
ATTAAAGCCGTTATTCTGTCCCTTCGTTGACGGATTTTGGTCTTATACGGAAAAGAAAGGAGTAGGACGGGTGGAAATCAAAATTCGTGTTACTCAGATAAAGACAGGGGTCAAAAAAGCATTGGTCAGTTTGGAAAAAAATCTGGAGAAGGGTTACGGTTTTCCTTATTTTGAATTGAGCTGCGTAAATCCACTAATTATCGGATTTGAAGAAAACAGCTTCGATTCCAATACTTGCAGAGAACGTCACGGTTGCTAGGAAAAAGGGGCGCTTTAAAACTAGCGTCCCTAACCTGAAATGAATGGAGGTGAAAAATGAAAAAGAATATGATACAATATCCTAACATGCTGAAAGTCTACAATACTTTATCCAGAAAAAAAGAATCCTTTCGGCCGAGAAAAGACAAAAAAGTGAATCTTTTCGTCTGCGGCCCCACGGTCTACGACCTCTCTCATCTGGGTCACGCCAGGACATACGTTGTTTTCGACGTGATTACAAAATACCTGAGAGAAAAAGGGTACGATGTCTTCTACCTTCAGAACGTTACCGACATCGACGATAAGATAATAAACAGAGCGAAAGAGAAAAAGATTTCCCCTCAGAAACTGGCAAGCGATTTTAAGAGAGAGTATCTGAAAGACATGAAAACCCTGAAGATAGATGCAGTGTCCGAATACGCCAGGGCAACGAAATACGTAAAAGAAATCATAAGCCAGGTGGAGCGGCTCCTGAAGAAACACTACGCTTACCAGATAAAAGACGGCATTTATTACGACATCTCAAAATTCAAAAGATACGGAAGACTCTCTAAAAGAACGGCTCTCCAGGCGGAAGACGCGGTCTCCAGGATAGACGAAGCCAAGGAAAAGAAAAACAAAGGAGATTTCTGTTTATGGAAATTCTCCAAACCAGATGAACCCAAATGGAAGAGTCCATGGGGAGAAGGGCGTCCGGGCTGGCATATAGAAGACACGGCCATTACCGAGAAGCACTTCGGGCCCAGATACGACATCCACGGAGGCGCAAAAGACCTTATTTTCCCTCACCACGAGGCGGAAATAGCCCAGATGGAAGCTATATCAGGGAAAAAGCCCCTGGTCAAATACTGGTTTCATTCCGGGTTTCTCACGGTCAAGGGACAGAAAATGGCCAAATCTCTGGGAAACTTCATCACCATCAGGGACTTTCTCAAGGAAAATCCTGCCCGTCTCTTAAGGCTGCTCATAATCAAAACCTACTACCGCTCCCCTGTTGATTACAACGAAACAATGCTTTCCCAGACAAAAAAAGAAATGGAAAGGATAGATGAGTTCCTGGACAAATTGAAAAACCAAAAAAACACGGCTCTGCTCGCAATTCGCGACCCCAAACTGATAAAGAACTTAATCTCAAAAACCAAGAAAGAATTTGAGAAAGCCATGCAGGACGATTTCAACACTCCGCAGGCCGTTGCCGCCATTTTTAACCTGGTGACTGAAGGAAATTATCTGATCGCCCAGAACAAGGTGGGGCCGAAGGACGCAAGACGCATACTAAAACTGCTGAAGGAAATAGACAAGGTTTTCAATTTCATATTCTGGAAGAAGCCGAAAGAAACATTCTCCGCCCAGTTGCTTAACTTGGTTGGACAGCGAGAAGAGTGCCGGAAAAAAGGACTTTGGCAGAAAGCGGACGAATTGAGGAAGAAAATAAAAGAACTCGGTTACTGGGTTCAGGATACTAAGGAGGGACCAAAAATAAAGAAGATATAACTTAAAAGCACCATTGCGTAGTATAGAGGTTGCAA
>CAZYNZ010000059.1:0-2264 GCA_964648545.1 uncultured Candidatus Saccharibacteria bacterium
TGGGCAAATACAAAATTCTGGGCGAAACCAGGGATGATGCCGCCGGAGAGTGTTTCGATAAAACCGCCAGAATCCTAGGACTGGTCTATCCGGGAGGACCGGAAATAGCCAAAGAAGCCGCAAAACACGACAGGCAAAAAGACAAATATCATATAGAATTGCCCCGACCCATGATTTATCAAAAAAATTATGATTTCAGCTTTTCCGGGCTGAAGACGGCTGTCTTATACGACTTCAAAAGCCGGGGCGCGAAAACAAGGAAGTCAAAGGAATATATAAGGGAAATGTGTTCTGAGATCCAGCAGACTGCGATAGACGTCTTAATCCGCAAAACTTTGAAAGCTGCGAAAGATTTCAGAGTCAAAGCCGTAATTCTGGGCGGAGGAGTAGCGGCTAATAAAGAATTGAGGGAACAATTGAAAAGAAAAATTGGAAAAGAAATGCCGCATACCATATATTACATGCCTGATCGGAAGTACTGCACCGACAACGGCTTAATGACGGCTGTCGCGGCCTATTATCACGGAACAGAAAAAACCAAAAATTGGAAAAAAATCGAGGCAAGTGCTAATCTAAAAATAGGCGAATATTTATAACATGCAACTGGAAAAAGCCTACGATCACAAAAAGGTAGAAGACAAAATTTATCAACTCTGGCAAAAGAGCAATTTTTTTAATCCGGACAAACTGCCGGGAACCAGGAAAAAAAGCTATACCATCGTAATCCCCCCTCCCAACATCACCGGAGAACTGCATATGGGCCACGCGCTCAACGCCACCATCCAGGATATTTTAATCCGAAAGAAAAGAATGCAGGGTTTCAAAACCCTCTGGCTGCCCGGCACCGATCATGCCGGAATCGCCACCCAGAACGTGGTTGAAAGAAAATTAAAAAAAGAAGGAAAAACGAGATTTGACCTGGGAAGAGAAAAATTCATTGAGAGCATCTGGGAATGGAAGCAGAAATACGGAAACATAATCCTCAACCAATTCAAAAAACTGGGAGTGTCGTGCGACTGGTCTAGAACCAGATTCACCATGGACCAGGAATACGCAAAATCAGTGGAAGCCGCCTTCCTGCATTATTACAAAAAGGGTTGGATTTACCGAGGAGATAGAGTGGTTAATTGGTGCACGAGATGCCGGACTTCCCTCTCCGACCTGGAACTCGAATATCAAGAACAGAAAGGAAGTTTATGGTATATCCGCTATCCTCTGAAAGATTCTGAAGATTATATAACCGTGGCGACAACCAGACCGGAAACTATGCTGGGAGACACTGCCGTGGCCGTAAATCCAAAGGACAAAAGGTATAAAACTTTTACGGGCAAGACGGTCATCCTCCCTATTCAAAACAAGGAAATCCCCATTATCGAGGACAGAGCGGTGGATCCGGAATTCGGTACTGGGGCGGTAAAAGTAACTCCGGCCCATGACCTTACCGACTGGGAGATAAAAGAGCGCCACAAGCTAGAGGTCGTGAAAGTGATAGATGAGAACGGGAAGATGACAAAGGACTCTAAAATCTGCCAGGGCTTAACCGTGCTTGAGTGCAGAGAAAAGGTGATTGCCGAACTGCAGAAAAATAATTTTCTGGTGAAGACTGAGCCGTACGACTATTCCCTCCCTTACTGCTACCGCTGCCATTCCTTGATAGAACCCCTTACCTCAAAGCAATGGTATTTGAAGATGGACGAACTCGCCAAAGCCGCGATTTCGGCGGTAAAACAAGGCAAAGTAAAATTCATCCCCAAAAACTTCGAAAAAATCTATTTTGACTGGCTTAAAAACATAAAGGACTGGTGCATATCCCGCCAACTATGGTGGGGCCACAAAATTCCCCTTGAAGGAGAGACCGACGTCTTGGACACGTGGTTTTCTTCCGCTTTGTGGCCTTTTGCCACGCTGGGCTGGCCGAAGAAAACAAAAGATTTGAAAACTTTTTATCCGACTCAGGTTTTATCCACAGCCAGGGATATCATTAATTTATGGGTGGCCAGGATGATTTTTTCCGGACTGGAATTCATGGACAAAGTTCCCTTTTCCACGGTTATCATCCACCCCACGGTTTTAACAAAGGAAGGAAAAAGAATGTCCAAATCCCTGGGGACGGGGATCGACCCCATAAATCTTTGCGATAAATACGGGGCCGATGCCACCAGATTCGGCATCGCCTGGCAGCTGACTGGAGGACAAGACGTAAAGTTCACGGAGGACAACATCGTAATGGGAAGGAAATTCTGCAATAAGATCTGGAACGCCTC
>CAZYNZ010000060.1:0-2174 GCA_964648545.1 uncultured Candidatus Saccharibacteria bacterium
ATGGAAAAGCACAATCCGCCCTTGAGAATAATAGTTCCCGGTCCCGTTTTCCGGCACGAAGCAACGGATCCTTCCCACGAATTCGAGCTTTTTCAGGTTGAAGGGTTGATGGTTGATAAGGATATTTCGGCTGCGAATTTCAAAGCCACTGTCAGAGAATTTTTCAGCAGATTTTTTAGGAAAGAAGTGGACTTCAGGTTAAGGCCGGATTATTTTCCTTTCACCGAGCCGTCTTTCGACATCAGCATCAGTTGCGTGGTCTGTGGAGGGAAGGGCTGTTCCACCTGTAAGAAAACGGGCTTTGTGGAAGTGGCGGGAGCAGGCATGGTCCACCCCAACGTTTTCAAGGCCGCCGGTCTTAATCCCAAAAACTGGCAGGGCTGGGCTTTCGGGTTCGGTTTGGAAAGGCTGACGATGATGAAATACAAAATAAACGACATAAGGTTGTTTCGTTCGGGCGACCTGAGATTTCTTCAACAGTTTTAATTTAAGATGAACTTTTCTTATAAGTGGCTACAATCTTTTTTTAAGCAGAAATTGCCCGCTCCCAAAACCTTGGCGGAATTGCTGACTTTGCATTTTGCCGAGGTGGAAGAAATAAAAAAGCAGGGAGGGGATTACGTTTTAAGCATAGACGTCAGACCCAACAGGGCCGGTGATTGTTTTTCCCACCAGGGAATAGCCAGGGAAATATCGGCCATAACCGGACTTTCCCTTTCAGAGCCTTCCTTGAAGGCGCTCAAAGAAGATAAGAAAATAAAGGCAAAGGATTTTGTTTCGGTCGAGGTTAAAGACAAGAACGCCTGTCCGAGATATACGGCCAGGGTTGTAAAAGACGTAAAAGTGGGACAATCTCCCAAGTGGCTGAAAGAAAGGCTGAGGTCTTGCGGCTTGCGGCCGATAAACAACATCGTTGACATCGCAAATTACGTGATGCTGGAAACCGGACAGCCGCTTCATGCTTTCGACGCAGAAAAACTGGAAGGCGGAAAAATCATTGTCAGGTACGCCAGGAACAAGGAAAAAATCGTTACTCTGGATGAGCAGAAGTTTGATTTGGATTCAGACATTCTCGTAATCGCCGACGGAAGAAAACCGGTGGCCATCGCCGGCATAAAAGGAGGCAAGCTTCCCGAAATAAGCAGTAAGACAAAAATCGTTGTTTTAGAATCAGCCAATTTCAGTTCTCAAGTTATAAGAAGAAGTTCAAAGGAAATCAATCTTAAGACCGATGCTTCGATAAGGTTCGAGCACGGCATTGATCCCAATCTGACGGAATCCAGCGTTAATCTTGCCGCCCTCTTGGTTCAAAAATTAGCCGGGGGAAAGACGGCTTCCGGAATGGTGGATTTTTATCCCAAAAAGGTTTTCCCCAAGATTATAAGGCTGGACATAAATTATTTCTGGAGTTTGCTGGGTTTGGCTGTTCCGGAAAAAGAGATAAGGAAAATTCTTGAAAAACTGGGATTCAGGGTTAAAGCGAAAAAGCCAAAGAAGATGACGATTGACGTTGAGATTCCCACCAGGAGAGTGGACATTTCGATTCCGGAAGACCTGATCGAGGAAGTGGGGAGAATCTACGGCTACGATAAAATTAAGGCCGTTTTTCCTCAATCTTTACTCGTTCCGCCAGAAAGGAATCTCAATATTTTCTGGCAGGATATGGCAAAGGATATTTTAAAGGAATCCGGATTTACCGAGGTGTATAACTATTCTTTTTTCGGGGAGAAGGAAGCAAGGGTCTTGGGGTACGAGGCAAGGAATCTAGTGGAGCTGGAAAACCCCCTGAGTCAGGAGCAGAAATATTTGAGAGCGAGTTTGATACCCGGTCTTTTAAAGAACTTAGATAAGAATTTTAGGCATTTTCCCGAAATAAGAATTTTTGAAATGGGTAGGATTTTCAAGAAGGCTAAGGCAGATGAGGAAAAGACGATGCTGAGCGGGCTGATAAGCGGAGAAAGGTTCTATCAAATAAAGGGGACGGTTGATTTGCTTTTCAGCAAACTGGGGATATCAAGTTTATGGTACGACGATTACAGGCCTACGCCGGAGGAAAGCAGAAAAAGTTTCTGGCATCCGCAGAAATGCGCCGAGATAAAGGTTGGTGAAGTTGAAGTCGGTTTTCTGGGAGAAGTTTCTCCTCGCATACTCGGCAATTTTGATTTCAAAGGCAA
>CAZYNZ010000061.1:0-2099 GCA_964648545.1 uncultured Candidatus Saccharibacteria bacterium
GATATCTCCGCTCTTCCTCCCGGGACCCTCGCTTCGAAAATTTCCTGGACTCTGGGCAAGCCGGAAGTAATGTCCCCTCCGCCCGCCACGCCTCCGGTGTGGAAGGTTCTCATGGTCAACTGGGTACCGGGCTCCCCGATCGCTTGGGCTGCGACAATGCCCACTGCTTCTCCCAATTTTACTAGTTTGTTGCTTCCCAGATCCCAACCGTAGCACTTCTGGCAAATACCCCTGGTTGCCTTGCAGGTTAAAGGGCTGCGTATTCTTACTTTTTCTATGTTGGCGGCAATGATTTTTTCCGCCATTTGCCAATCGATAATTTCTCCCTTTTTGCAAATCCTGGGAATGTTGTCCATGCAGACCCTGCCCAATATCTTGTAAGCGAAACTCTGGCCTATCTCATCTGCATCTTTTCTATAGAGAATGAATCCTCCGTCGTCCTTGCAGTCTTCTTCGTAAGTTATGGCTTCATGCGCCACGTCAACCAGCCTCCTGGTTAAGTACCCTGCCGTAGATGTTCTCAAGGCCGTATCAGCCGTTCCTTTTCTCGCACCGTGGGTGGAAATGAAGTATTCCAAGACGTCAAACCCTTCCTTGTAAGAGCTCTTTACCGGCAACTCGATGATCTGTCCTGCGGGATTGACCACCAGTCCTTTCATGCCCGTCATCTGAACGGGCTGTCCCCACGAGCCACGGGAACCGGAATCTATAATCTGGAAAACCGAGCCCTCCTTCGGCAAGGTCTGGGGAACGAGTTTTTCGATTTCCGTCTTAACCCTGCTCCAGATTTCGATTACTTTCACGGTCTTTTCCTCTCTGGTTAAAAGCCCTTTCTTGAAGTGTTCCTCTATCTTTTCCACTTCTTTTTCGGCTGCCTCGATAATCTTTGGTTTTTCCGGAGGGACAATCAAATCGTCTATCCCCCAGGACACGCCGGACCAGGTTGAATATTCAAACCCCAGTTCTTTTATCTTATCCAGAATCTCTTGGGCGGCTTGCGCCGAATAATCTCTGATGATGTCCCTGCTTATTCTCTCCAGATCCTTTACTTTTATGTGCACGTTCTGGAAAGGATACTCCTGAGGCAGGGATTCGTTGAAAAGAATTCTGCCGACATTAGTTTCAATAAACTCTTCTTTGGCCTTGAGTTTAGGATTTTTCACTTTTACTTTCGCATGCAGACCGATTTCTCCGAATTCATAAGACAAAAGTGCTTCCTCCGTACTGAGAAAAGTCTTGCCTTCTCCTTTTTCTCCGTCTTTTATTTTAGTCAGATAATAGCAACCTAAGCTCACATCCTGATAAAGGGTGGCAATAGGCAAGCCGGTAGCCGGCTTAAGCAGGTTGAGCGTGGAAAGCATGATTTCTCTTGCTTCCTTCTGGCTGGCATTGGAAAGGGGCAAATGAACGGCCATCTGGTCGCCGTCAAAATCCGCGTTAAACGCCTTACAAACCAAAGGATGAATCTGAAGAGATTCTCCTTCAATTAGAATGGGGTAAAAAGCCTGGATGCCCAGACGATGAAGGGTAGGAGCACGGTTCAAAAGCACCAGTTTGTCTTTTACGACTTCTTCCAGAATCGCCCAGACCTCATCCGTCTCATCCTCTATCAGCCTGCCTGCTCCCCTGACATTGTAAGCCAGTTCTTTGTCTAAAATCTTTTTAATTACGAAAGGTTTGAAAAGCTCCAAAGCCATTTTCTTTGGAATGCCCACTTGGTTGAGTTTCAGATCGGGACCCACCACGATCACCGACCTGCCGGAATAATCAACCCTCTTTCCCAGAAGATTCTGCCTGAATCGGCCCTGCTTTCCCTTGAGTATGTCAGCCAGGGATTTGAGCAAGCGTTTTCCGCCGGTCGTGGCCATGGTCATGGTTCCCTTTCTCATTCCGTTGTCGATCAAAGCGTCAACCGCTTCCTGAAGCATCCTTTTTTCGTTCCTGACGATTACGTCCGGCGCTCCGAGTTCCAAAAGATATTTCAGCCTGTTGTTTCGGTTGATGACCCTGCGGTAAAGATCGTTCAGGTCAGAGGAAGCGTATCTTCCTCCGTCCAGCTGAACCATGGGCCGCAGATCCGGCGGCAACACGGGCAACAC
>CAZYNZ010000062.1:0-2086 GCA_964648545.1 uncultured Candidatus Saccharibacteria bacterium
TTGAGAACGGCGATTATCTGATTATCGACGAATTGTCTTATAAAATAAGGGATCCCCACAGGGGAGAGGTGGTTGTCTTCAAATATCCCTATGACACTACCCAGAGATATATCAAAAGAATTATCGGCCTTCCGGGAGAGACGGTGGAGGTTGGTAACGGCGTAGTCGCCGTCTATAACGAAGAGGGAGGTCGGGTTTTGGAAGAGTCAGATTATCTTTATCCTTATCTCAATACTCCAGGCGAGGCCCGGATAACTCTTGGCGAAGAAGAATACTTCGTTATGGGAGACAATCGGCCGTCTTCATCCGACTCCAGGCGCTGGGGGCCGGTGCCGCGGGAAGACATAGTAGGCAGAGTGTTTCTTCGCGCTTGGCCATTCGCAGCTCTGGCTAAAATTGAAACGCCGGAATATTAAAATGTCAAAAAAACCGAAATTTCAAAAACCTGCCGGAATGCGTGATATCTTGCCCGAAGAACAGAAATATTTCCAGAAGATTTTGAATACTGCCGAAAACGTAGCCCATTTCTACGGATTCGAAAAAATAGATACTCCCATTCTGGAAGAAACGGAACTTTTTTCCAAGGGGACCGGTCTTACCAGCGATATCGTCCAGAAACAAATGTACAGCCTGAGAACCAAAGGCGGAGACTATTTGACTTTGAGGCCGGAATTTACGCCCGGCATCGTCAGAGCCTACATTGAACACGGAATGAAAAATTTGCCCCAGCCCGTAAAATTCTATTCTTTCGGTCCTCTCTTCAGACACGAAAAACAGCAGGCTGGGCGCTATCGCCAATTTCATCAGTTCAATCTTGAAGTGATCGGCGACGAAAGCCCCGTCATCGATGCCCAGGTCATTCAGATTTTCTACAACATTCTGAACGAACTTAAATTAAAAAACTTAACCGTTGAAGTGAATAGTATCGGCGACAACCAGTGTCGGCCTTATTATAAAAAACTTCTGCAAAATTATTTCAGGTCGAGGGAATCTTCTTTGTGCGCCGACTGCCGCCGGAGGATGAAAGAAAATACCTTGAGGATTCTGGATTGCAAAGAGGAAAAATGCCAGAGGGTCAAGAGCCAGGCTCCTCAATTGATTGATCATCTGTGCGAAGAATGCCACTCGCATTTTAAGCAGGTTCTGGAATTTCTGGACGAAATAGAGCTGCCCTATCGCCTCAATCCTTATCTTGTGAGGGGACTGGATTATTATACCAAAACGGTCTTCGAAATTTTTAAGGAATCGCCTAAAAAAGAAGAAGAAAAAGAAGAAGGGTTTTCGAGAAGTGCTTTGGTGGGCGGCGGCAGATACGACAATTTGGTAAAACTGTTGGGCGGAGAAGACACCAGGGCCAGTGGCGGGTCTCTGGGCATAGAGAGAATCATTGCAGCGATGAGGGAAAAAGAAATGAGATTCTCCAACCCGGCCGCTCCCCCGATTTTTCTAGCCCAACTCGGGGACCTGGCCAAAAGGAAAAGCTTGAAACTCATGGAGGAATTCAGGCAAAATAAGATTCAAGTAGGAGAGTCTTTTGGGAAAGATTCCCTTAAGGTACAGATGAAGGTAGCCGATAGAGTGGGAGTAAGATACACTTTGCTTTTAGGGCAGAGGGAAGCTCTGGAGGGAACCATTATCGTGAGAGACATGAAATCCGGCAATCAGGAGACGATAAAACTGGACAAGGCGGTAAAAGAAATGAAAAAAAGATTAAAAAAATCATAAGTCATGGACTGCATATTCTGCAAAATCGCCAACAAGGAAATGCCTTCGGAAATAGTGTACGAGGACGATGAGGTAGTCGCTTTCAAAGACATAAAGCCTGTAGCTCCGGTGCATTTGTTGATTATCACCAAAAAACACATTCCATCGGTTGATCATCTGCAAACCGAAGACAGAGAGCTGATCGGCGGCTTGTTCCTGGTCGCCCAGAAAATAGCCAGGGAGCAGGGAGTCGCGGAAACGGGCTATAGATTAGTTTTCAACGTTGGGCCTGACGCCGGGCAAACGGTCGACCACTTGCATTTACATTTAATAGGAGGCCATAAGCTTCCTTGGGCTTAAATAAATACATGCCTGTAGAAGT
>CAZYNZ010000063.1:0-2038 GCA_964648545.1 uncultured Candidatus Saccharibacteria bacterium
GGGACTCGAACCCACGACCCACAGTTTACAAAACTGTTGCTCTACCACTGAGCTACCCCGGCATTACAATTTTGTGGATTTCCTAACTTTCTTCCAGTAATCGTCGTCTTCGGCAAACTTCTTCTTCTGGGATTTTTCCCTCAATCTCTGAAGCCAGGTAGAGGTTTTGTTGTCCGTTCTCAAGGTTAAGACTCTGACCTTGGAAAGAATCTTCTGCAGTAATATTTCAAAAGAAAAATCCTTGAAAATCTTCAGCGTTCTTATTTTTGAAAGAAAGTCCTGCCAGTCTATTTGGGAGGGAACGGTTTCGGGAAGCTGAACCAATGAGGTAATCTTCCTGAAAACAATTATGGCCAAGACGACGGAACTGACTGCAAATATGATTAGCGAGACAAGTATAACCATTTATATATTATACCTGATAAACCTCTTTACCGTAATGTTTTCTCCGAGCTTAGCGATATATTCATCGATCAGGTTTTTCACGGTTTTCGTATTATCCTTTATCCAGGGCTGTTCCAAAAGAGGAATTTCCTCTCCCATGGCCGCAATCTGCAAACATAATTCATGGGCCAGATTCTGAAAATCTCCGGATTTGGCCACGAAATCAGTCTCGCAGGCAAGCTCCAATAGAACACCTACCTTTTTATTGGGATGGATATAAGCATCAACTATTCCTTGGTACGTCTCTCGGGCGGTCTTTTTGCCCGCCAGATCTTTCCCCCACTTCTTGAGAATTTCTTTGGCTTTTACCGGGTCGCCCTTTGCTTCTTCCAGGGCCTTTTTGCATTCCGAAACGGATACCGCCGTTTGTTCTCTTAATTCCTTAATTTGATCAATGCTTATCATTATTTTTCAATTTCGGCAGCAGGAGAGGACTTTGTTGCCGTCTTCTTCTCCGCCTTCACTTCCTTTGGAAGTTTGGCTTTTAATATGGCTTCTTTGACCTTGTCCAAAATGTATTTTACAGATGAAACGGCATCGTCATTTGCGGGTATGAAATAATCAACCAGTGCCGGGTCAGTATTGGTGTCGCTTATGGCCACTACTTTTATGCCCTTTGCTTTAGCTTCTTTTATAGCCAAAATGTCTTTCCTCATGTCTGTGACAAAAATGGCATCCGGCAACTGGGTTAAAGCCCTAATGCCGCCGAATTTCAATTGAAGAGTCGCCAGTTCTTTGTCGATCTGAGCTCTTTCTTTTTTCGTGTATTTTTCCAACTCTCCTTGATTTTTCTTGTTTTCCAAATCCTTAAAATAGTCCACTCTTTTTTTGATGGCCTCGAAATTAGTGAAGGTCCCTCCAAGCCAGCGCTCAGCAACATAGGGAAGGCCGCATTCTTCGGCCGTGTTCTTTACCGCCTCTTTCACCTGAATCTTGGTTCCGATGAGAATCAAGGTTTTTCCTTCTGAAATTAATTCCTGAATGAACTTCAAGGCCTCCTTCAGTTTTTCTGCCGTTTTTTCAAGATCAATGAGATGAACGCCGTTTCTTGCACCGAACAAATAAGGCTTCATCCTGGGATGAATTTTCGAAGTTTTGTGGCCGAAATGAAGACCGGCCTGAGCCATTTCCTCGGCATCAATTTTAAAATCTTTTTCTGAAACCTTTGTTTTCGCCATATTTTTTTATATACCACAAAAAACAAAACAAGACAATACCCTCTTGCTTTCTTGTTAAAAATTATTATAATAAGATATATGCCAAAACAAGACATACATCCTAAATATTACGAGAATGCCAAGGCGCAATGCGCCTGCGGCAATACTTTTACAGTTGGAGCCAGCAAGGAATTGATCGAGGTTGAAATCTGCTCTCAGTGCCATCCATTTTATACCGGAAAAGAAAAAATGCTGGACACTATGGGCCAGGTTCAAAAATTCAGGAAAAGACTGGCAAGGAAGGAAGAAATGAAGAAAAGAAAGAAATAACCCTGTATTTTCATGTTGGAACTTGAAGCCGTAAAAAAAGAGTACCAAGAACTTCTCAATCAACTCAGCGACCCTGAGTTGATTTCTAATTGGGACAAGTTTGAAGA
>CAZYNZ010000064.1:0-1964 GCA_964648545.1 uncultured Candidatus Saccharibacteria bacterium
TGCACTTTCCTTCTCCTTTCTCAAAACGGAAAAACTGGTCGTTGTCGGGATGAACTTCCATGCCGATCTCTTCTTTGGGCTTTAAGCTCATTAACACCAGCTGGCTGTGTTTTGCTGTGTAGAGGACTTTGCGGAAATTGTCGTTTCCCAAAGTATCCCCTTCTATGTTTGTTACGTAACCTTTCATATCTTTTAATTAATTTATGTTTATATGCGTCGACCGTTTAAGAAATTGATTCTAAATAATCCTTAATTGGTTCTAAAGTGGTTTGGCTCAGTTTCTCGGGAAGGCTTCTCAGGTTAAACCATTTTATTTCCGCGATTTTCTCCGGTTCCATTATCTTCGGCTCCCCTTTTATTATTTTCGCCAGATAATTGAAAGTCACCCAATGCTGATTTTCCGAGTTTATTATGTGGTTGGTGAAACTCAGGAACTTGGTCAATTCAATGTCCACGTCCAGTTCTTCTTTTATCTCCCTCTTAACGGCATCTTCCACCCTTTCGCCAAATTCAACCGCTCCTCCGGGTTTTGACCAGACACCAACCTCGTTCTTACTGTTGATTCCTCTTTTTACCAAAAGAGTTTCGTCTTTATCGTTGATGATCAAAGCTCCGCAGCCTACGCCAATGTAATCTACTCCCGGTTTCATGGCTGGAAAAGTTCTTCGGGAATGAACCTCACCTGTTCGACTTCCGGGAATTGTTTGGCCGTGGCCTCGATCTGAAACCATAATATCCCGACTCTGCAGGAACCGCCTCCGGTCCTGTTGTTCAGGTCGCTGAACTCAAGCGTCAAAACACCGTCATTGAGCGAGGCTCCTTTTAGCGAAAACCCTTCCAGGGGATATTCCGTGGTAATACCACTAGCCCTTTCCGCTTTCGTTAATTCGCCCTGAAGCAAAAGCTGGATTGCGTCTTGCATGGGAGTCTTGGTCAGGGGGATTTCCCTTTCCAGCGGCACCAGCCCCGCCCTGCTGCAGGAAATATTGCCAGACTCGTCTTCGTCCAGCTCCTGATTGTAATAATACAACTTCACGGTCCTGGTGGCAGTCTCGAAGGTTACCGGAATTATCAGTTCGTCTGCGTTCTCCGGCAGATCGGAAGGATTGTCTTTTTCCAGAACCAGGGTTCCCTTTTCACTGCCGGGAGACTGAAATTCCAGAGTCGCCTCAAAAGGCACGAAATCCTCTGTCATCCAGTCTGATTTAGCCTGAGCTATGGCAATAGCTATCACTTCTCCTTTCGCGTTCAGTAATTTTACCGGGAAATCGGCCTCGAAAAACCAGTAGCCCCTCGCTTCTCCTTTTACGGTCAGAGGGCTTGTTATTGTTTCATTGGGCTGAGGAGTATCAAGCCGGATGAGTTCGCTTTTATCAGGAATGTTTTCCGTCTCTTCCTGCGGTCCGAAAATGCAAGCAGGATTTTTGATTACAAGATAAGCCCCTGCCGTGGCGATAATTATGACGACCAACAAAAGAATAAAAGTTTTCAAATTCATAAAAATTTTACGAATCTATTATTTTCATCGACGAGAATGTTTTTCACCTCGACTTTCCCGTCGGTCAACTCAAACCCCATAATAATTATTTCATCCCCCTTTTTGATTAAGCGCGAGGCGGCTCCGTAAATAACCACTTTACCGGAATTTTCCTCTTCTTCTATCGCGTAGGTTTCCAGCCTCTGTCCGTTGGTGTTATCTACTATTAAGATTTTCTCTCCGGGCAAAATGCCAACTTTTTCCATTAATGCCTTATCTATGCCGATGCTTCCCACATAATTCAAATCCGTATCTGTCACCTTAGCTTTATGAATTTTTGATCTTAAAAACCAGCGCATCTTATTTTATTATAGCCTTTTTTGAACCGCAGGACTAACTAATTCCCTGATTGCATCTTGAGCAATCCATTTGGCGCTTTTGGAATCAATCTTCTGGATTTCCCCGGCAACCTTAACGGCCTCTTTGT
>CAZYNZ010000065.1:0-1910 GCA_964648545.1 uncultured Candidatus Saccharibacteria bacterium
AGGGGAGGGCCTTAAAAGCCCTATCTTAAGCGTCGTTTTACTAACATTGTACGACGTTGTCTATATCCATAATATCAGGCCAAAAAGGCCTGTCAAGCACTCCCCTCCAAGTAATTGTTCTCTAAAAAACGAGAGGAGAGGTTGGTATAACCTCTCCTATAAACCACAAACTGGTTGTAGTATGATGTTGGATAAAAAGAGCTGTAAAAAGAGCTGGTGGATGGGAAGGGTTGGCAAAGCTTACTGTGTGAAACGCCGCGCCATAGATTCTTCAAGGTTAGGAGGTGATGCAAACCGCCTGTTCCCTTCAACGACTGAGACTTCCCCACGGATCCGCCAAGAGGGGCCGGATATTGAGGAGGTTAGATGCCAACTCTTCCCACCACTACTTTCATAATAAATCACCTAACTTTATTGTCAAGAAAAGTAATCCACAAAAAAACCGGGTTCCCTGCCCCGGCAGCACAACACCCTATTAAATGTCGCACAATAAAATTAAACAACATTTTTTGAAGACGTCCATCAGAAAAGTGGTGGCAATGATTAAGCCGTCGATGAAATTATGGATACTGTCCCCTACCAGATTGATGTAGCCGAACATATGAACGTCACACTGGTCATTATGGCAGTGCCGCCAGTGGAATATCTTCTCAATAAGGTAAAAAATGACAAAAGAGCCCAAAATAAAGGTAAAAAGCACCGTATCGGATAGCTCTTACCTTGCTTCAGAGATTAAATAGATGAAGCAGACAGGCCCACCAGGAGCAAAAGCACCTTTTTCAGCTTCTCTTTATTCGCTGCCAAAGAAAAAATTCCGAACAGGGCTCCGGAATTTATCAAAAAACACGAAATTAAAATATAAGGAAGTACAGAAACCTTATTTTATCAATTCTTTAAATTTTTCCCAAAGCGATTGCCCGACTTTCGGCAACTCGCTTTTTACTTCTTCTCTCATTTCTTCTTTCTCTTTTTGGAATTCTTCCTCGATCAACGGTTTTCTCTTGTCGATTTCCGGCTGTATTATTTTCTTAAACCAGCCAGTTATCTTCGGCCACCAGTTCTCCTTGAACCAGTCGAACATTTTCTGCCAGATGGGCATCACCTCTTCCTGCCAGACTCTCTGGATGATGCCGGGCAGCTCCTTTTCTCCGACTTCCAGGGCCTTCTCCCCTATCTGTTTTGCCTCGTCCAGTGTTCCCGGCGGAGACAATTGCGATTCCTGGCCATAAGAAAAACTTGGCAGCAAAATCATTGAAAAAATTAAAATGGAAATTATTTTTTTCATTTGATGAATTTTATCGCTTCCTTTATTCTTTTTATCGTTTTTTCTTTTCCCAAGACGCCGGCTATGTCGAAGGGACCGGCCGAAGATTGCTTGCCCGTTAAGGCCACCCTCAGGGGCCAGAGAAGTTTTCCCTTATCCCCTATTTTTTCCGCTTCGGCCATCAATACACTTTCAAGGTTTTCTTTGTTCCACTCGTTTTTTATTTTGGACAATATCTTTTCCAGTTTTTCTAAAATCTCTTTGACCTCTTTGTCCGTCATTTCTTTCCACCTTAATAAATCTTTATCATAATTCAGCTTTTCTTTAAAGAAGAAGTCAGTCAATTCCGTAATTTCCGAAAGCTTCTTAAGCCTTTCCTGGTAGATCAAAACGATTTTCTCCAGAGTTTCAGTCGAAATTTCCTCACCCGTTTCTTTTATTTTGTATTCGCCTTTTTCTTCCTCTTTGAACATTCCTATCTTTTCAGTTCCCTTGGAGTTCTCCGGAAGATTGAGTCCCTCAGGCGTTTCTCTGATCTTCTCAAGGAAGCCTGCTTCCATGAGATAAGGAAGACAGAGCTCGATCAGTTTCTCTTTTGATTTCTGGCGGAGATAGAATCCGTTTAAGAAATCCAGTCTCTGGATGT
>CAZYNZ010000066.1:0-1905 GCA_964648545.1 uncultured Candidatus Saccharibacteria bacterium
TTTTTAGCAAATAAAAAAATAGACCAACCCTAGAATGTTAATAGGATTGGTCTTTTTCGTATTTTAGAGTTTGTCCCTCTTAGATTTAGCGATCAAAAAGATCGTTGCAGGCGTTAAGTAGGGGGTGAAAAAGTTCATTTCCGCTATGGGCTATGATTTTTTCGGCGTCTCCGAGGACAAGCCAGCGGAACACCATCCAGATTACTAACGTAACCGTTTCATCGCCATGTTCAACCAGGCCTGATATCGCGCCAACCATTCCCTTTCCGGCTTCAACTCCTCCTGAATCACTTGGCGCCGCAACACCTCCGCCGTATTGGCCGTTCTCGGTATTGCGAGTTTGCCAGCTGCTGAAATGTCCCTTGGTTGCGTGGGCAAACAGGCGCCTGGCTTTTTCCTGACAAAGTCTGAAATATTTGTCAGCTTTTTCAGGTTGGGCAACGCTAAGCTCAACCACCATTCTCATTTTCCCGTTTTTGTCTATGACGGCGAGATATCCACCTGTCCTTGTCTTATCGGGATTTTCCGGTAAGGCCAAGAATCTTTCCATCACCGTTTCCGCCACATCCAGAAACTCGTTTATTGATTCTCCAGCAATTCCCCTCATGCTTTCCTCCTTGTTGTTAATATGAATATGTGCAAATTATTTTATCCTATAGTTAAGCATAACCCTAGCCTAAAGTCAATCCCGAGCGCTCGGGATTAAAAAAATAGACCAATCCTAGATTATTCTAGGATTGGTCTTTTGTTGATTTATTCGGAGATCAGGGGGAAATTATTTTTTCTTTTCCTCCTTCTTGTCCGGAATCTGTTTCTTGTCCTTGCCCGAAATTTGCTTTTCGGGTTCGAGAATGGCCTGTGCCGCCTTGACAGTCCCGGCGATTCCGAGGGCTTTCTGAATTTCTTCAGGGAACTCGTTCTCCCCGGAGAGTATATCGAGGATAATCATTTTTTTCAGATCATCCGGCAGTTCGTTGAAGGTTTCGTCGATTTGTGCTTGGACGACAATAACCGGCTGGTCGTTTTCGCTGCTCACGGTAATGAATGTTTCATCGTCTTTGAGCGCGTTTTCGACAAGGTAACTTATTCTTTCCTTCAGAATCGGCAGGAAGTTGCTTTTTCTCTCAATGAGATGATTCAACTTCGCCAGGCGTTCTTTATTGGCGATGAGAGTTGCTTCCGCCTCGGCCAGTTTTTTCTGCCGGTTGATAATATCCTTGCCAAATTCCGAATTGACTGACGCGCCAGAGATTTCGCCGTCCATCCACAGGCGGAGAAGAGTGTCTTCTTCCACGATTTTGATTTGATCTGCGTTTATGATGAAAGGGAATCCATTGCGAATGGCATCGCGTATGTTACAGAGTTCAAAAGCGCAGAAGCTTTCGTCATCGGGAATTCTTGATAAAAGCTTGCCTCTTTCCTTTTCTGCCTCTTTGATCTCATTTTCGGTTTCGCGCTGGCGGGTAACGGTTTCTCTGATTTCTCCATCCGAGAACTGCTCGACCGGGATTTTGGAAATAATCGAGCCGGTTTTCCGTCCCATTATTGTTGCCTCGCCGGTGCTTCTGTCGATACCGATGACGACAGTGATTCTATCCCCCGTCGTAGGCATACCGAACGGCAGAGGAATGCCGGGAAACGAATCGAAGTCTTCGTCCAGGAATCCTCCTTCTCTGTTCATAATGGCTTCTGCAAGACCGGGGGGCAAATTGAGTTCTGCGGCGATTCTTCCCATAAGTCTTCTTAGATTCTGATCCATCGTGCTTCTCCTCTCTAAGATTGTTTGTACTACGTTACGGCTACTTTAGCCTTGTATATCTATAAATAAAATTAATAAATATAGAAAAATTAAAAGAACACTTGATGTATTAGGTTATCATAAATTTAAAGTTATGTCAAGATTTT
>CAZYNZ010000067.1:0-1867 GCA_964648545.1 uncultured Candidatus Saccharibacteria bacterium
CACGTCTTTGGTAAAGACGAGGTCGCCGGTTCAATCCCGGCCTCAGGCTCACGAGTCGCAACGAAGTGAGAAGATGAAGATTATCTTCATCGCCTTACCAGATAATAAACAAAAAAACATATGGCAACAAAAAAGAAACCGTTTACAAAACTTCAGTGCCAGGATTGCAAAAGAATAAACTACTACACTCGCAAATCAAAACAGAGCAACGCTGAGCGAAAGTTGGAATTCAAGAAGTTCTGCAAATGGTGCAAAAAGAATACGGTCCATAAAGAGGGCAAAAGATAGTCTGTTGAGGATGATCTTCAACAAATTGGGGACGTGGTGAAATGGCTATCATAGGAATCTCCAAAATTTCTGTTCTAGGTTCGAATCCTAGCGTCCCCGCAGACTTATGGATACATCACTCGGTTTTTTAAGCGGGTCATCAATAGGCTATTTTGCCGGTTATCTTTTCGGCGGCCACCAAACGGGCGGACAGGGGTTGATCGACTCTCTGATTTTAAGTTTGGGCACTTGGCAATTGCATCTCCATCACTGGCTGCTTTCTTTGGCGCTTTTGTTTTTCCTTTTCTTTTTCATCAGGAAGAAATTCAGGCTGCCGGCTTTGTTTTTAACTTTTCTTTTCGGTTTTTTCCTGGGCCTGCTTGCCCAGGGAATCATTGCGTATGACGACTGGCACCGAATTTTATTTAAGATAAACTAATAAAATAAAATAATATATGTCAAATAAAAAAATCATAGTTTCTGTCATCATCGTCGCAATTTTGGCGGTGGCCTTGTATCAGACCTTTTTCAAAGAAAAAAAGACGGAATATACCCTGGCCGAAGTAGTCAGGGGAAATGTAACCCAGGAAATAACGGAAACCGGCCAGGTCCAAAAAGGGGATAAAATAAACCTCACCTTCAAAAATGCCGGCAGAATAGAAAGGATCTTCGTGGTTGTCGGGGAGGACGTGAAAGCGGGAGACGTTCTGGCCAAATTGGACAACAGTCAGCTTTCAATACAGCTTCAGGAAGCCAAAGCCGCTCTTTCTTTAGTGCAGTCTCAGTTGAATAAATTGCTGGCCGGGGCAACCGCAGAAGAAATTAAAATCGTCCAGACAGGGGTGCAGAATAAACTGGTGGCTTTGAATACGGCAAATCAGAACCTCCAGGACGCTTACGAGGATTCTCTTAACGTTTTGAGTGGCGCTTATTTATACGCGTACAACGCCCAGAATTTTATAAGCACTCTCCAGAGGACTTATTTTTTCAGCAGCGACCAAGAAGGGATAAGAGTTAAAGAAAGCAAGGAAAAAATAGAGAGTTCGGTTCTGCAGATTAAATCTTATTTGGATCAAGCCCAGGCGACTTTCACTTTTGAAAACACCGATCAGGCCTTGAGTCAGGTTAAGAGCAATCTATCCCAGATTTCCGTATCTTTGAACACTATTCGGGAGTCATGTGAAGCTCCTCTTTATCGAAGCGTTGTTTCAGGCACAGATAAAACCTTACTGGAAACTCATCAGTCATACATCAACACATCATTGACCAGCGTTACGAATTCCCAGCAGTCGATTATTTCCTACAGGCTGGCGGTTGAGGCGGCCGAAGGCAACCTTCAGGCAGCTCAGGATGATCTTGCCTTGACGACCGCATCTCCGAGGCAAGAAGACGTGGAATATTATCAGGCTCAGGTTGAGCAGGCCCATTCCCAGGTTCTGGTTTTGGAAAGCCAAACACAGGATTCTTATCTGCGCTCACCGCTTGAAGGACAGGTCATTACGATTAAAAAGAGGGTGGGGGAATTGGTTCAACCCGTGCTCCAAGATGTGGTTATGACTCTTATGCCCGCCGTTCCCTACGAAATAGAAGTGGATATTTA
>CAZYNZ010000068.1:0-1804 GCA_964648545.1 uncultured Candidatus Saccharibacteria bacterium
TTCCCATTCCCCTTCTGGCGCCCGTAATAATTGCTACTTTTCCTTTTAAATCTTCTTGCATAAATTTTTACCTACTAATTAATATTTATCAAAATTAACCTTTAACCGTAATCCTATTTTAGCAAATTATTCCCCCGCCGACAATTTCCTGTCCCCGGTAAAAAACGGCTGACTGACCGGGGGTTACGGCTCGCTGGAGTTTATTAAAGACTATTTTGTATGCAGGATATATGGTAGAGGGAACCGCATTGTGGCGATATCTGATTTTTACTGTCGCCTTTAATGGTAATTTGGGCTTCTTCCCGGAAATCCAGTTAACGTTTTTTACGACCAGTTCTTTTTTATACAAATCTTTTTCGTTTTTAGTGACGATTAAAATATTCTTTTTCAAATCTTTGTCCAAAACATAATAAGGTCCCTGAGGTAAGCCAATCCCTTTTCTCTGGCCGATGGTGTAAAACCATAAACCTTGATGTTTCCCGATTGTTTTGCCTTCTTCAGTAACAATTTCTCCCGGTTTTGATTTAAAATGGCGTTTTAAAAAATCCTCAATGGTCTTGGGAATAAAACATATTTCCTGGGACTTCCTGACCCCGGAAAAGGGCAGCTTAAACTTCTTTGCCAGTTTTTCTACTTCCGATCTTTCGTAATTTCCCACCGGGAACAAAATCCGTTTTAACTGTCTTTGACTCAATTTCCAAAGAAAATACGACTGATCCTTCTCTTTGTCCCGCCCCATGCGCAATTTATAGGCTTGTTTGGACGAATCCTTAATAATACGGACGTAATGGCCGGTTGCTATAAAATCAGCGTCTAGTTTTAAGGCTTTTTCCAATAGAAGCCCGAATTTTATTTCTTTATTGCAGACCACACAGGGGTTAGGAGTTAATCCCTTTTTATTTTCTTTCAAAAAATAATCGACAATTCTTTTTTTAAATTCTTTTTCAAAATTAAAAACGTGGAAAGGGATATCTAAAATTCTTGCCACTCGCCTTGCCCTTGTCTCGGATTCCGATGAAAAATTATTAAGTTTCATAAAGGCGCCCATAACATCAAAGCCCGCTCTTTTTAACAAAGCAGCTGCTACTGAAGAATCTACTCCGCCCGACATTGCCACCACCACTTTATTTCTTTTGGCCTTTTCTTTTCGCATAATAATTCTCCACCGTCGCTTTAAGGCCTTCTCTGGCTAGAACCGAACAGTGGATTTTTATCGGCGGTAAATCCCCCAATTCTTTAACTATTTTTTTATAATCAATCTTCAAGGCTTCTTTGAGCGTCTTGCCTTTAACCAAATCACAAGCCATGTCCGAGGTGGCTATGGCGGCGGCGCATCCTAAAGTATGGAACTTAATATCTTTAATAATTTCTTTTCCTCCTTTCTTTTCCACTTTGATATACAATTTCATTATATCTCCACACCTAGGATTGCCGACGCGGCCCACCGCATCAGCATTTTTAATCTCTCCAAAATTCTTTGGATTGGTGAATCTTTTGATTACTTCTTTTGAATAATAGGGTTTCATTGTAATTGCTCTGCTCCTGAAATTTTTCTCAGATTTTTAATAATTCCCGGCAGGACCTTTATTAGATAGTTAACTTCCGATTCGGTCGTCCGCTTCCCCAAAGTTATTCTCAGGGACCCGTGGGCTTCCTGGTGTTTCAAGCCGATTGCCAATAAAACATGGCTTGGCTCTAATTTTACCGAGGAACAAGCCGAACCGGTGGAAACCGCAATCCCCAGCAAATCCAACTGGATGACCATTGACTCTCCTTCAACGAATTCAAACCAGAAATTAACGTT
>CAZYNZ010000069.1:0-1738 GCA_964648545.1 uncultured Candidatus Saccharibacteria bacterium
AATAGAAGGGTATTCCGATGCTTACGGACTGGAACCGGAAGAGATTGAAAACCTGCCGCAAAAAACCAGAAAGGAACTGCTGGAAGAAAGCCTGATCGCCCTGATTATTAAGACGCCCCAGAATATTGAAATTATCGACGAGAAAATTTCGTTTCTTTTTTCTCCCCAAACCCAGGAAATATTAGTAAAATTAAGAAAGCGGGAGACTCCGGAATCGGATTTTTTCAATTATCTCTGCCTGCGGGCAGAGGTCGAAGAAATAGAGGAAAAGGACATAGCGCCGGAGATTAATAATTGCCTGAAGGAAATCAAATGTTTGGAAATAAAAAACAAACTTGACCAAATTTCAAAAGAAATAAAAAAAGCCGAGGAAGAAAAAGACAGAAAAAAGGTAAGTGAGTTAACCAGTCAATTTAAAGACGTCGCCAGTCAGCTTGGAATTTTATGATTAAAAATATAAAAAAAATAAAGAAAAGACCCAAAAAGAAAACACCGAGAAAGAAGGTGGCGAAAAAGAAAACCGTAAGAAAGAAGCCCGTAAAATCAGGGGGAAAGAAAACCGTTAAGAGAAAAAAGAAAAGAAGGGTTAAAAAAACAGGCGGGAGACCGAAGAAAGTTTTCTTTCCGGAAAAAACAGAACAGTTGATGCAGAAGGCCAGAGAGCGCGGGTTCATTACCTATTCTGAAATACTTTACTTCTTTCCCGAAATACAAAACGACCTTCATGGTTTGGAAGATCTCTATGAAAAACTAGAGAGAGAGGGTATTGAAGTAAAGGAAACAAAGGACTTTTTGTCTTTCGAAGAGGAAACCAAAAAGAAAGTAAGAGAGGCCGAAGCGAGAATCGATCCCGTGCAGATGTATCTCAAGGAAATCGGGCAGGTGGCTTTTCTGACGGCTGCCGAAGAAAAAGAATTGGCAAAAAAGATTGAAAAAGGGGACGATGAGGCGAAGAAAAAACTGGCCAAAGCCAATTTAAGACTGGTGGTTTCCATTGCCAAGAGATACGTCGGCCGGTCACCCAACTTAACTTTGCTGGATTTGATTCAGGAAGGGAACCTCGGATTGTTCAGGGCGGTAGAAAAGTTCGACTGGAGAAGAGGATACAAATTTTCGACTTACGCCACCTGGTGGATACGGCAAGCCATAACCAGGGCTCTGGCCGACCAGGCCAGGACCATCAGGATTCCCGTTCACATGGTGGAAACGATTTCCAAATACACCCAGGTAAGAAGACGGCTTCTGCAGGATTTGGGCAGAGAACCTTTACCCGAGGAGATTGCAGCCGAAATGGGGATTGAGGTAGCTAAAGTGCATCATATACAGAAAATCGCCCAGGAAACGGTTTCCTTGGAAACTCCGGTCGGGGATGACGAAGAAGACTCAATCCTGGCGGAGTTTATCGAGGATGAAAAAACTACGCCACCTTCTCAGGAAGCGGGCCGTACTCTTCTTCGTGAAAGATTGAAAGAAATCTTGATCGATCTTACGCCCAGAGAACAGAAGATTCTGGCAATGAGATTCGGGTTGGAAGACGGAGTAACCCATACCTTAGAGGAAGTAGGGAAGGAGTTCGGGGTCACCAGGGAAAGAATCCGTCAGATTGAGGCGAAGGCCTTGGAAAGAATAAGAGACCATGGATCCTTAAAGAAGCTGAAAGGCTATTGATTTTTCTTTTAAAATCTGTAAAATTAAATATATTCCGCGGTGGCGCAATGGTAGCGCGGGTGCCTGTGAA
>CAZYNZ010000070.1:0-1708 GCA_964648545.1 uncultured Candidatus Saccharibacteria bacterium
TTTGGGAAGAAAAATCAGCCCGACCGTGGAGAAATGGGGAGAAAGGTTAAGAGGATTAGGGGAAAAGCCGTTAGCGGGTAAGGGATTCTGGGCAAGAGCCGGCAAATATACCGGAGTTTCACAGATTGCCAGATTTGGCGCCAGACAAATGGGTAGAGGGCTGGAAATAGGAGGACAAGAAATCTCTTCCAGAATCGCGGCGCGTGACGAGGTCCAAATCGCCGAAGCAGAAAAGAAAGCGGCAAACAAAAATTCGGCAATTAATATTAACGATGCCAGGAAGGCCCTGATGAGAGGCGATATGAATTCTTTCGTCGGCTACCTTAAAGGAACCATTAAGAATGGCGATACCGACGACATTATTGATGCGGTAGACGCAGGTAAATTAAATTGGAAAGACGTTGCCAAGGCTTATAAGATAGCTGAGGCCAGAGGTACCCCGCACAGAAGACTGTTTGAAAAGGCATTCCTGGGAAGAATGGATCAGCTGGGAGTGAGTAAAGAAAATCAAGCAAAGATTTGGGATAAGATTAAAACCCAGGACTTTGCCGATGAAATTATCGCCGAAGAAAATCTTAATCCCGACACTGAGATGGGCCGGAATGTGATCAATGAAATTATGCTCAGAGGTGATTCTCAGCTGGTTCCTCAAATGCTTCGTCTTAAAAAGAAGCAGCGTGATCCCATCTGGAACTACATTAAAGGGAGGGGAGCCGAATGGTTTCTTAAAAATGGCAGAGAAGATATTCTCCGCTGGTCAACAAGTACTGCTGCCCGCGGTTTGGGATTGGGAGCAATCGATAACTTAAAAGCGTGGCAGGTTGATAATATGGTGGAAGAAAGAGACTTGGGTAAATCCGAAGAGCAGCTTAGAGAGAAGAAGGGTCTTTTACAGAACCAATTACAAACCGTGGGCGGAAAGAAAAGAGGAGCTATTAATGCAGAAATAGGCAAAATCGACAAGGAATTGAAACTTCGAGGAACAGACTTTATCGACCTGGCTGGCGCGAAACAGGATCACGAGAGAACAATAGAACAGTTTGAAAAAACCAATCCAGAACAAAGAAAAGATGCTGATTACCAGAATAAAGCAGAAGCTCAGATAGAATTGGATAAAATTAACCGAGAGCTCAAACGAAGAGGGATCGGAGAATTTGCTCCATCGCCAAAATCCGGAGAACAGCCTTTAGCGGTTCAGATTGTGGAACTCCGAGAAAAAGAAAACGATCTAAAACAAAGAATTCCCAATCTTTATCATGCAGCGAAACAAAAAGCTCAAACAGAGTTGAAACAAACCATCACTAGAAGAAAAGAAACTGAGAAGCAGTTTGCGCAGTTACCTGAAGGAATACGAGTTGTTGAACGTTACATTGGAGGAACAGAAAGAGGAATAAAAGAATTTGATAACATAATCGCTTCGGGGGAGAAGAGGGTTGTCCAATTAAAGGGAATTGAAAAAGAAGGCGAAAACTGGTTGACTGAGGCAAGGAGAACCGGAGCGACAAAAGAAACTTTGGAGGCTAGAGAAAAAAGAAATTTAGCGATCAGAAAAGAAAGGGAAGAATTGGAGACGATGATGAAAAGCGCGACGATAAAGAGGGATGGACAGCAAAGCTTGGCTACGAAATATAGAAATACTTGGAAAGACATGATGGCCGGCGAAAAAGTCCAGCCCATAGAAGTGATAATAAAGGATGAATTAGGCGGT
>CAZYNZ010000071.1:0-1672 GCA_964648545.1 uncultured Candidatus Saccharibacteria bacterium
GACTGGATATTCGTGATTCTGGTAGGTTTGGCGAGTGTTTTTGTGATCATCGGAGCCATGACCCTTTTGATGTCTGCTGGAGACCCTTCGAAGCTCTCCTCAGGAAGGAGTTACATAATGTGGGCTGCCATCGGTTTGGTGGTCGGACTTTTGGCCCGAGCTGTTCCGGCGATCGTTAAATTAGCAGTTGGCCAATAATTTAAATATTTAAAAGGTCGAAGAAAGTTTTTAGTTTCGTAAATTAAATTTCTCATGAGAAAAATTGTTTCTGCTTTAACTTTAATCGGATTTCTGGGAATACTTTTGGTTCCCTTGGTTGTTTCGGCCCAAGAGGCGCCGAAAGAATGCTGCGTCTTAAAAAGAGCGATTGAACTCGAAGGAGTTTCCTGCGCCGCTGATTCGGTAGCGGCATCCAATGCTGCCTCTGCGGCAGAATGCGGAGCCGGACCTTATTGTACTGATTCGGGACCGAGATGGGGAATGTTCTGCTTAATGAACACGATGTACAGCATCACCGACTGGATATTCGTAATTCTGGTAGGATTGGCAGGTATATTCGTGATCGTGGGAGCAATGACTTTGTTAATGTCTTCTGGAGCTCCGGAAAAGGTAACTTCGGGAAGAAATTACATAATGTATGCTGCCATCGGTTTGGTAGTCGGCCTCTTGTCAAAGGCTGTTCCCGCTTTGGTCAGGTTGATATCCGGAATGTAAACGGATGGTTCAATTAGACGATTTAGCCGCCCTTACGCCGAATTTTGGCGTGGGGGCGGTGTTGATTTTTTAAGGGGATAAAGATAAAATTTAATAGACTTTAAACGTCGGGGTGGCGGAATTGGCAGACGCGCCGGCCTTAGGAGCCGGTGGGGCGACCCTTGAGAGTTCGAGTCTCTCCCCCGACACAAACTAAAAACCGCCCTTTCAGGCGGCTTTAATTTTCTTTAACTGGTAACTACGACTTTTCTTTTCTTTTCCCTCAGGATTTTAGGTATTCTGATGGTCAGAACGCCCTCTTTCATTTTAGCCGTCGCCTGGTTGGGATCGACCTCGGCAGGCAGTATTATTTCTCTTGAAAAGGGACCCCAATAACATTCTTGGGAAAAGTAATCGCCTTCCTCGTTAAACGGTTTTTCCCTCAATCCCTTTATGGTTAGAATGTCTTTTTCCAGGGCGATGTCCAAATTCTCCGGCCTCACTCCGGCAATGGCCGACTGGACCACTAGATCGCTCTCGGTCTGATAAACATCGATCGCCAGTTGGCCCTCGGCTTCTCCGGAGAAAGACGGCCACTTTTCTTTTTCCTCTTTTTCTTTTTCCCAGACTTCCTTTGTTTTTTCTCCGACTTTTTCCATTAATATTTCTTCTCTTATCGAAGATGAAGAAGGGGACTCTGTTCCCTTCGCCTCTTCTTCTGTTTCGATGGACTTTTCCTCTTCCTCTTCTTCCGGTTCCGGTATTTTAATCTCCAGTTTTTTGGGCTTCTTTGCGGTTTCTTTCTGGGAAACGGAAATTCTTTTCCTTCGCGGAGCCTTCTTTACCGTTTCCTCAGATTCTTCTTCCCCCTCCACTGAAGTTTGGGAAGGAGAAGAAAGTTCGCTTTCTTCGATCCCCATTCCCTTTTTCAATTTTTCAAAAAATGATGCCATAGTGATAATACTTATATTTTACATAT
>CAZYNZ010000072.1:0-1654 GCA_964648545.1 uncultured Candidatus Saccharibacteria bacterium
CATTCTTTTCCCCGTCGAACCGGCAATACTGCCTGTGATCATCAAGCAGGAAATGTTCGCAGACGCCGAGATCAACGTTGAACGCGTAATGAATGTGGAAAAATAATTGCTGCCTGGCTATCGGAATGTCCCACTCTGAGATTTCAGGCAGAAGCTCCGCCAGTTTTTTATGCCTTTCTTCTACACTCGGGCATCCTTGCAGCATCTCAATACAGCCATTGTCTTTTATTTTCGCCATTGCCGTTACCACTCTATTTCTCAAGTATTTACCTCCCTAAAGAGCAAATTATCCTAGCATCTTATATTTACCAGGATTTTCAAATTTTACTGCTTTTTATCTTTCTTGTCAATAAAAAACCGCCCTTTCGGCGACATTGAACCTAGCCCGATTTAGCATAAAACTTAGCTAAGCTAAGTTTTGGTTATCTCTCTTCTTTGATTAGAAATAAGCGCCTTTTGAAGCCTCCGCGCTTTTTTCTTTTGGCAATTTGAAATTTTTTGATTCCAGACTTTGTTATCTTTATCTCTGACGCTAAAACATCTAATAATTCCTGAATGTCCACAATTTCATTAATAATCCTCTTTTTATCCTTTGCTTGGACTAATTCCCCGGATTCTTCAAAAACTTTCTTTTTGAGGGCATTTAAAAATTCACTTTTCTTTAAAACTTTCACTGTTGGTACCCAACCTGCCCCTTTTATGATTTCCGGAATCCTGTCCCTGATTAATTTGTTATATTTTACAACTTTTTTCATTTAAGCCTAAATTTTGATTATTTTTTCACCGCTTTTTTAAAAGTCAAAATTTTGTAATCCTTTTCGTCAATCCCTTTTAACTGATAAACTTGGTATGTTGAAAATATCTTTTTATCTTCGGGATTAAGGCCCAATAACCTTATGGCTTCTTCAACTTTCTCCCAGGAAGACGCCTCGATCTCCAAATATGGTTCGAGAAGAGGCCAGAAATCTATGTCGAATTCAATATCCTCCAATTGGTATCTTATTCTTTTGTTTTCTTCGTAGAATTTTTCCTCCAGCCCGATTTTCCGCAAAAACTCGGCTGTCCGCTCAAAATCGTTTACATTTATCTCCAGTTCTTCCATCCCCTCGTCATTAGTCGTTCCGTCGTGCGTTTTCACTCCCAGTCTTTGCTTGAACGTCAGAGTGATTTTATCGCCTTCGTCACGCAGCCGAATGTAAGCTCCTCTTTTGTCGAACCTCAAATCGGGATAATCAAAAACTCTCCTTTTGTAAAGTCTCTCGAAAACATTCCTGGCTCCGATATCCTTGAGCTTCTTTTCCATCGTTTCAGGGTCAATATTCAAGAATTTGACTTCAATTTCTTCCATATTATTTTTTATGTGATTTCCAATATAACATCCTCGGATAACCCATAAGACGCTTAACCTCGTATTCAATGTTCAATTTATCTAAGAACTTCTGGCAGGCTTTTCTCGTTTTATCCACTCCTCCGAAATCCTTTTTGGCCTCAACCTCCATAAAGCTCCCCAATCCCTTTATCTGGTCGAGGGTCACTTGGAATTTGCCGCAATCGAAGTATTTACGCGTTTTATTCACGCTAACCTTGGTAATTAACCCGATCTTTTTGAATATTTCTTCGACGATCTCGGGCTTCTCGACAGAAGTTTCGTATT
>CAZYNZ010000073.1:0-1617 GCA_964648545.1 uncultured Candidatus Saccharibacteria bacterium
TCTCCGAGAAAGAGATAAACCAATACCTGGACAGCGATCCTCATTTTAATACCTACGCTTTAGGATACGACCCCTTGAGGCACATCAGCAGTTCCTTTATCAGAAAGATAGAAGGAAGTTATAACAACATTATCAGAGGCATCCCCCTGGAAGTAGTAATTGAAATGCTACATAACATGGGGGTAAAGAGCGGGACATAGTTCTCGCTCTTTGGTTTTTTAAGCATGGCTCAGTCTTACGTCATCAATTCAAGAGGAGAAAAGGAACTTTTTTCTTTCAAGAAAGCGTATGACTCGGCGAGGCGCGTGGGTGCCTCGCGTGTTTTGGCCAGGGAAATAGCCGAGACCGTAAAGAGAAAAGCTTTTCCGGGAATTAAAACTTCTGCCATTCACGAAAAAATAAGAAAGCTGCTTTCGAAAAATGTTTTTAATTCCGCTTTGAAGTTTTCCCTCAAATCCGGGATGAGACGGCTGGGCCCGACCGGCTTTCCCTTCGAAAAATACATCGGGGAAGTTTTAAGGGAGTCCGGTTTCAGAGTGAAAATAAACCAGCTCTTGCCGGGTTTCTGCATTAGTGGTTACGAAATAGATTTTGTGGCGGAAAAAGATAAAACGGTGTACGTGGGAGAGTGCAAATACCGCAACCTTGCGGGAGACAGGGTCCATTCGGGAGACGTTCTGGAGAATTACGCCAGATTTCTGGATATTTCCAGGGGTCCTTATTTCAAATCGAATAAATACCGTGATTTCAGGCTGAAGACGATGATGGTTACCAATACGAAATTCACCGGCAGATCCGTGAATTATTCCCGCTGCGTGGGAATCGAGCTTCTGGGATGGAGAACTCCCAGAGACAGGGGTTTGGAATATCTGATCGAAAAAGAAAAGGTCTATCCGATTACCGTCCTGCCTTCCCTGAGGGGTCACCTGAAAGACGTCTTCGTTTCGGAAAGGATGATGCTGGCCAAAGACGTATTGAACATCGATCCCCGGAAGCTGGCCAAGAGATTCAGGGTGCCAGCAAAGCCGATCGAGTCATTGGTCAGAGAAGCCAGGGCTTTATTGGAATAATGTCTTTTCTAACCAAGAAGATAAAATGGTGGGTTGCCTTGTTGATTTTCCTCGTTTTCAGCGCTTTAATCATCCTGCTGGAAACCCTGCTGGTAAGGTAAGCCCGCCTGAAAGAAAATTATTCGGCCTGCGTAGTAATAAGTGTCAAAGGTCGAGTAATCAAAATAAAAGAGGTTCAAAAATATGTGGAGGAGAGAGAAGCCCTACGTAGGGCAGAATTAAGAGGGTAGTTATCTTCCTAAAATTCGCCACAAGTTTATAACTGGCCAAGCGGTTCAATACCGCACAAAGGAAAAGATAAAAGTAAGTCCCTCGGGGCATATTAAAAATCTAATATCATACCGCGACCAAAGCAGCCGAAACTAACCCGTGTTTCACGGGTCAGTTTCTTATAAGAATATCGGAAGCAGTTCGCCTTAGGGCGATTTTTTGTTTGCCGCTTGATTTCTTCCGGTTTTTTATTAAGATACACTATCTTAACAATTATGCATTGGAAGGAGGTGACCAAAAATGAGAAAGAGTCCTTTGTTTCAGGATATCTTTCCCC
>CAZYNZ010000074.1:0-1599 GCA_964648545.1 uncultured Candidatus Saccharibacteria bacterium
AAACCCAAGAGAACGGTGGAGAAAAGCTTTTCCAGTTTGCTTTTTCCCTGGATGTCGACGATCTTAACCTCCACGCCTTCTTTTTTGATGATGTCCTGGGTTATCGTCATCTGCTTTAAAATGCGGGGATGGTCTTCCGGGTCCCTGAGAATTATCACCAGCAATTCTTTGTTACTTATCTGTCTTTCGTTTACTTTCCAGAAGCCTACTGTTTCGTTGTGGTTTAATTCCGGAAAATAATTAGAGACGGCAAGAATCTTGGCGGTTTCGTTGAGGCTGTTCTTCCATATAAGACCTATCTCCCGGAATTGTTTGGGAGCATAGATGATGGGGATTTTCTGGTAGATTTTCTTTGCCAGTTCCTTTCCCTGATCTTCCAGCTTTTTGGATTTCAGAGATTGGCCGAGTTTTAAAAGCTCTTTGATCAGTGATTCGGGCAGTAAGTTGTGATTCACCAGAATCTGGAGGAGAGCCGCAAACTGCACTCCCAGGGCCAGACGGGGAGGAATGTAGGGAGAGGGGATAATGGCCAGGGGCACGTTGTTTTTCTTGCAAAGTTCCTTGAGTTTACCGCCGGTGGTTATCGCCACCAGGGGCAGTTTTTTCTTCAAGGCTTCGGAGAAAGCGGATAGCGTTTCTTCGGTATTGCCGGAATAGGATATACATATAATAAAACTGTCGTTTCCCGCCTGAGGAGGAAGGCCGTAGGATTTATGGACGAAAACGTCCAGAGGTCTCAAGGTTACTAAAATGTCTCCCGGCAGGGCGGACCCTCCCATGCCGCAGATGATGATGTTTTCCGGCGGGGTCAAGAAGGTGTAGGATTTCAAGGCGGTTTTCTCCGCCGCTTTTATTCCGGCCTGAAACTGCCTGGGGAAACCCAGGATGACTTTCTTCATGTCAGATTTGTCTATTTTGTTTATTTCCATGCCCTTTTGGTCTTTATAAACCAGTTTTCAGCATCGGAAAACCTTTTCGAGGGATCGGTAATCATTTCCATGTCCAAGCCCTTTATTTCCGAGGAAACCATATATAGGTAGTCCGGCCTGTACAAGAAAATCGCGGAAAGGTCTTTAATCAACAGATTTTGGAATTTTTCCAATGATTCCTTGATTTTTTCTGGGACCTGCGTCTGCCGGGCTTCTTCTAATAGTTTATCACACTCTTTGTTCTCGTAGCCAGACAGGTTCAATCCCGGATCTTTCACCTGAGAGGAATGCCAGAAGGGGAAAGGGTCGGGCACTGCTCCCAGAGCCTCTCCAAAAAGCAGAATTTCATAGTTGCGGGGTTTTATAATGTCCTGTTCCAAAGGGGAAAGGTCGTACGTTTTGATTTCGAGATTAACGCCCAGTTCCTGCCATTGCTTTTTGATTAAAGAAGCCACTTCGATCATTATCGGCTGGTCCACCGTGGTCAGAGTGAAGGACAAAGAAAGGGTTTCTTTGCTCGGAGCTGCACAAAGTTCGTTAAGTTTTGCAATGGTGCTTTTCCTCACCTCGCCCGTTCCCGAGCTTAAGCCGTAAGGAGCTAATATCTCCGAAGCGTACTTTTCTTGGAAATTAATGACAGCTGTCTTGGTTTTTGCGCCAAAGTATCCCG
>CAZYNZ010000075.1:0-1524 GCA_964648545.1 uncultured Candidatus Saccharibacteria bacterium
AAAACTATTTCTCCCACGTCTCCGATTCCCAGACCGTCAACCATAACATAGTTTGAGGGAACCTCGTCTTTTTCAATGGTAATTCTTTTTTGGTTCAGGCTGATTACCTGCCCGTTTTCAACGACAAGAACGTTCTTTTCGGGCATTCCCGTTTCTTTGGCAAGTTCGGCATGGGCAACCAGCATGGAGTACTGGCCGTGAATCGGAATGAAGAACTTGGGATTCATTATTCTTATCATTTCCTTCAATTCTTCTTCCTGGGCATGGCCTCCGGCATGAATATCCATCATCTTGTAATGGAAAACCCTTGCTCCCTGCCGGAGAATGTCGTCTTTCAGCATCTGCACCGTTCTTTCGTTTCCCGGAATGACCGAAGAAGAGAGGATAATGTCGTCTCCCTTTTTAAGTTTTAGAAAGGGATGTTCTCTTATGGCAATTCTCATTAGCACTGCGGAGCCTTCTCCCTGGGCGCCGGTACATATAATTGTAATTTTCGAATCGGGATACTTGTCTATTTCCTTGGTTTTCACAATCGTGCCCTTTTTTATCTTGAGATATCCCAGAGCCCGCGTGATTTCCACGTTGCTTTTCATGGAATAGCCTTCAATCGCCACCTTTCTCCCGTATTTTTCGGACAAATAGATAATCTGCTGGATTCTGTTGATCAAAGAGGCAAAAGTGGCGGCAATAATCCTGCCGTGGGATTTCTGAAAGATGTCATCCAGGTTCTTTTCAATTGTCTTTTCGGAAAGGGAGTGGTTTTCTTCCTCCGCCCCGGTGGAATCCGACATTAAAAGAAGAACTTTTCTTTTTGCCAGGGCTCTTAGTTTGTTGAAATCGGTCGGCAAATCGTTTACCGGGTTATCGTCAAACTTGAAATCGGAGGTGTCAACGATGTTTCCCACGGGAGTCTGAATGAACAAACCGAGGTTATCGGGAATGTTGTGGTTTTGGCGGAAACATTCAACCTGAAAGACATCAAGTTTGATTTTTGAACCGTCTTTTATCTCGGTGATGTCCAGGGGCGGCTGGCTTGCAAAATCTTCCTGTCTTCTCAGGATTATTCCCCGGGTCAGGGGAGAGGCAAACATCTTTAATTTCGGATGCCAGATTTTACCTATCAAATAGGGGACGGCGCCAATATGATCGTAATGGCCGTGGGTAAAGACAATGCCCAGGATGTCTTTTTGCCTTCCTTTAAGATACCCCGTGTTAGGGACGATGTAGTCGATGCCGGGCATGTCTTCTCCTGGCATCCTGAAACCTACGTCCAAAATCAAAATCTTCCTTTGATATTCCAGAAGCGTCATATTTCGACCAACCTCACCAAGCCCTCCGAGAGGGATGATTTTAAGATTTTCTTCTTGTTGATTTTTCATAGGTGCCCAGGGGGAGATTCGAACTCCCAAGCCTTTCGGCACTGACTCCTGAAGCCAGCGTGTCTACCAGTTTCACCACCTGGGCGATTGTTCCGCCAAGTCCGCTTAATTTGGGCTAGATCTGCCGTACCTGTCTTGGTACCTT